>CAKOVA010000001.1 GCA_934120735.1 uncultured Prevotella sp.
CTTGTGTAGGAACAACTTCCGGGGCGTTGATACCTAATGAATCTGCTTTGGCTTTCTTTGAGGAGTTGGACATTTTAACCCAACGGTCAGCGTCTGTTCCAGACAAATCGCGTGCTTTCTTCAGGTCGTAAGCAATACCTAAACCATTGCGTGTGAATCCGTCTTCAGAAACATCTCCGCCCCATGCTACGGTATAACCATTGTTGATGGCGTTATCAATGATGTTGCAAATCTCTTCAATAGGAACGTTCCAGCTCAAAGGCCAACGCCAGTTGTCTTGTACCTCAACAGCAAATTGAGTCCAGAAAGGATGATGCGTGTAGCTGGTGAAGTGTACATAGTCGTTCATATCCAAGCCCAAGCTTGCCGCAAACGATTGTGGAGTATAAGTTTTTCCTTCGTAAGTAAATGTTTCAGGAGTTTTGCCAAGGTAAGCATCAAGAATACCTACCAATCCATTTTTCCATGTAGAAGAAATTTTCTTTTGCTTACTTTTTGCGATCGTTTCAACGTATGGTGTCAATAGATCAAAGAACTCGCCAAAGTTAGCCAACGAGTCACCTGTCATTGTGCCAGGCAATGGCATTGCTGTTTCGGGTACCATACCATAGTGTTGCCAACAATAGATAGGGTCGTATGCACTACCTCCTTGTGCGAAACTTACATCACCGTGCATGCGTACAGCCTTTTCAGCTCGGTCTTGGTATGTTTTGTGTGCTACGAACATCTCGCACAGGTCGTACGTTTTCCCTGTCTTCTTCAAGATTTCACTTTCCAAGAAGCTCAAGGTAGAATAAGCCCAGCACGTACCACTACGGTTTTGGTCTTTAATACTCGTAATCTTGTTTTGCTTAACAACAGTAAATACTGGCTTGTTGTTTTTTGGGGCAGTCTTTTTCTTAGCTGCCTGTGCGCCCGTTGCCATGATGGCCAAGAGGGCGAACGTTAAAATTTTCTTCATGTTTTTGAATAGTTTTAATAAATTATTTAGTTGAATTGTTAGCCATAAATGCTTCTACATCTTTGGGATGATAGGGTATGCGGTCTTTTCCAAGGAAGCGGCATCCGTCTTTGGTAATTAGGATATCGTCTTCAATACGAATACCTCCAAAATCTTTGTAGGTTTCCAAAAGTTCAAAATTCAAGAACTCTTTACAGTGTCCAGATGCTCTCCAGTCATCGATGAGGGCAGGAATAAAGTAAATGCCCGGTTCGTCTGTCACCACAAATCCTTCTTCCAGGCGGCGTCCCATGCGCAGGGCATTGGTGCCGAACTGTTCGAGATTGGGACGAGTCTCATCGTCAAATCCCACATAGATTTGTCCCAAGGCTTCCATGTCGTGTACGTCCATGCCCATCATGTGGCCCAGTCCGTGCGGCAAGAACATGGCATGAGCGCCAGCTCTGACAGCCTCTTCGGTGTCACCTTTCATCAGTCCCAGTTCTTTCAGTCGCTCTGTCATGAGCTTGCATACAGAGAAATGCACGTCCATGTACTTCACTCCTGGTTTTGCAATTTCGAGTGCATGGTCGTGGCAAGCCTCTACAATGCTGTAAATCTCCAGCTGTCGTTGCGTAAATTTGCCACTAACGGGATATGTTCGAGTGTTGTCCGAACAATAATTGTTCACCGTTTCAGCTCCGGCATCACACAGTGCCAGCCTTCCGGCTTCGAGCTTGGCCAGTGAGGGATTGCCGTGCATGATTTCGCCGTGCTGCGAGAAGATGGTTGGGAAGCTCACCATGGCACCATACGAGTTGGCGATGCCGTCTACCTGACCGCCTACATACTTCTCGGTTACACCGGGTTTGGTCAGGCGCATGGCAGTGGTGTGCATCAGATAGCCAATCTTCGCCGCACGTTCCAGTTCTTCAATCTCCTGCGGTTCCTTGGTGGAACGCATCTTTACGACAGCCTTGATGAGATCGAGTGAGGCGCTTTCTTTCTGCTGACTGGGATGAATGCCCAGCAAGTCGTATATCTGCAGCTTGATGTCGTGGCGGTAAGGCGGCAGAAAATGTATCTTGCGCTTGCTGCCGATGGCTGCGTTGCAGAGGGTTTTGAGATGCTTCATCGGGGCCGAGTTCTTCACTCCAACTTGTTCGGCCATGTCCTTGACGCTGTCTACAGAGCCAAACCAAACGATGTCTTCTATGTCGATGTCGTCGCCAATCAAGGTTTCGGTGTCGTTGTCGATGTCGATGACGCCCACCAATCCGTCTCTGTTCTGTCCAAAATAATACAGAAACGACGAGTCTTGGCGAAAAGGATGATACCCGTTAAAGGGTCCGTTGGCAGGCGATTCGTTGTTGCCAAACAGGATGATGAGGCCTTGGCCCACTTCTTTTTTCAGTTGGGCGCGGCGTCTTATGTAAGTTTGTTGGTCGAACATGATAATAATTTTTGTTAGTGTAGTAATCTGTTGCGGCTTGTCATGGATATTACAAAACGGTGATTTGTCGTCCGCGACAACCTTATTCTCGGCAAAGATAATAAAAAGTGATTGAAAAATTGTAACTTTGTGGCAATAAATAACTTGTTTTTATGCATATTGAGAGGAATACAGGACTGGTGTTGGAAGGTGGCGGCATGCGTGGCGTGTTTACCAGTGGTGTTCTGGATGCTTTCATGAAGCATGGTGTATATTTCCGTCATGTCGTCGCCGTGTCGGCCGGTGCGTGTAATGGCATGTCGTACATCAGCAGGCAACCGCGCAGGGCGCGCTTGTCTAACATCGACTTTTTGACTCAATATGGCTACATTGGTTGGCGACATTTACTCAGACAGGGTTGCATCTTTGATCAAGAATTGTTGTATGATAAATTTCCAAACGAATATGTCCCATTCGATTTTGATACGTATTTTCAGTGGTCAGCGACCTTCGAAATGGTGACAACCAACTGTCTGACGGGACAAGCGGAATACCTCACGGAGTCGAAAGACCGGCAGCGTTCGCTGGACATTGTGCGCGCTTCGAGCAGTTTGCCGTATGTTAGCAAAATCGTAAGGGTAGATGGCATACCCATGCTCGATGGCGGTATCGTCGACTCTATTCCTGTGATGCGGGCCATAGAGACGGGGCATCCGCAGAACGTGGTGATTTTGACGCGCAACAAAGGCTACCGCAGCAAGGAACGCGACCGTAAGATACCTGCCTTTATCTATAAGAAATATCCCCGTCTGCGCGTGGCCCTGAGCCGCCGAGTGGCCGCTTACAACGAGCAACTGGAACTGGTGGAGCGGCTCGAGGAGTTGGGGAAGGTTGTGTGTATCAGGCCCCAAAGACCCATGGAGGTGGGACGGATGGAGAAAGATATAGGCAGGCTGGAGCGGTTGTATCAAGAGGGCTTCATGCTGGGCAATGCCTTCTGCGAAACCTTATCATGATTTGTTTCTACACGAGCTGTCGCTTGAGGACGATGGTGAACTCGGTAGATTGATTTGATTTGCCGTGGCCTCGTAACGCAAACGCATTGAGTTTAGCGTCCAATCTCATTGACATTGCCGTGTAAAAGCATTGAGTTTGGCACCCAAAGGCAATGCATTTGCAGGGAATGTCGCATCTTGCTGATAAACAACTGCTTATGCTGTTGCTTCAAGATGCTGTTCGTGTGTCGTTTCTTCTTGGATGATGTATTTGGGTGAGGGGCCGTACTTATTAGGCTGGGGTTTTCCATCCAGCAAGCAAAGCACGAACGTTACCAGACCTGTAATCATGACGACGATCAGCGAGATGATGAAGATGGGGTCGGTGAGCACGCTCATGCTGACTGCTGGACTGGCATTGACACTCATCAATTCTTCGCCAATTCCTGTTCCATAAATATATAGTGTGTAGACAACTGTTGATGCATAGTTTGCGAAAACCCACCATTTGCTGGCACCACGGTCTTGCAATCGGCGCACAGTGATGGCAAGGGCAAGCGATAAGACAGCAAGGTCACAGATGGCGGCAGCCAGTAGTGGCAGGAAAGCCTTACAGATATTGGTTAGGATGAAATAGCATACCATGTAGGCTAACATAAACCACCAGAAGTCTGAACGACGTGTGCGGCCATGGAAGTCGAAAAGTCGGTTGCATCCTTTTCTTACAGCTTCTGGAAATGAGGGTTGTGGTTTCTCAATAAATTTAGTCATAGGTTTTAAAGATAATATAGTTTTAATTGTTTGTCAATCATGTTCTTGAGGATTGTGGGGCGTGTCTTCCAGCAGGTCGGGGCGCAGTCTGCGGGTACGTTCCATGGCCTGTTCCATTTCCCAGTTCTTGATTTTCGCCTCGTTGCCGCTGAGCAATATCTCGGGAACCTTCCACCCTTTGTAGTCGGCCGGGCGTGTGTAGATGGGGGCGGAGAGCATGTTGTCTTGGAACGAGTCACTCAGTGCGCTCTGCTCATCACTGATTACTCCTGGGACAAGGCGTATGATGGCATCGGCCATCACAGCCGCAGCCAGCTCGCCACCCGTTAAGACGTAGTCGCCAATGCTAATCTCACGAGTGATTAGATGGTCGCGAATGCGCTGGTCTATGCCTTTGTAGTGGCCGCAAAGAATGATGATGTTGCCCTTCATGGATAGGTCATTGGCCACCTGTTGGTTGAACTGTTCACCGTCGGGAGATGTGAAAATTACCTCATCGTATTCCCTTTCGGCCTTCAAGGCGGTGATACAGCGGTCAATAGGCTCGCACTGCATCACCATACCGGCAAAGCCACCGTACGGATAATCGTCCACGCGTCGCCACTTGTCGGTGGTGTAATCGCGCAAATGGTGTAGGTGTATCTCGGCTAATCCCTTCTTTTGTGCTCGCAATAGAATGGATTCGTTGACGAATCCCTCGAGCATTTCGGGCAAAACTGTAATGATGTCTATTCGCATATTGTGACAAAAGTAAGAAAAAAGCGTTAATGAATATGGAACTCAATCATTAAATTATGTGAAATAAGAGAATAATAGAGAGAATGAAAAGATGTAAAAAACGCTTTTTCTTCCTGTGCCCTATGTGTGCGAAGAGTCTTTGTCTGATGGGATGGAATGGTGCACAGAGGTAGTCGTTTGCAGGTGTATTTGCAAACAAATGCTATGATTTGTGAAAAAATAGGGCATGAAACTCCATCTGTTTTCGTAACTTTGCGGCCGACAATATATCACAAAACACGATTTTATCGATATGAAAACAAAAATCATCACCATGCTTTTGGCGGGTCTAAGCCTGTCGGCAGTAGCGCAAAACGTACAGTTTCATTACGATTTAGGCCACAACATCTACAGCGAGTTGAGTGGGCGTCCGTCGGTAACAACAACCGTGGAAATGTTCAAAGCAGACAAGTGGGGGAGTACTTACATGTTTACTGACCTCGATTACCAGCGTGATGGCGTGGCTGGTGCTTATTGGGAGATATCCCGTGAGTTCAATCTGACGCCCAACAAGCAGTGGGCCGCACACGTTGAGTATAACGGTGGACTGTCTTCTAATGAGAAAACTTGGAACGCAACCCGCTTTCAACATGCTGCATTGCTGGGTGGTGCGTGGAACTGGCACAACGACAATTTCTCAAAAACCTTCTCGGTTCAATTGTTGTATAAGCAGTTTTTCAAGAGTAGGCACATGGGTGCGAAGGCTTTCAGCAGTGTGCAACTCACGGAAGTGTGGAGCATTAACTTCGCCAACAACCTGATGTCGTTCAGCGGTTTTTGTGATCTTTGGTACGATTCGAATGTAAACGGTAATTTCATCTTTTTGTCTGAACCACAGTTGTGGGTCAACCTTAATGCCATCAAGGGTTGGGAAGGGGTTAACCTGAGCATCGGTTCAGAGGTGGAACTCAGCAATAATTTCGTTTGGAATGACCATGGAAAAAACAATAAGTTCTATGCCATTCCAACTTTAGCTGCAAAGTGGACGTTCTAACTGACATCCATCACCCCGCAACATGCGTCCTGTTTGTGCTGGTTTATCAAGGTGTTTGACGTGATGAACTCAGTAGTCAATGCGACGGATGTTGCGGGATGAAAAAGAAAAAACTCAGGTGAATTGTTCTCTGAATTGATCTTCTGATATAATCTCTATCCCCAATTCTTTTGCTTTTTTATTCTTTCCGGAGGTAGAATTCACATCATTATTAATAAGGTAGTTGGTCGACTTGCTCACGCTTCCTGTCACATGTCCGCCTTGACTCTCGATGTAATCCTTGAGTTCAGCGCGGTTTTTGTAGTGATGTACGTCGCCTGTGATGACGAAAGTGAAGCCTTCGCACCTCGCACCTGTAGGTTGTGTGGACGGCTGTTCAATGTTTAACATCTTCAACAGGTCATCCACCACGTTTCTGTTTGCTTCCACTTGGAACCATTTTACAACCGAAGCCGATGTCTCCGGACCAATTCCGGGGATGTTAGCAAACGCCTCTGGCGTGGCTGCCTCAATGGCTTTGCGGATGAGTTCGTGCAAAGAATAAGCGTCCAACAAACGCTTGCAAGCGTCAACACCACACATGGGAATGGTCAAGGCATAAAGGAATTTGCGCGCTTCCACAGTCCTTGACTTCTCAATGGAGCGCATCATGTTGCCCGCTGACTTGTTTCCAAATCCTTCCAATGACGCGATTTGTTGGGCATAATTGGGTAAACGGTAGATGTCAGCGTAGGTGTTGAGCCATCCTAAGTTGATGAATTTGGCCAACGTTTGCTCAGAAATGCCATCAATGTCCATGCCGTTTTTCGACACAAAGCGATTGAATTTCTTCAATTGTTTAGCCGGACAGGCGTCGTTGGTGCAGTGAAGGGTGCGTGTACCGCTTGCCTGGCTGATGTCGATGCGTGTTTGATGATGGCAAACGGGGCATTCGTGCGGTATCTCCAAGGCCCCAATGGTTTGCACAACCTTAATCACTTTCGGGATAATCTTGTTGGCCTTGATCACTGACAGCACGCTGCCGGGGCCGCCAATGCCCAACCTTTCGCATTCACTGATATTGCACAGCGATGCCTTTTTCACGGTTGTTCCCTCCAATTCTACAGGCTTGAACACTGCAACGGGTGAGATGGTAGACGCTGCGCACGACCATTCAATGTACTCAAGTTCGGTGGTAGCCGCTTCATCTTGCCACTTAAAGGCCAGTCCGGCGCGTGTGGCATGATGGCCAGTGATAGACCCTGTGGCGGCAAAGGCAGTGTCATCGAACGTGATAACCAAGCCATCGACGGGGAAGGGACATTGGTTGTGGGTCACCAGGTTGGTCCATTGTTCAATGGCTTGGTTCACGTTGTGGATGGAAGGGTCGCTGATGCGTTCGTGTTTCACCACGTTGAAGCCCATTTCTCTAAGCCAATCCAAGCGTTCTCCCCAAGAGTTTATCGTCTCATCTGTGTGCACCAGCGTGAACGGAATCCACTGTATTTTGCGCCGTTTCACCTCTTCGACATCCTTCAACGTAAGCGATCCCGATGCGAGGTTGCGAGGGTTGGCGTATGCTTCGTCTGCTTCCATGTTGAATACTTCAAAGTCTGCATACGAAATCACAGCCTCTCCGCGAATCACAAGATGCCCACTGTTCTTGATGGTAGCAGGAATTCCCTGGATGGCAGGAGCCAGATGGGTGATGTTGGTGCCCACGTGTCCGTTGCCACGCGTTACCACTTTGGTGAGTTTTCCATTGTCATAGGTCACCACGAGGGTCAAACCGTCCAGCTTCCACGACAGCCATATCGGTCGTCCTTCAGCCCATTTTACCAGTTCTTCGGGCTTCTTGGTCTTCGCCAGTGACAGCATTGGAAACTCGTGTGCC
Organism: uncultured Prevotella sp.; assembly: GCA_934120735.1. Lineage (GTDB taxonomy): Bacteria > Bacteroidota > Bacteroidia > Bacteroidales > Bacteroidaceae > Prevotella. Next base: position 7,783 of record CAKOVA010000001.1, read on the forward strand.
TCTTTCTGTCCGGTGATTGTGCCGTCAGAAACATTCGTGGTGGGACTGTCTGGCAGCACCAATCCACTTTCTTGTTCCAGTCGTTTCAGCTCATCGAACTTGGCATCCCATTCAAAGTCGGTCATCGACTCTGTGCGTCCACTATAATAATTGTCTGATGCACGGTTGAGCTCTTCAACCAACTGCTGCATCTTTTGCCGTAAATCGTTTGTCATCAGATTGAATTTGACTTGAGAATTTCTATCAGTTTTCTGTCAGCCTCCGTCCATTTCAGGTCATTCAACTCATCTATGGTGAGCCATTTGTAGTCCAAGTGTTCCAACATCTTGAACTCTCCGTCACCGCCTTTGCAAAGGTAAGCCGTGAGATGCATGTTGAAATCGGGATAGTGGAATTTCACTGTTCCCACTTTTCTGCCTACAAATACATCCCAATCCATCTCTTCCTTGATTTCTCTCACCAGTGCTTCGTGGTCAGATTCACCCTCTTCAACCTTTCCACCAGGAAACTCCCAGTGTTCTGAAATGTACGCATAGCGAGAGCGTCCACGCTGCATGCACAAGTATTTGTCGCCGTCCTTGATGATGGCAGCTACCACATGATATGTCTTTTCTTCCATGATTGCTTGGTTTTTATTTTGCTTCAAATGTACAAATAATTATTGATAATGTTGTAATTTTGCAGAAAATAGGCTGCACCTTAACATAGAAAGTGAACTTTCTCTGTTTTCGGTTTGCACTAATTGTGCATAAAATAGGCTGCACCTTAACATAGAAAGTGAACTTTCTCTGTTTTCGGTTTGCGCTATTTTTGCAAGCAATAAAACAGTAATTATGGCTATTGTAATAGGAATTGATGTAGGAATCAGTACGACAAAAATTGTGGGAATTAATGATGATGGCACCGTGGTGGCCCCCATTCGCATCAAGGCTACCGACCCGGTGACCTCTCTTTATGGTGCGTTTGGCAAGTATTTGCACGACAACAAGATTGCTCTTGGCGAGGTAGAGCAGGTGATGCTCACCGGTGTTGGTGCGGCTTACGTTGATGATCCTGTGTATGGATTGCCCACGGCCAAGGCAGAAGAGTTTATCTGCAATGGTCTTGGAGCACAATTTGAGACCGAGTTAGACGACATGATCGTTGTGAGTATGGGCACCGGAACCAGTCTTATTCAATGCTTAGGCGATGACATCCGCCACATTGGCGGCATGGGATTGGGAGGAGGAACGCTCATCGGACTGTCGCGCATCATGCTCAAGACCGACGATATCAAGCAGATTTCCATGTTGGCCATGCAAGGTGACGGTTCGAACATCGACGTGCGCATTGGCGACATCAGTCCCAATCCGCTGCCCAACCTACCCAAAACTGCCACTGCCTCACTCTTTGGCAACGCCAAGAGCAATGCCTCGCGCGAAGACATTGCACTGGGCATCATCACCATGGTGCTACAAACCATCGGAAGCAGCACCATCCTGGCGTCGTTAGGGTCGGGCATTAAGAACTTTGTCCTCATCGGCAACCTCACGCTTCTGCCTCAGTGCAAGTCCATATTCGGTGGCTTGGAGAAGTTGTATGGCGTGAATTTCATCATTCCCAAGTACAGTGAATTCTGCACAGCCATTGGTGCTGCACTGTGTTTTATCGATAAAAAACGAAAATAAGCCATCGGTCTTTCACGCTGTCGGATAGGGAATCAGGCTTGTTCATGGATGTAATTTTTCTTAACAACAAGCCTTCTTATATTGGACGTATTTGCGAACAAAGCAGACTTGGGCGCAAATACGCCAAATATGAGCGATTTTTGTATATAGTTGATATATAAAGAATTACGTCTATATATAACCCTTGTCCCATCTTTTTCCACCCATTTTTTAGGCAAAAGCATTGCTTTTGGCCGCCAATTCACATGACTTTGCAGCGCAAAAGCATGTGGATAGACCGCCAAAGTGCTGCATTTTGTGGTGAAAAATCATTGTTTTTGCGCAAAAAATCAATATTTCCATCCAAATTATTCCTTGTTTACATCCTCCGAGCCTATTGATTTTTTCCAGATTAAAAGATTTGAAGAGCCGTTTTAGGGGCGTTTTTCACACAAAAAACTTAACATTTTGCGTTGTAATAATGGGCTGACCTGCTTCATCAGGTTCTGTGCATACAATGCCGTTTTTGGCATTCAATGACATAGTGAAAAGCAACATCATAATTACGATTAATGCTCGTTTTAACCTTTTTATCTTATACAATCGTACAAAAAGAACATATTTAAAGCATAAAGGGTAAGAGCAGTTACAGCAAAATATTGTATTTTTGCAAACATAACTAACACAAAGTATATGAAACAACGAATCATAATGCTGCTGTTGTCTGTCGTTGCCGTGCAAGGCTTTGCCCAGCTTACGTTGGAGCGTTGCCATGAGTTGGCACGCAGACAGTATCCCGTCATCAAGCAATACGAGTTGGTTAGGCAGAGCAAGAACTACACGGTCTCCAACGCTTCAAAGGCCTATTTGCCACAAGTGAAGGTTAGTTTGGGAGCCAATGGGTTCACCGATCCGCTCGATTTGCCTGAACAAATGAAGGCTACGGGCATGGCAGATATGAAGAACTACCTGCTCAATGGAAGCGTACAGGTTAACCAGGTGATTTACGATGGAGGTGGTATCGCCGCTCGTAAGCAGCTGGCTAAGGCGCAAGCCGAGGTTGACGAAAACCAGCTGAACGTGCGTTTGTACGACATCAACCAACGAGTGGATCAGCTATATTTCGGCATTCTGATGCTGGATGAACAGCTCAAGCAAGTAAAACTCTTACAAAACGACTTGCAGTTGAGCCGCACTACTGTTGAAGCCATGCTGAAAGGTGGCGTTGCCAACCAGTCTGATTTGGATGCAGTGGCCGTAGAACAGGTTCGTGCCGAGCAGCAAGAGGGTAGTCTTCGTGCCTCACGACGCTCGTATGCGCGGATGCTGGGACTGTTCATTGGACAGGAGGTGGATGAGAAAACCCAACTGGCGAAGCCTGTCATGCCGGAAGTTTTACCGGACAGCACGTCGCATCGTCCCGAATTATCGTACTTCGCAGCGCAGTCAAAATTGCTCGATACGCAGCGCAAGGCATTGAACAGTCAGCTCAATCCCACGATAAGTGCTTTCGCCATGGGCATGTATCATAACAAAGTGATGGACATGATGCGTCCGGGTATGATTGCAGGTGGCATTACGTTGTCATGGAACGTGGCACCTTTTTATACGCGTAAGAACGATTTGAGGAATCTGGAAACCAAGAAAAGGCAGATTGAAAGCGAGCGTGAAACTTTCCTTTTCAACACACGTTTGCAAAACCAGCAGTCGGCTGGGGTGGTGGATGACCTGCGTAAGAAGCTGGAACAAGACACGCGCATCATCACTTTGCGTGAGCGCATCCATGACACGTCGGTGAAAAAGGTGCAGAATGGCATTGAGAGCGTCAACGAAATGCTGCGCGATGTCAATGCGGTGAGCGAGGCACGGCAGCAGAAAACCATTCACGAAATACAGCTCTTGCAAGCAATTTATCAACTAAAAAACATCAATAACAACTGATATGAAAACGATAAAGATAGTGATGGTCGGGCTTGTTGGCATCTTGTCAGCATGTTCGTCACACGAGAATAAATACGATGCGACTGGTCTTTTTGAAGCGACGGAGGTCGTTGTGTCGGCCGAACAGAACGGCAGACTGTTGCAACTGGGGGTTACCGAAGGCTCTGAAGTGAGTGAAGGGCAGCAGGTAGGTTTGATAGATACGGTTCAATTGACCTTGAAAGCCCGTCAGGTAGGGGCCAACTCCAAGTCAATTGCCAGTCAGAAACCGGATGTGAACGCGCAGATAGCCGTGCTCAGACAGCAGCTCAAGCAGGCCGAACAGGAGCGTCAACGATTTGAAGGACTGGTGAATGATGGGGCTGCCAACCGCAAACAATTGGACGATGCCACGTCGGCCGTTCGGGTGTTGAAACGTCAATTGGCTGCACAGCAGTCTTCTTTGAACAATAGTACGCGTGCACTGAATTCCCAAATCAGTGCGAACGACATCCAAAAACATCAGGTACTTGACCAACTGAAGAAGTGTCATGTCACCTCACCGCTTACGGGTACCGTGCTTGAGAAATATGCTGAAGAAGGCGAGTTTGCCTCTATCGGCAAGCCATTGTTCAAAGTTGCTGATACCAAGAACCTCTTCTTGCGCGCCTATATTACCAGTCGGCAGTTGGAAAAGGTGAAGATTGGGCAGCAAGTGACCGTCTTTAGCGATTACGGAGATGACACCAGCAAGGAGTACAAGGGAAAGGTGGTTTGGATATCGCCACGCTCTGAATTCACCCCCAAAACCATCTTGACCGATGACGAACGTGCCGATCAGGTGTATGCCGTGAAGATTGCCGTGCAAAATGACGGTCACATCAAGATTGGTATGTATGGTGGGATGAAGTTGTAAGATAAGAATGAACGCGATAGAAGTAAGTCATATCACCAAAAGTTACGATGATGTTCAGGCGCTGGATGATGTTTCTTTCAGCGTGAAGCAAGGAGAAGTGTTCGGACTTATTGGCCCCGATGGTGCCGGCAAGACATCTCTGTTTCGCATTATGGCATCACTTTTGCTGGCAGATGCGGGCACTGTAAGTGTTGAAGGCTATGACGTGGTGAGGCAATATAAAGAAATTCGCCAGCGTGTGGGCTACATGCCGGGCAAGTTTTCGTTGTATCAAGATTTGACAGTTGAGGAGAATCTCAAGTTTTTTGCTGATCTTTTTGGCACCACCATCGCTGCCGGATATGATGGAATCAAAGCCATTTACTCGCAGATAGAGCCTTTCAAAAATCGCAAGGCAGGTGCGTTGTCGGGTGGTATGAAACAGAAATTGGCTCTTTCTTGTGCGCTTGTTCATCAACCCAGCGTGCTGTTTTTGGATGAACCCACCACGGGTGTCGATCCTGTTTCGCGCAAAGAATTGTGGCAGATGCTGGGAATGCTGAAGGAAAGGAATATCACCATCGTGGCCGCAACGCCCTACTTGGACGAGATTCGCTGCTGTGAGCGGGTGGCTTTTCTGGACAATGGACGGGTGAGAGCTATCGATGGTCCCGATGAAATCTTAACGCAATTTGCCGAAATCTTCAATCCTGAAGGACTGAAGCATGAGGATAAGTCTGCCCAGGTGCAGCAAGGAATGATGGAAAAGGGGCAGCAAGAGAAGGCGGAAGACGTGATACAGGTTGAACATCTGGTCAAGGCTTTCGGCTCGTTCCATGCCGTTGACGACATTTCTTTCAGCGTTCATCGTGGCGAAATCTTTGGCTTTTTAGGCGCAAACGGTGCTGGAAAGACCACTGCCATGCACATGCTCACTGGATTGAACAAGCCCACAAGCGGCAAAGGGAAGGTGGCTGGATTTGACATACGCAAGCATTCGGAGCAGATTAAGAAGCACATTGGCTACATGAGTCAACGCTTTTCTCTGTATGAAGACATGACCGTGGCCCAGAATATCAAGCTTTTTGGCGGCATCTATGGCATGGGTAAGCAAGCCATTGCCAGCAAGATGGACGACATGCTCAAGCAGTTGCATTTTGAAGAGCATCGTGATTCGCTGGTCAAGTCGCTGCCATTGGGGTGGAAACAGAAGCTCGCCTTCTCGGTAAGTATCTTCCATGAACCCGAAGTGGTGTTCCTTGATGAGCCTACTGGGGGCGTGGATCCGGCCACGAGGCGACAGTTTTGGGAACTCATCTATGCTGCCTCGGCGCGCGGAATCACCGTGTTTGTCACCACGCACTATATGGATGAGGCCGAATATTGTGACCGTATCTCCATCATGGTGGATGGAAAGATTCGTGCCATGGGTACACCCAACGAGCTGAAACGCACGTACCGATGCAACGACATGGACGAGGTGTTTACGCTGTTGGCACGCCAAGCCACCCGTGGAGAATAATGTTTAGCGAGAAAAAGAATGAATCAGTTTAACTCATTTGTCATCAAAGAGACGAAACACATCATGAGAGATCGGCGCACCATGCTGATTCTTTTTGGCATGCCGGTAGTGATGATGCTTGTTTTTGGCTTCGCTATCACCACCGACATCAAGGATGTGAAGGTGGCCATTGTCACTTCTTCGATGGATAGTCGTACGCAACAAGTGGTAAACAGTCTGGATGCGTCGGGAAATTTCATCGTCACTCATACGGTTGGAACGACGAAAGAGGCCAAACAACTGCTGTCAGACAACAAGGTGAACATGGCCATCGCCTTCTCTCCCGATTTCGGAAACAATCGGTACAGCGGGCAGGCTGGCGTTCAATTTATCGCTGATTACACGGATCCGAACATCGCTGAACAGCAAGTGTCGTATGCCCAACAAATCGTGATGGACGAACTGACGAGGGAAATGCATGGAGAAAGCAGGCCTGCCGTCAACACCCAACTGCTGTATAATCCACAGATGAAGAGTGCATATAACTTTGTTCCTGGCACCATGGGTATGCTCATGATGCTCATTTGCGCCATGATGACCTCGGTGAGCATCGTCCGTGAGAAAGAAAGAGGTACGATGGAGGTGCTCCTGGTATCGCCCGTCAAGCCGCTGTATATCATGATAGCCAAGGCTGTGCCTTACTTTGTGCTGTCCATCATGATACTCATCAGCATCCTACTCATCTCGAAGTTTATCCTGGCCGTGCCCATTGCGGGCAACGTGGCACTCATCTTTGGTGTTTCGTTGCTGTACATTCTGCTGTCGTTGGCATTGGGATTGCTCATCAGTGTGGTTGCCAACACGCAAGTAGTGGCCTTGTTGATGTCGGGTATGTTGCTCATGATGCCTAGCACGATGCTCTCTGGAATGATTTATCCCATCGAGAGTATGCCGGCCATTCTGCGTTATCTCTCGGCTATCATCCCAGCCAGATGGTATGTGTCGGCCATGAAGAAACTGATGATTATGGGCGTTGATGTGCAGATGGTGTACAAAGAACTGGCTGTACTCACAGCCATGGCCGTTGTATTGTTAGCCGTTGCGTTGAAGAAATTTAAAATCAGACTGTCATGACACTGTCCTATCTCATCGAGAAAGAATTCATCCAGATTCGGCACAATCCATTCATACCCAAGCTGATACTGTTTTTTCCAATCGCCATCATGCTGGTGTTTCCGTGGATTACCAGTATGGAGGTGAAAAACATCTATATCACCGTGGTTGACAACGATCACAGTACGCTGTCGCAACGCTTGGTGCAGCGCATCCAATCATCGCCCTATTTTAAGTTCTCCGGAATGGCTCAGACCAATGAAGAGGCTATGCAGGCCATCAAGAGGAATGATGCCGACGTGGTACTCACCATCCCTCACGACTACGAGCGTGACCATGTGAACGGACAACAGCCACAGGTACTCATCTCAGCCAATGCCGTGGATGGTACCAAAGGCGGTATGGGATCGGCATATTTGGCCCAGATTGTGAACCAAAACTTACAAGACGGACAAGTCAAACCGATGGAGTCGCCGTTCTCTACCGTGGCACTGTTCAATCCTCACAAGAGCTACAAGCTGTTCATGATTCCTGCCCTGATGTCGTTGGTGGTCATCATGCTGTGTGGTTTTCTCTTGGCCTTGAACATTGTCAGCGAAAAAGAAGCCGGCACGATTGAGCAGATGAACGTGACGCCTGTGAGCAAACTCCAGTTTATTCTCTCCAAAATGATTCCCTATTGGCTCATATCTGCTGTCGTCATCATAGAGTGCATCTTCCTGGCTTGGCTGGTTTTTGGCATTTTTCCGGCAGGCAACATCGTGTTGATATTCCTGTTGTCCATGCTCCTGGCCTTGATATTCAGCGGCATCGGACTCATCATTTCCAACTATAGTGATGCCATGCAGGAAGCCATGTTCGTGATGTTTTTCATCATTATGTTTGTCATGATGCTCAGTGGATTGTTCACTCCCGTATCCAGTATGCCCGATTGGGCGCAAAAGTTGACGCTGGCTAACCCCGTGACCTACTTCATCGAGGGCATGCGAACGGTGTTTATTCGAGGGGGCAACTTGGCTTCCATAGCCCAAGACCTGCTCATCTTGCTTCTGTTCGCCATCGTCATCGATGTGTGGGCGGTGTTCAGTTACAAGAAAATACAGTAAACGTTTGTCCCGTCATCCATTTGGATGTCCAAAAAATCGACTGCAGTTGAATCGCTTAACTGGGACCGATGACGTTTGCATATATGACAAATGGACTGGATGGATGACATACTTTCATCCGCAGCCGTTATTCGTTTAAGTAGAGAGCAGTGGGTGGAAGATGGCGCATGTCGTTGACTTTTTTTACCAAATAATACCCCAAAAACGATACTTCAAATCTTTCAATCTAGAAAAATTCAATAGGCAAACAGGATGCAAATAAGAGATAAGCGTGGCTGAAAATGCGAATTTTACCTTCAGCGCGTAGCTTTTATTAGCTTATATGCATCACTTTGGTGCTCAATTTACATGCTCTTGCTTTGCAAAAGCATGTAGATTGCAGCCTTAAAGCAATGCTTTTAATGAAGAAAAGCTTGAAAAACAACCCCCTGAGTGTGATTATTAACCATAACGTATTGGCTCACAGGTACATCTGAAAGCCGCTTCATATTTGGCTTATTTGCAACGAAACGATTGTTGTTTGTAAATAAGCCAAATATGAAGCGGCTGCTTGTCAAGAATATTCACACCCATGATACCGCTGGATTAGGATGCTCACAGCGGGTCGTGGTGTTCAATTCGCTATGTTACAGCAAATGGGTCTCGCCAATAAAGAACAGGAGTGCGTAACCCAATATCATGCTGATGATACCCACAGTTAAGCCCACCTTGAGCATGTCGTTCTGCTTGACCAGTCCTGTTGAATAGGCGATGGCGTTTGGTGGCGTTGAGATAGGCAAGCACATGGCTGAAGAAGCAGCGATGGCAATACCGATCAATATCGTAGATGTGCCGCCAATGGAATTGAGGGTGTCGCCCATGCCTGCACATACAACGCTCAATATCGGAACCAGCAAGGCTGCTGTTGCGGTGTTGGAGATGAAGTTGGACAAGAAATAACAAATCAATCCCGACAAAATCAGTATGATTACCGGACTAAATTCCTTGAAAGGAATGCTCTCAATGGCACGGTCGGCCAAGCCTGAACCGTTCATGCCGAGGCCTAAGGCGAATCCGCCGGCCACCATCCAGATAACACTCCAGTTGATTTCTTGCAGATCTTTTCCTGTAATGACGCCCGTAATGGCGAAAATACCCATGGGTACCATGGCCACGGTGTTAGAGTCCATGCCGGTAATCTTACCCGGGATGAGCCAGAGAAGAATGGTGATGATGAAGGTTCCGCTTACTACCCACATGCGCCATCCACTCTGTATGCGCCCTTTGATTTCCAACTCAATGGTCTTCTGGGTAAAGGGGAAGAATTTCAGGATAATGCGCCACGAAATGAACAGCAGGACGATGACTAATGGAAACATGAAGGCCATCCAGTTACCAAAGCCGATACCCATGTTCAGTCCTTCAGGGTCGTTGAGGGCTTGTAGTGCGATTGCGTTCGGTGGTGTGCCGATGGGCGTGGCCATACCTCCAAGGTTGGCGGCTACAGGGATGCTCATAGTCAGTGCGATGCGACCCTTACCGTTGGGTGGAAGGGCTGCGAATACAGGGGTGAGGAAGGTGAGCATCATGGCTGCCGTGGCGGTATTGCTGACAAACATGGAGAAAATACCGGTGATGAGGAGGAATCCTAAAAGTACATTCTCACTCTTGCGTCCGAACGGTTTGATAAGGTTACGAGCCAAAAGGACATCCAATCCCGATTTTGTCGCTGCGATGGCGAGGATGAATCCGCCCAAGAACAGGATGATAACGGGGTTGGCAAAGGTAGCCATGATATCCTTTGATTTGAGCAAGGTGCCGAATACTTCATTCTCTTCGCCCTTGAACATGGCAAGACTGTTGTTTGAAACAGTTAAGCACATCACGGTGATGATGGCTAATGAGGTGGCCCACGAAGGCACGGCTTCGGTGATCCACGACAGGGTGGCGAATACAAAAATGGCGATGATTCGCTGTTGAATGACGGTCAATCCGTCGATGCCAAAGGTGTCAATGGGTAGGTTCCACACGATAGCGGTCACGGCTATGATTCCTAAGAAGGTAAACAGCTTCTTGAAGTCCAGCTGACCGCTCATGACGTTTTCTTTTTCTTCTTCCATGGTTAATTGAGTGTTTAGTTATAGTTATATTGGGCAAAGGTATGATTTTTTTGGAATAAACAAAAATTATGACACAAAATAGTAGGAAAACATTCTTTTTCCTTCTCATATTTCATGCGAACATAATGGTAGAAAGATGAAAAATCGTGGCACTTCATTGTAGCTTTTGTTCGATAATTTTGTATTTTTGTATCGTGTTTTGGCATGGTATGTTGCATCATGTATAGAACAAAAAGACATGAAGAATAAATTTATTTTGCGTTGGTTTGGAGCTTTTGTCCTCTTAACGGTCATCTTGTTGGCGGGTTGCCGACATGGCAGTGGGTCGACAAGTTCGGGCGATGGGGAGCCATTGGCATTCAAGTATGCCCAACATATTAAGGTGGTGAAGCACCAATTGTATACGGTTGTTACACTGGTTGACCCATGGCAGGAGGGCAAGACGCTGCATACTTATGTGCTGGTGGATAGGAAAGATTCGGCTCGAATGGATCATTTGCCCGAAGGAACGTTGGTTTATACGCCTCTAATGCGCAGCGTTGTCTTCACAACAGCTCACTGCAAACTGCTCGAATATTTAGGTTGTTTGAATCAAATCGTTGGTGTTGCCGACTTGAAGTACATCCTTATTCCCTCTATTCATGAGCGGGTACGATTGGGAAAGATTGTGGATTGTGGTGAAGGCATGGCACCCCAGTTAGAAAAAATCATCGAATTGAGGCCGCAGGCGTTGTTCTTGTCACCTTTTGAAAACAGCGGTGGTTATGGAAAGTTGGCGCAATTGGGGGCGCCCATCATTGAGATGGCCGATTATATGGAAACTTCTCCGTTGGGTAGAGCCGAGTGGATGAAATTTTATGGCATGTTGTTCGGTCAGGAAAAGCGTGCCGATTCGCTATTTAATGTTGTGGACAGTCTTTATCAAGGCTTGAAGGCGACGGCGCAAGCGTGGCACACTGGGCGTTCAATCTTAACGGAACGCAAGACCGGTAGCGTTTGGTACTGCCCCGGAGGGATGAGTACGATGGGGCAAATGATAGCCGATGCCAACGGAACATACGCCTTTTCGGGTGATAAGCATAGCGGTAGCCTGCCTTTATCGTTTGAGGAAGTGCTGGAAAAGGCTGGAGATAGTGACGTGTGGGCATTCAAATTCAACGGCGAAAGGCTCATGACGAAGAAAGATTTGTTGGCCGAATATCATGGTTATGATGGATTGAAAGCGTTCAAGATGGGCCAGATTTATCAGTGTAATGGCAGTGTTAAACCTTATTTTGAGGAGACTCCTTTCCGTCCCGACCTATTATTAAGGGATCTTATCATCATGTTACATCCCGAAGCAACGGCCTTAGGCGCATTGAGATACTATGAGAAAATAGAACAATAGGTGTGATATGGACGATTCGGCATCACGCTTTCGACAGTAAAGTATCGTGCACAAACACAAAAAAGACAATCCGTATGGACTGTCTTTTTGTAGTTATTTGATGGCACAGGCAGGTGATATCAGCTTACTGTCCGTGTCTTTTGTCATTAATAGGCTGCCTCGAACTCCTTCAAGAAGCGCAGGTCATTCTCTGAGAACATGCGCAAGTCGCTTACACGATACTTCAGATTGGTGATGCGTTCCACGCCCATTCCGAAGGCATAGCCGCTGTATACCTTACTATCTATGCCGCAAGATTCCAGCACGTTGGGGTCAACCATGCCGCAACCGAGTATCTCTACCCAACCTGTGTGCTTGCAGAAGGCACAACCATCACCACCACAAATGAAACAAGAGATATCCATTTCGGCACTTGGCTCGGTGAAAGGGAAGTAGCTGGGGCGCAGTCTGATGTCGGTATCCGGACCGAACATCTCACGTGCAAAGGTCAACAATACCTGCTTGAGGTCGGTAAACGACACGTTCTTGTCAATATATAGACCCTCTACTTGATGGAAGAAGCAGTGCGCGCGGGCCGAGATGGCCTCGTTGCGGTAAACTCTTCCCGGGCAGATGATACGGATAGGAGGTTGATGGGTCTCCATATAGTGCGACTGGTCACCTGATGTATGTGAGCGCAGCAATATGTTTTTGGTCACGTCATTGGGATGTTTGCTCACGAAGAATGTGTCTTGCATGTCGCGGGCAGGATGATCTGACGCAAAATTAAGCTTGGTAAAAACGTGCAAATCGTCATCAATCTCTGGTCCATCAGCCAACACAAAGCCCATGCGTTGAAAGATATCGCAGATTTGATTCTTCACGATGGTCAGTGGATGTCGTGTCCCCAAGCGGATAGGATAGGGTGTACGAGTCAAGTCAATGTCATCAGAAGCATCGGCGGTAGTCTGTACTTCCTCTTTCAAGGCATTGATTTTGTCCAACGCCATCTGCTTCAATTCATTGATTTTCATGCCTACTGTTTTCTTCTCATCAGCGGCCACGTTGCGGAAATCGGCCATCAAAGCATTGATTTCACCTTTCTTACTGAGGTATTTCAGGCGCAACCGTTCAACTTCTTCCGCGTTCTTGGCTGAAAGATTGCTTACTTCGTGCAGAAGCTCATCTATTTTATCAAGTATCATACTTTATAATAATTTCCTACTGCAAAGGTACTATTTTTTAAGTTAAAAAGAAGACTTATATCAAAATTAAGTCGTAATTTTGCATAAAATAAATGGTACCTTCGTCCAAAAATGCCGTGTATTCATTGGAATGAGAAGGGGTATGTTAGTAAAAAATGAGAGGATTTTATAAGCAAAAGCGTTCGTATGAGAAAATTTACTTTCTTCGTTTTGGCATTGATGATGTTGATATCGGTCCTGTTTTCCACAACGGGATGTGTTGATAAAAAGCCTCAAGCTGTTGATACCTTGGCGGTTGATTCCATTGAAGAGGATAGTGTTGACGAGGATACGCTGTCAAACATGATTGCTGAATCACCCATGTCGAAGTCAGCCGACGAGCTGTTTGACGACTTTATCTTTAATTTTGCCGCGAACAGAAAGCTGCAGCTCAAGCGTGTGAAGTTTCCACTTCCTGTGATGAAGCATGGAGAACAGGCCGATGAAATCAAGAAAGAGCAGTGGAAGATGGACTACTTTTTCATGAAACAAGGCTATTTTACGCTCATTTTTGACAACCTCAAACAGATGGAAGTGATGAAAGACACGTCGGTGAACCAGGTGACTGTTGAAAAGATATTGTTCAAAAACAAAACCGTCAAGCAGTATGTTTTCAACCGAATCAATGGTGAGTTTATGCTAACTTCGATTGTTTACCAGCCAATACACGAGAGTGTCAACGGCTCTTTTTTGCAGTTTTACCAACGATTTGCTGTCGACAGTGCTTTTCAGGTGCGTAGTATGAACGAAACTGTTGAGTTTACAGCTCCCGATCCCGATGACGATTTTGGTACCATCACGGGTTCTATTGTTCCCGAACAGTGGTCGGCGTTCAAGCCACCCATCATCCCCAAAGGAAATATTTACAATATAGTTTATGGTCAGAAGCATAAACGAGGGAATCAAAAAATCTTTGTTGTGCGTGGCATTGCTACCGATTTGGAGAATATCATGGTGTTCCGTCGGCAGAAGTCTGAATGGAAATTGATGAAATTTAATAGCTGATAGAGTAGGGATGAGAGATATACACAACCATAGTTTGCTGCATCACAATACGTTCGGCATCGATGTTTCGTGCCGTCGTTTCATCGAGTTTGATACGAAAGCCGAACTTCTCGAAGCGCTTTTACGGCTCACCGAGGCCGATTATCCCATCATGTCATTGGGAAAAGGCAGCAACCTGTTGTTGACAAAAGATTTTGATGGCACCGTTTTGTGTTCGAACATCCGTTCGGTAGACATCGCGATTAATAACCATCAGGCTGTCATCAAGAGCGGCAGTGGCGTGGTGTGGGACGATTTAGTCGCCACTTGTGTTGAGCAAGGAGCTTACGGTCTGGAAAATCTTTCTTTGATTCCCGGCACGGTAGGCGCTGCGGCCGTGCAGAACATCGGTGCTTACGGCAGCGAGGTCAATCACTTCATCCACTCCGTAACGGCTGTAGAAATCGCCACGGGACATGAGGTAACCTTCGCTCGCGCTGATTGTCAATACGCCTACCGATACAGCAAGTTCAAGGATGAGTGGAAAAATAGGTTTGTCATCACCCATGTTGAGTTCCGTTTTGACTGCACCTACCGTCCCCATTTAGATTATGGTAACATTCGAGCAGCATTGCAGCGACAGGGAATAGAACACCCCACGCCACAGCAATTGCGCCAAACCATCATTGCCATTCGTCAGGCCAAACTGCCCGATCCACAGGTGCAAGGCAACGCAGGCAGCTTCTTTATGAACCCCATTGTTGACCGAAAGGTGTATGAACACCTGGCCATGCAATATCCTCAGATGCCCCATTATACCATAGATGATGAACATGAGAAGATTCCAGCCGGTTGGTTGATTGACCAATGTGGGTGGAAAGGCCGTTCCATGGGGCCCGCCGGCGTGCACGACAAGCAAGCACTTGTGCTGGTGAATCGTGGTGGAGCCACCGGAAGCGATATTGTAAAGTTGTGTGAGGCCATACGGCATGATGTTTTCCAACGCTTCGGCATCATCATCAAACCGGAGGTAAACATCTTATGAGATTAACATTCTTGGGTACCGGCACGTCGGGTGGCGTCCCTTCTTTGGGATGTCATTGTGCGGTATGTGAGAGCACTGACCCACATGATAAGCGTTTGCGAACGGCTGCTTTGCTGGAAACGCAAACGACGAGGATTCTCATTGACTGTGGCCCTGACATCCGTCAACAGCTTATGCCCTTCGCTTTTACTCCGTTAGATGGTGTGTTGCTCACGCATGTTCATTATGACCATGTGGCCGGCATCGACGATTTGCGACCCTTCTGCGTGTTCGGTTCCGTACATGTTTTTGCTGACCAACAAACGGTAGATCAGCTGCATCAGACCATGCCTTATTGTTTTACGGAGAAACTTTATCCCGGTGTGCCACGGCTCGACTTAACCCCTGTGGTCCCACATCAACCCCTAATCGTCGGGGATGTCGAGGTGTTGCCTTTCCAGGTGATGCATGACAAGCTGCCTATCTTGGGTTATCGGTTTGGCACCCTTGCCTATATCACGGACATGAAGACCATCGATGAGGCCGAATATGCCTATCTTGAAGGCATCGACACGCTCGTTGTGAATGCGCTGAGGTATCAGCCGCAACACCATTCGCACATGACGGTAGATGAGGCAGTGGCCTTTGCCAAGCGCATTGAAGCCCACCGAACCTATTTTGTACACATGAACCACGACGTGGGTTTTCATGAAGAAGTGAACAAACGGCTGCCCGCTGGCATGCAATTGGCTTATGATGGATTGCAGATAGATGTGTAAAAAGTACGTCGTTTGCATTCGTCAACAATTTATGGGCAAATTGTGTCTTCTTGTCAAAAATACCTTTAGTTCGATTAAAAATAGTTATAAAAAGTCCAAATTCATGGCCAAATCTTGCAGATACGATATCATTTCGTATCTTTGCAATGTGTTTTTCATAGTATTAGATTTAAGGTTAATAAGATTGAGAGTACGGCGGTACTCTTTTTTTTTTGCTCATAAATCATTAAAATTACGACACATACCTTGCTCGTTGGCAGCATGAACACAGCTTTCCAGCAGCGACTGTCAGTGCCTACCACCCCGAAACCAATACAGAAGTCACACCATTTTGAAAGCTCTACTTTATCACTCACCGTATCGTCATGAATAAGATTTCGGAGAAAAGTGCAGATGAATTTTCTTGACAACCGACCTTTTCATGCTTGGCGAATTTGCAAACAACCATCCGTCTTGTCACAAATACGCCCAAAATGAGCGATTTTTATATATCATTCATACACAGGTATTTATAAATATATGATGCTGTTTCGTGCCAATTTGATAAGTCTTTATATTCCAAAAGCAATGCTTTTAGGGTGCAATATGCATGCTTTTACTGCTCAAAAGCATGTTGATTGGTAGCCAAAGTGATGCTTTTTTGCGCATAAAGTCAATACTTTAGTGATAAAATTCGATTTTTCTGGCTCCAAAATCTCTGTTTTGCATCCTCCAAGCCTATCGTTTTTTTTCTAGTTTGAAAGTTTACAGGTGCCGTTTTAGGGGTGATAATTGTTGAATAAACACAACAAAAATTGCAACTTGTATTTAAGTTGGTCAATCGGCAATAATATTGTCAGCGGGTGGGTTTTCTATCGCTTTTTCAGGAGAGGTTCATCTGGTAAACTAACTATCAACAACGATACGGGTTATGTAGTCGTCAGCTCAGTTTACGAATGGAAACTTGATTTTAGAGCCAGACTTAAGCTTGATGAAGATCGTGTCAATGCTTTTGAACGGCAATACCAGTGGGGGCGCAAAAAAAATGACAACCGTCAATCGGTTGTCATAGTTTAGTTTCTGAAAAAAAATTATCTTCTTTTCTTGAATTTTCTGTACAATTTCCAGGCCAACAGCACGCCGTCGAAGATGCCAGTCCCAGTGTTCATCAACCCCGATATACGTTTCGAGGGCAGCTTTGATGTCAGCGTGGCTGGCTTGTTGAACATGCTGTTCCAAAGATGCCGCATGCCTTCGTCATCCTTCCTGATGCTTTTCAAAATCTGGTCTTTGCGTATCCTGATTTCTGTGAGCGACTTATATTGTGCGGGAGCGTTATTATCTGTATTGTTTGTCATGTCACTTCTCCATTAATAGGCTTGCCAGAAACCTGACAAGTGGTCGCTCTATCCACTGTTTGCGGAAGAGGAAGAACAACAAAAAGATGAATAAATAGCCTCCAGCCACAATCAGGAAGCCAAAAGGCAGGCCCACGTGCGGTTCGAGCGCGTATGCTGCTGCGAACGACACGTAGATGAGTGCCAATATCATGATGATGGAAAGCGCTGTGACCAAGGTGATAACTGTGATGAGACGTACCACCTTCTCAATCACATCGAGCTTCGCATATTCTGTCTGAAGCCCGATGTAATGTTTGAATATATCGACCAAACGGCCGATGGTCTCAACGTTCTGATCGTTTGAAAACATATACTAATGTTTACTCTACGATGTCTGATGCAGCCTCTTTGATGTCGTCAACCAAATTGTCAACATCTTTCTTTGACAGTTTGATGTCGTGTTTCTTGCAGAAATCATCAACCGTGTCAGAAATCTTGTTGCGTGTTCTTTTACCCTCTTGTGGAGCTATCAATAACCCAACCACTGCACCTGCGATGGCGCCACCTAAGAATGCGCCGATATAACCTACTGTTCTCATTGTTTAATTGTTTTTAAAGTTGTTACTAAATCAGTTCTTTATAACGTTATAAGTGTTCGAATGTTTCGAACTATCGCAAATATAAGAAAAGTTTTGCAGATAGATAGTTAAAGCATTGCATATTTTTGTTAAAAAACATGAGTTTTGAGCATTTAACAAACTTTATGCGGCCCTTTTGTTCCATTTTAGCGGATATTTTGTACCTTCGCCAAGTATAATGAATCAACAGGTTTAATTAATAATATCTTACAGAATTATGAAAAAAAGTATTTTTTTGTGCGCGGGCTTGTGTGTAGCACTGGCTTTTACCGGTTGTAAATCAAGTGAAAGCGCTTATAAGAAAGCATACGAAAAGGCAAAGGCACAGGAAAACGCACAGGCATCGGCACAGACCGAGGCTCCGGTGGTTGCTCCTTTGACCCCAGCCCCTGTAACACAGACACAGGTTGTAGATAATGTTGACAATGCAACGGTACGTACCGAAGCCGTGACCGTGGTGAGCGGCAGTGGCTTGAGCGCATTCAGCGTGGTTGTAGGTTCGTTCGGATTGAAGGCCAACGCAGAGGGATTGCAGCGTACGTTGCAGGCAGCGGGCTATGGAGCACAAATCGCTTACAACTCTGAACGCAACATGTACCGCGTTGTTGCCACAACTCATGCCGACAAAGCTTCGGCTGTAGCATCGCGCAACCAGTTCCGTTCTAAGTATCCTGACGCTTGGTTGCTGTACAAGAAATAAGAGGATGATGGTAAATGGTGTGAGCTAAAGAGGTGCTGGTAAGTGCCAGCAAAAGATAGTTACGCACGAGTTCACCAGCAAGGGTTTGATTTTGTTACTCAGATTCTATCCGGGTGAACTCCCAGTTAACTCTCGCTCCAATACCATTTACAGATACTATGCGTATCCTTTCGATAGATTACGGAAAGAAACGTACGGGCATAGCAGTTACCGACCCATTGCAAATCATTGCCAATGGATTGGCAACTGTTTCTACATCTACACTCTTCGATTATCTCAAAGACTATGTAGCGCGCGAGGAGGTGGAACGGATTGTCATTGGAAAGCCCATGCAAACCAATGGCAAACCCAGTGAGAACATGGCCAGGGTGGAGCAGTTTGTAAACCGATGGCGAAAGGCCATGCCACAGATACCCATCGAATATTACGACGAGCGTTTTACGTCCGTGTTGGCTCATAAGGCCATGCTCGCAAGTGGCATCGGCAAGAAAGCCCGGCAAAACAAAGCATTGGTAGACGAGATATCGGCTACCATCATTCTGCAAAGTTATATGGAGTCGAAACGACTAAGGTAAACGACGTTGTAACAGGTTTGATATGTGTTTGCATGGATATGGCTGCGAGTAGGCAAGTTCATGGTTCGCTCATCACATGAAAATAGAATTTTGTCAGTTTGTCAGCCACAGAACAAGCACCACGTCAGCGATCAACTTGTAAACTATCACCTCGTAAACTCGTCAACTTGTAAACTTGTAAACTAAAAAATGATATTACCTATATATATATATGGTCAACCCGTGCTTCGCAAAGTGGCACAGGACATCACGCCCGAGTATGAAGGACTGGGACAGTTGATACAAGACATGTTTGAAACACTCGATTCGTCAGATGGTATTGGCCTAGCCGCACCGCAGATAGGAAAATCCATCCGCGTGGTAGTTATCGACCTCAACGTGTTGAGTGACGACTTTCCCGAATACAAAGATTTTAGGCGTGCATACATCAATCCGCATATCATAGAGATTGACGAGAACGCACCCAAGGAGTCGATGGACGAGGGATGCCTCTCCATTCCCAGCATTCATGAAGCCGTTTCAAGAACCACGCGCATTCGTGTGCAGTACATGGATGAAGACTTTACACCGCATGATGAATGGATAGAGGGCTATTTGGCCCGGGTGATGCAGCATGAGTTCGACCATCTGGACGGTAAAATGTTTGTTGATCGCATCTCGCCGTTCCGTAAACAAATGATCAAAAACAAACTGAAGGGTATGACGCAGGGCAAGTACGAGTGTCACTACCGCACCAAACCCGTTCGCAGATGAGGCATCAACAGTGCACCTGCGCGCTAAAATAGGTGCACAAGTAGAATGTATGTATCGGCATGTAGTCATCATATTCATGGCTTGTTTGTCGCTCGTGACACGAGCACAATACAATATCGACAAGCTGCTTAGGAATGGTCAGGTGGCCCTTCACTATGAAGACTATGTGCTATCGATACAGTATTTCAATCAAATCATCGCCTTAAAACCCTATCTTTACGAGCCATGGCAATACCGAGCTGTGGCAAAATTCTATTTGGATGACTTTACAGGTGCCGAAGCTGACATCTCTAAAGCCATCGAACTGAACCCTTACATCCATCAGTTTTTTGACCTGAGGGCCATCACCAAGATCAGACAAGAGCGATATGATGAGGCTATCGCCGACTATAATAGGGCCATCAGGCTGCAACCCAGACAGCAAAGTTATTGGTTTAATCGGGCTGTCTGCCTGATGAACGAAAAGAAATACGACGAGGCGTTGCTGCAGACTGATACCATCGTGCAGAAATGGGCTAACGCAGCCAATGCCTATTCGCTGAAAGCCGAAATCTATCTGCATCAGAAAGATACCACGCAAGCAGCCAAATCTTTGGACAAGAGTTTGAAGATAGATCCTTACGACGGCAACACATGGACCACACGCGCCTATATCAGTCTGGCTCGCAGGAAGTGGAAAGACGCCGACGAGGAACTCTCTAAGGCCATCCACCTGAAGCCCAACGTGGCCAACAACTATGTGAACCGTGCCTTGGCCCGACTTAATTACAACAATCTTCGTGGGGCAATGGCCGATTATGACTTGGCACTCGATTTGGCACCGAACGACTTTTTGGCTCACTACAATCGGGGATTGCTGCGTATGCAGCTGGGTGATGACAACCGGGCGATAGAAGATTTCGACTTTGTTATCAAGATGGAGCCGAAAAACGTGATGGCCATTTTTAACCGAGCACTGCTACACGACAGAACTGGCGACTTGCGTGCGGCCATTCGTGACTATTCAGCAGTGATAGATCAGTTCCCTAATTTCTGGACTGGATTGTCCTATCGTGCCAACTGTTACCGCCGGTTGGGCATGACGGCAAAAGCTGAAATGGACGAATTTCGTATCTTCAAGGCGCAGATGGACAAGCGCAGTGGCGTTCAAAAACGCTGGAGCAACAACAAATTGAAGGCCATGCGCAAGCGCAGCGAGATTGATCCCGAGAAGTATAATCAAATCGTTGTGGCCGACGAGAACACGGTAGAGCGCGAATACGAGAGTGAGTATCGGGGACAAATCCAGCATCGCAAGGTGGATGTCGCACGCATGCCGATGTTTGAGGTGTCGTATCTGCCGTATCATAATGGCATGAATACCTATCAGGCTTTCAACAAAGAAATAGAAGACTTTAATGATCTTCACCCCCTGAAATATCCGCTTAACATCACTTGTAACCCCGCCCAGCTGACCGAAGAGCAGTCAAAGGCGTTTCTTTCTCTCATTGATCAGCTGTCGGCTTCTATCCAAGATGCGAGGGATATGAAGGCTGTGCATGCTTGGTTGTTGCAACGTGCCGTAGCATATAGCGTTACGCAGAACTTTGACGAGGCTATCAACGACCTGAATGTCTATCTCGATCAAGACAGTACTTCGGCCATCGCCTACTGGCAGAGAGCCGTATGTCAGTTCATGATGAACGATTTCAATGCCTCGCATGGCGTTGACATCCAGTTGAAGGCAGCCAAGACGCTCGATGATTTCAATCAAGCCATCAAGCTGGATGGGCAGAATGCCTACCTATATTATAATCGCGGCAACTTCCATGCGGCGCGCAAAGACTATCAGTTGGCTATCGACGATTATACCAAGGCCATCGAATTAGACAGTCGATTGGCTGAGGCTTATTACAACCGAGGAATCATTCGGTTGGAAAACACGCATACCAAGAATGCCGGAATCGCTGACTTGAGTAAGGCGGGAGAACTCGGTATTTACGACGCTTATGGCGTTATCAAACGAAAAACGGCGAAAAAATAAGCTGTCGTATTAGGTTTCAGCTATGTTTCCCCTTTGGTATTAAACTCCTTTTTTATAGGAATAAACAAACCAAATCGTTGTTTTATCTCAAAATAAAGCATTACTTTTGTGTCGATTAAGATAAATAAACTAATTTGTTATGGTTAAAATCACATTTCCAGATGGCTCGGTACGTGAGTACGAAAAGGGCGTAACTGGGTTACAAATCGCCGAGAGCATCTCACCGGCTCTCGCTCGCAACGTTGTATCTTGCGGTGTTAATGGTGAGACAGTTGAGTTGAATCGGCCCATCAACGAAGATGCTACTATCGCATTGTATCGCTTTGAGGACGAAGAAGGCAAGCATACTTTTTGGCACTCTTCGGCTCATTTGTTGGCTGAAGCATTGAAAGAACTGTATCCAGGCATCCAGTTTGGCTTTGGTCCTGCGATAGAAAACGGGTTCTTCTATGATGTTCAAACGGCCGATGGCACTCCTATCTCAGAGAATGACTTCCCTAAGATTGAACAAAAAATGATGGAATTGGCCAAGAAAAACCAGCCAATTGTTCGACGTGAGCTTTCCAAGGCCGACGCTGTCAATGAGTTTACGGCAGACGGACAGACGTACAAGGTTGAACACATCGTTGAAGATTTGGAAGATGGAAATATCTCAACCTATACGCAAGGCAATTTTACAGACCTTTGTCGTGGGCCGCATTTGATGTCCACTGGTTTGATTAAGGCTGTTAAAATAACAAGTGTCGCAGGTGCTTTCTGGCGTGGTGACGCCAAAAATACGCAGCTCACCCGTATTTACGGCATTACTTTCCCTAAGAAGAAGATGCTGGATGAGTACCTGTTGATGCTGGAAGAAGCCAAGAAACGTGACCATCGAAAGATTGGAAAGGAAATGGAACTCTTCATGTTCTCTGACCGTGTGGGCAAGGGTATGCCTATTTGGTTGCCAAAAGGAACAGAACTTCGCTTGCGTTTGCAAGAGATGCTGCGCAAAATACAGAAGCGTTTTGGCTATCAAGAGGTCATCACCCCGCATATTGGCAGCAAGAATTTGTATGTCACCAGTGGACACTATGCTCACTATGGTAAAGACTCTTTCCAACCCATCCATACACCCGAGGATGACGAGGAGTACATGTTGAAGCCCATGAACTGTCCCCATCATTGTGAAGTATTTGCGTGCAAGCCTCGTTCGTATAAAGACCTTCCACTGCGTATCGCTGAGTTTGGTACGGTTTATCGTTATGAGAAGAGTGGCGAACTGCATGGACTAACGCGCGTTCGTTCGTTCACACAAGACGATGCGCACATCTTCTGTCGTCCTGATCAGGTTAAGAATGAATTCCTTCGCGTGATGGATATCATCCAAGCGGTATTCACTATTTTCAATTTCGATAACTTTGAAGCGCAGATTAGTCTGCGCGATCCTAACGATAAAGAGAAATACATCGGTTCTGATGAGGTGTGGGCAGAAAGTGAACAGGCCATCATCGAGGCTTGCAAGGAGAAGGGATTGGATGCTAAGGTGGCCTATGGTGAAGCTGCATTCTATGGCCCTAAGCTCGACTTCATGGTGAAAGATGCCATTGGAAGACGCTGGCAGTTGGGTACCATTCAGGTGGATTACAACCTGCCACAACGTTTCAAGCTCGAATATACGGCGGAAGACAACACCAAACAGACACCTGTGATGGTACACCGAGCACCATTTGGTTCGCTTGAACGATTCACGGCTGTGCTCATTGAGCATACAGCTGGTCACTTCCCCCTGTGGCTTACACCCGAGCAGGTGGCCATTCTTCCTATCTCAGAGAAGTTTAATGGGTATGCTCAGCAAGTAGTTAAGTACTTCACGGAGCAAGATATTCGGGCAACTATCGATGACCGTAACGAGAAAATAGGCCGTAAAATCCGCGACAACGAGTTGAAGCGTGTGCCTTACATGGTTATTGTTGGGGAGAAAGAAGCTGCTGAAGGACTTGTTTCCATGCGTAAACAGGGTGGCGGTGAGCAAGCTACCATGAAGATGGAAGACTTCGCTGCGCGCATAAACAATGAAGTGTCCGAAATGCTTGAGGCAACCAATATCCATCCAAAAGATTAAAAATTGGCTTGAATAATCTGTGAGCAGGATTGACGAGTAAACAAGAATATAACCTTTGAAAGAAGATCATTTCCTTGTTTTCTCGTCAATTTGTATCTATAGCTACAATAAAAACTCATCTAAATATTTTGCTAATTGTGGTAAAATCAGTAACTTTGCAGCCGTTTAGCGAAAGTAAAAACATTAATATAGTTGAATGAAGAATGACAAATTAAGTAATCAGTACCGCGTGAATGAACAGATTCGCGTAAGGGAAGTGCGTGTTGTAGGTGACGATGGATCGCAGGTAATGCCGACAAAGAAAGCTCTGGATTTAGCTCGTCAGCAAGGAGTTGACCTCGTTGAAATATCTCCTAAAGCCCAACCGCCAGTTTGTCGTTTGGTCGACTATAGTAAGTTTCTCTACCAACAGAAAAAGCGTGCTAAGGAAATGAAGCAGAAGCAAGTGAAGGTAGAGGTGAAGGAAATACGTTTCGGGCCGCAGACTGACGAGCACGACTATCAGTTCAAGCTGAAACATGCACAAGGGTTTCTCAATGAAGGCAACAAGGTTCGCGCCTATGTCTTCTTCCGTGGACGCTCCATTTTGTTTAAAGAGCAGGGAGAAGTGTTGCTTCTTCGCTTCGCCAACGACTTGGAAGAATACGGAAAAGTTGAGCAGATGCCGAAGCTGGAGGGCAAGAAAATGTTCTTGTATCTTGCGCCTAAAAAAGTTGGTGTAGAGAAGAAAAGCCAGCAAAAGCGTGACCGTGAACAGGCAATAGCTGAAGCTAAGGCCGCTAAAAAGGTTGTTCCTACTGACGGTACGTCAGCAGATGACAAACCAAAGGGAGGCTTGTTCGACAATGCCAAGAATGGTTCGGATGCATTGAAGAAACTCCAAAACGAAGAATAAACATTGGAATGTGCGTAACGTCTTGGTATATACGTTGCCACAGAAGTAAATAAATAACCATTTAAAATTAACAAAAAATGCCAAAATTAAAGACAAACTCCGGTGCGAAGAAGAGATTCAGCTTTACCGGAACTGGTAAGATTAAGCGTAATCATGCTTACCATAGTCATATCTTGACTAAGAAAACAAAGAAACAAAAGAGAAACTTAGTAGGTTACACCCTCGTTGACTCTGCAAATGTTAAGCAGGTTCGCGACTTGCTCAACCTGCGTTAATTAACTTTTAGTCAAACAATTTAAAAGGAGAAAAACTATGCCAAGATCAGTAAATCATGTAGCATCAAAAGCAAGAAGGACCCGAATACTGAAGCAGACTAAAGGTTATTTCGGAGCAAGAAAGAATGTTTGGACCGTAGCTAAGAATACTTGGGAAAAGGGACTTACCTACGCTTACCGCGACCGTCGTAACAAGAAGCGCACTTTCCGCTCACTGTGGATACAGCGTATCAATGCTGCTGCGCGCTTGGAAGGTATGACCTATTCAACCTTGATGGGCGCTTTGAACAAAGCAGGTATTGAAATCAACCGTAAAGTTCTCGCAGATCTCGCTGTTAATAACCCTGAAGCATTCAAGGCTATCGTAGACAAAGTGAAGTAAAGCGAATTGGAATTAAAAACATAAAAAGAGTTGCATCTCATTTGAGGTGCAACTTTTTTTTTGTGCCATGCCACCAACTTCAACTGGTATTGCAACAGAATTTATTCAGAAAGGTTAGCTCATCTCAGAGCAAGACCATTACCAGTGTGGATGTTTGCGAACATCCTGCGTGCGTTGGTCGGCACTGGAGAGGCAAAGTAAGATGTCGCCTTCTTCCAGTGGTAATTGTCCATTGGGAACCAAAATGGTCTTCCCGCGTTTCACCATCATGACGAGCGTACCCTGAGGAACATCCATCTGCGAGAGCAAGTTGCCATTTTCGAGCATGGCCTCTGTAAGTGTCACCTCGCGCAACTTCGACCCCAGCTCTTCTGGTATCTCCACCCCAAACTCGTTTCCTGTTTTTTCTTCGGGCATGTCAAGGTTGAGCTTCTTGGCGGAGAGCGAGATGGTAGTTCCCTGGATGGTAAGCGACAGCAACGTGATGAAGAACACAATGTTGAACAAGATGTCAGCACCCTCCACGCCATTGATTAGCGGATAGGTGGCAAAGATAATGGGAACGGCACCGCGCAGGCCCACCCAGGAGAGGAAGGCCTTAGCCTTGAAGGGTATGTTGCGATAGGGCAGCAAGCAGAGGTATACACTCAGCGGTCGTGCGACGAGCATCATGAAGACGGCAATGGCTAGGGCGAACAGACTCACGCCAATGAGTTCAGACGGATTGACTAGCAGACCGAGCGTAAGGAACAACACAATTTGCAGCAGCCAGGTAAGGCCTTCCATGAAGGTGGTCATCTCGCGGCGATACGACAGACGACAGTTGCCCACCACAAGTCCTGCTATGTACACCGCCAGGTAGCCGTTTCCGTTCAGCAGGTCGGTCAGGGTGAAGGTGATGAACACCATGCTCAGCAGCAAAACAGGATAGAGTGATGGGTTCGGTAGGTTGATACGATTGGCCAGCCACACGGCCAGTCGCCCGGTACCGTAGCCCAACGCGCTGCCCAGAACGAACTGTTCGCCCACATCGAACAACAGGTCTGTGAAAGAAAGTTCGCCTCCCGACAGTGCCACATTCATCAGTGCGATGGTGAGCATGTAGGCCATCGGGTCGTTACTACCGCTCTCCAGCTCGAGCATTGGGCGCAGCTTGTGCTTCAGGCCAATGCGTTGTGTGCGCAACAGACTGAAGACTGATGCCGAGTCGGTGGATGACATGGTGGCCGCCAGCAGCATCGACACGATGAGCGACAGCCTGATATCCATCCCTGCCCACTGTGAGAGGCCAAAGATAAATCCGCCAGTGAGGACGGTGGTCATGATGACACCCAGTGTGGAGAGCAGCACACCAGGGCCGATAATGGGCTTGATTTCCTTGAACTTGGTGTCCATTCCTCCAGAAAAGAGAATAACACTCAAGGCTATCATGCCAATCATCTGTGTGTCTTTCGGACTGTCGAATGTCATGCCCAGTCCCTCGCTGCCAAAGCCCATGCCGGTGAAAAGGAATAACAGCAGGGTGGGGATGCCGAACCTATAGCCCGTCTTGCTGATGAGGATGCTGACCAAAACGAGAAATGAGCCAATTAGGAATATGTTTTCTGTTGTAAAGGTAATCATTGTGGGTAAGGCAAGGAATTTAATTGTATGTTACTTTGAACGGATTTGTCACCTACAAATTTACCTATAATTATTAGATTATATGTCTTTTTGAGCGAGATAAGCGCTTCTTCTTGCTGCGAAAGTTATAAAGCTGTCATCTCATGACGGTGCGTCTCCGTGCCAGAGTAAGCTGTCTTTTTCCGCACATGTCAGCCTGATTGTCATTTTTTTTTCGTATATTTGCAAGTGGTTATCATGAAATAACCATTGTTCACGCTATTTTATTTACAACCAGAAATATATTTGTTTTAATATGATTCTTACACTCATTGTACTTCTCGTCACGGTCATCATGTTTGTCGTTGGTCGTCTGCGTGCCGATATTGTGGCCTTGTGCGCCCTGTCAGTATTGCTTTTGGCTGGTATTCTAACGCCTGAAGAGGCTCTCTCTGGCTTTTCTTCCAAGGTAGTCATCATGATGATTGGTTTGTTTGTGGTGGGCGGTGCCATTCTGCAAACAGGTTTGGCCAAGGTGGCCAGCCAGCGCATCATACGCTTATCCAAGGGCAATGACATCAAACTTTTCTTGTTGGTTATTCTCACCACCTCTTTCATTGGGGCCTTTGTCAGCAACACAGGCACCGTGGCACTGATGATGCCCATCGTGGTGAGCATGGCGGCACAATCAAATACCAGTCCCGGCAAGCTGCTTATGCCACTGGCCTTTGCCAGTAGTCTAGGCGGAATGCTCACACTTATTGGTACGCCGCCTAACCTTGTCATTCAGGAAGCACTCACCGACGCAGGTTTTGAACCATTGTCGTTCTTCTCGTTCTTTCCCGTTGGCATCGTATGTATTGCCGTTGGTATCATGGTGTTGTTGCCGCTGAGCCGTATCTTCCTTGGCAAGGACAAGAAAGAAGGAAGGCGCAGGAAGTCCAAGAGCAAGAGTATGGACGAACTGGTGTCCGAATATCAGTTGCAAAGCTATACGGAGGCTTATCGCATTGGCAGTCATTCGCCACTGGTGGGAAAGACGGTAGCCCAGCTTGACCTGCGCAACAGGTATGGACTGTCGATTATCGAAATCAGGAAAGAACTAACCAATACCAATCGTATTATGCGGCAGGTTAAGCAAAATGTGCCAAAGCCATCTACCGTGCTGCGCGTTGGTAACCTGCTGTACCTTGCGGGTGACACCGACAAGATGGAAACCTTTGCAGCAGAAAATGGGTTGGCTAAGCTCGATGACAGTTCGGTTGACTTCTATGACATTGGTATGGCTGAGCTGGTATTGATGCCCAATTCACGCATCAACGGCATACGGCTTAAGGATTCGGGCATTGGCGAACAGTACAACATCAATGTGGTGGGAATCCGCCGCCATGGCGATTATATGTTGAAGAACCTCTCCGATCAGAAGTTATTGGCTGGCGACGTGCTGCTGGTGCAAGGCTTGTGGAGCAACATCGACAAGTTGGACATGGATGAAAGCGACTGGGTAGTGTTGGGCAGGCCCATCGAACAAGCCAGCAAGGTAACGCTCAACTACAAGGCACCCGTTGCTGCGCTCATCATGTTGCTGATGGTGTGCATGATGGTATTCGACTTTATTCCCGTTGAACCGGTTACTGCGGTCATCGTGGCGGGATTGCTTATGGTGCTCACAGGTTGTTTCCGAAATGTCGAGGCGGCCTACAAAACCATCAAATGGGAGAGCATCGTACTCATCGCTGCCATGATGCCCATGTCCATTGCCTTGGAGAAGACGGGTGTTTCGACTCTTATATCCAGCTCGTTGGTCAATGCCTTGGGTAACATGGGCCCCATGGTGCTGCTGGCAGGCGTTTATTATACCACCACACTCTTAACCATGTTCATCAGCAACACCGCTACGGCCGTACTCATGGCACCCATTGCCATGTCGGCGGCCTCACAGGTAGGAGTAAGCCCATACGCATTCCTTTTTGCCGTGACGTTGGGTGCCAGCATGTGTTTCGCATCGCCATTCTCCACGCCACCCAATGCGCTGGTGATGAAGGCAGGGCAATACCAGTTCATGGACTATATCAAGGTAGGCTTGCCCCTTCAGCTGCTTATCGGTTTGGTGATGACGTTTGTGCTGCCCTTGCTGTTCCCGTTCTAAAGACTCTGCATGCTTTTCATGAGGCATGTTTAACCCTCATAACGCCCAATTTTATTGTTTTGACAACAGCATGGGCAAATGGGTTTGAAAGGTTGTGTGTGGAAATCACGATGCTCAACTATGATGAATTTTCTTGACAACGAACCTCTTCATATTTGGCGTATTTCCCAACAACCTTTCCAGTCGTTGCAAATACGGCCTGTATGCGAAAGTTTTGTAAGTGGTTTTGATACAATTGGTTACAGATATGATTGTTTCTATGCCACTTTTTTTTCATGCATTTTTAAGCCAATAGCAATGCTTTAAGGGTGCAATTCGCATGCTTTTGTACTGTTAACCCATGCCTATTGACCGCTAATAAGATGCATTTGTGCGCATGAAAGCATTGCTTTATTGGTAAAAATAGAATTTTCTGACCCACCAATCATTTGATTTGCACCCTGCGTGCCTACCATTTTTTTCTAGATGATCAACATTGATGAGCTGTTTTAGGCCCGTTTTTCGGGTAAAATTTTCAACATTTACCAGGTCGTGATGTGGTTCATAACATTTTGCTTTGATGAATAATGGTGTTGCATTCAGTATGACCATTGATTGTTGCGAGGTTGACTGACAATGAAAAAAATATAGCATGTGGCTATTGGATTTGCTGACAGACTGGGCGTGCGCCCCTACATTATTCTCATGGCTGATTCACAAGAGGCTACATTTGTTGGCGCATAAGCATTTGATTTTGTAGTGAGAACGACTTTTCTTGTATTTTTATAAGGATAGATAAAATTATTTTGTACTTTTGTCAAACCATCAAATTGAAATTATTTTTTATGCTGAAATCATCTAATCTACGACATATCTTCTTGTCAACGCTCATGTTAGGAACTGCCACTTTGTGGGCTCAAGGTCCCAACCAAACGGGAACCTATTACGAACGTACGAATGGAAAAACGGGTGCTGCGTTGAAGACAGCCTTTTTTCACGTCATTTCCGGTTCCATTCACGGTTCTTACGATGGTCTTTGGGCGATTTATCATACGTCCGATCGGCGTGCTGACGGCAAACTTTACGACATCTATTCCAATACCACCAATTATGTCATTGGCAGTAGTGCGCAAGGACATTCCTATTCAGGTGAAGGCGACGGCTACAACCGAGAGCACACGGTGCCTAAGAGTTGGTTCTTTAAAGCCGAGCCGATGGTGTATGATGCTCATCACATCCTGCCCGCTGATGGCTATGTGAACAATCGAAGAAGCAATTTCCCTTATGGCGAAACCAAGGGTGAGAAGTACCAGTCGAACAATGGATTCAGCAAACTTGGAAGATGTACGTTGCCTGGTTACGGTGGAACTGTGTTTGAACCCAACGATGAATATAAGGGCGATTTGGCTCGAATTTATTTCTACATGGTTACTTGTTATGAGAGTAATGTGTCAAACTGGTCGAGCGGAAATGGGGGCGCCAACATCTTTACGGGGAATGCCTACAAGCCGTTTGTCAAGTGGCAGATGGATATGCTGCTGCGTTGGGCGAAGAAAGATCCTGTGAGTGACAAGGAGATCAAGCGCAATGAGGCGGTGGCAAAGGCTCAAGGCAACAGAAATCCGTTTGTTGATTATCCTGGTTTGGAGGATTATATCTGGGGCGATTCTGTGAATGTAGCATTTAGTTATGACCATTACCGCAGTGGTGGTAGCGTTGTGGTGCCTGATCCTACACCCGACCCAACACCCCAACCGGGTGTGGATGGCGTGGTTTTCAATGAGTCGTTTGCATCGGGCAAGGGGATGTTCACTGCCGACAACAAGCAATTGTCAAACGGCATGTCTTACGTTTGGTCCAGTTATGCGAACGACAAAGTGCAGTGTATGAAGGCATCTGCCTATGTCAATCGTTCAAACAAGGCTGCTGAAAGTTGGTTGGTATCGCCTGTCATCGATCTGACTGCGTATGAAAAAGCACACATGAGCTTTGAGCAGGCCTGCAACTTTCTTAAGAATTACAGAAATAGGGGAGGAGAATTCTTGTCTGTGATGGTTCGAGAGGTAGGACAATCGACATGGACGAATTTGAATGTTGAAATCCCCGGGCTTGAAAATTGGACGTTTGTACAGACCAACCCCATCAACTTGAGTGCCTATGCGGGCAAGAAAATACAAGTGGCTTTCGTCTACAAGAGTACCACTTCGTGTGCGCCAACATGGGAAATCAGAAACTTGAAGGTGACAGGAAGTGTGCCTACGGGCATCTCCCGAGTAATTACCGATTGGAATAAGCTGGACCCTGCGGCACCGATGTATGATTTGTCTGGACAGCGGGTGCAGGAAAATTACAAAGGAGTGGTGATTCAACATGGCAGAAAACATCTCAAGAGATAACGGCCTTTAGTTGGGACAAATGGTGTGATACTGCTGAAAAAAATGTATATTAGCAGAAAATTGGAGGCCGACATGAGAAATAAGTTTTTTTTATGTAGTGTGTTTGCTCTTTTGGTGGGATGCTCATCAAGCCGTTTGACACCACAGCAGAAGGCCGTGAAGTCGGCTTGGACGGCGCAAAAGGTTCACGAAGCCATTGAAAATAAAAAGATGGCAGTGGAAATTAATTATGTCATTCCTTTCCGTGCGGGTATGAAACATCTGAACTACGGGTATGACATTCGCCTGTCTGGCGACACGCTTTATTCATATCTTCCCTACTATGGGCGTGCCTACAATATCCCATACGGGGGCGGAAAGGGCTTGGTGTTCGACGCTCCTATTCAAGATTATGCTGTCAGTAGCCCTAAAAAAGGGTTGACAAAAATGGATATTTATGTGGAAAACGATGAAGATCGATACGCCTATATGATGGAAATTTTTGATAACGGACAGGTTGACCTGCTGGTAAGGGCGCAGAAACGAGAGCAAATTTTGTTCAGAGGAAAACTTGTTATCAAGGATGAAAACAAGCAATAGCAGACGTATCGACCTTCTTGCAGCCTGTGTTGGATGCGCATGGACAGGTGGATTGATGCCAGATGGCTTGTCCTATGATTTGATATGTCTTTAAAAAAATGTGCCAATCCATAGCTGTTTAAATCATGACCAACCAACGTTCACATCACTATCGGCACCACCATCATCGCCATCACCACCACGGTTCAAGGTGGAAGAAAAGGCTGAAGGCCGTGAGTATTGTGGTGTCTGTTTTGTTTTTTGTGTTCTGTTCGGTGGTTATCTTTTTCCCAGAGCAGTACAAAAGTTTTCTTTCAGGTTTGCAAACTACGGCTTGGCAAAGCGGTTTGCTGCCTCATCCCCGGAGCAAATATCATTATGACGGTATCGATGTTTCGCATCATCAAGGGCTTATCGATTGGCCTTTGGTGGCCAGCGACACATGCATTCAGTTTGTATACATCAAAGCTACCGAGGGAAGTACGCACGTCGATACACTTTATCAGTACAATATACGAGAGGCCAAGCGTGCGGGATTGTTGGTTGGGTCGTATCATTTTTTGACCTCTTCCAGTTCTATGCGTTCTCAATTCAACAACTTTATCACCCAAGTTGACAGTACATCTCAGCATCTTTTGCCCATGGTTGATGTGGAATGGTCGGGGGTAAAAGGGTGGAATAAGCGTCAAATACAGGATAGTTTGGCCGTTTTTGTAGGGTTAGTGAAGCAACATTACGGTTCGTATCCGCTACTTTATGCGGATAGTCGTTTCTATAACGACCATCTTTCGCCCCGTTTTGACAAGCTGCCCCTATTCATTGCCCATTATAGTGATGAGGCTCCCGTGGTGAAGGGCGCTCATCGGCACTATATATGGCAGCGCGATCAGCATGGATGGGTGAGTGGTATCAATCGTGAAGTGGATTTGGATGCGTTTGCATCCGGCACGACAATCGCTGATATCCTGCTTCCATTAAAATCGAATGAATAATGACTCCTGGCAGGAAAATGATTTTCTAAGAGGTTAAAATCTGTCTGCCGAAGCCATTCATTGTGGTTTATTCTCGAAAGGAATAATTGTATTTATTTTGATAGTGGTAGGAGCGGGGAGGGTTTATAGTAACTCCAATTCCACGGGACAGTGGTCGCTTCCTAAAATCTCAGTGTGTATTTTGGCATCAACGAGTCGTTCTTTGAGCCGTTCTGAAATGAGAAAATAGTCGATACGCCAGCCGGCATTCTTTTCTCTTGCACGGAATCTGTACGACCACCACGAGTATGTTACTTGCTCAGGATAGAGATGACGAAAGGTATCTACAAAGCCATTGTTAAGCAAAATGGTCATCTTTTCACGCTCTTCGTCCGTAAAACCAGCATTACGGCGATTGGTCTTCGGGTTCTTCAGGTCGATTTCTTCATGGGCAACGTTCAGGTCTCCGCAGATAATCACTGGTTTGATGGCATCCAGTTGCTTGACGTAAGTTCGGAAATCGTCTTCCCATTGCATGCGATAGTCAAGTCGGCGAAGCTCATCTTGCGAGTTGGGAACATAAACGGTGATGAGGAAAAAGTCCTCCATCTCCAAGGTTATCACCCGTCCTTCGTGGTCGTGTTCGTCTATTCCCAAGCCATATGTCACGTTCAGCGGTGTGTGTTTGGTGTAGATGGCGGTACCCGAATAGCCTTTCTTGTCGGCATAATTCCAGTACGATTGGTAGCCTTCGAACTGCAAGTCCAATTGGCCTGCCTGCATTTTGGTTTCTTGCAGGCAAAAAAAATCAGCGTCCAAATGATGGAATGATGCTTCAAAATCCTTCTTCACACAGGCCCTCAGCCCGTTAACGTTCCATGAGATAAACTTCATATACTTAGCTTGATCGTAAATAATTGTGTTTGGCAATCCTCAAGTTGCCGTCTTATGCAAACTTTGAGATGGCCGAATTGTCGCCCAATTGCTTGGTGATAGTGAGGAGATAGCGCAATGAAAGAGGACGGATGCCAAACACTATTGGTGAAAATGTATTTATATTCTCTTTGATTCCCCACGCAGAAGATTCATGAACTCCTCACGAGTTTTAGCCTGATTGAAGGCACCACTAAATGCACTGGTGGTGGTGATGGAGTTTTGTTTCTCCACTCCGCGCATCTGCATGCACATGTGTTTGGCCTCAATCACCACCATCACTCCCAAGGGTTTGAGTGCACTTTGGATGCAATCTCCAATTTGTTGTGTCAAACGTTCTTGCACTTGCAGACGGTGACTGTATATGTCTACCACGCGAGCTATTTTGCTTAATCCGGTGATGTGGCCGTTGGGGATGTAGGCTACATGCACTTTTCCGTAGAAAGGCAGCATGTGGTGCTCGCACATGGAGAAGAAATCAATGTCTTTGACGATGACCATTTGATTGTACTTCTCATCAAACAGCGCATCGAGAAGCACTTGCTTGGCGTCTTGTGCGTAACCTCTTGTCAGCACTTGCATGGCTTTTGCCACACGCATGGGGGTCTTTTGCAGGCCTTCGCGCTGTGGGTCTTCGCCGAGAAGTGATAATATTTTTTCGTAATGTGAGGCCAGTTCGTCCAGACCTTCACGAAATTCAGTATCTGAATTCATGTCTTTATTCGTTCCTATTGTTTAATATTGTACAGTAATTTTGCCGCGTACAATGCTGGCTTGGTTGTATCCTAGACCTTTCACTTGCTTGAGAATGTGTGCCGCTTCTTCGTAACTTCGATAGTTACCTACGCGGCAAATCCACCTGGGAGAATAGAAATGAACGTAAACTGGCTCATTAGGAAACGTCTGTTTGATTTTGTCTCTGGCGGCTTCTGCTCGTTGTCTGTCGGCTCGTGAGTTGCCTCCAGCATAGACTTGCACACGGTATCCATTGATTTTATACCCCTTCCGCATCACTTTTTTGCGCATGTCGATGGTGGGAATCTCCATCTCATTGGTCGAAGTCTCTTCGTTTTGCAGTCGTTTTTCTTCATGCTTAGCCGTGGAATCATGTTTCGTTTCAGCTCCCTCTTTAGGTTTCTGACCATTCTTCTCCGCCGGGTTTGTTGTTACTGCAGGTGAGTTTTGATTCTTTGTTGATGTGACATTTTTTACGTCTTGCGCTTTGTTTTCAGTCCTACCGGTCTGTGTTGTAGCGGTTTTCGCTTTTCCGTTAACCAATTCGTCGATATCCTTACTCTGGCTAACTTTGACAGATGCTTTTCCTGGCTCCTTCTTCTGAAGATGCTCAAGGAAAGTCTGTGCATCAGCAAATGTTACTGAACAAATGATGATGATGAATAAAGTGACGAATTTCTTCATTTTTCTTTGGTGTTAATTCAAAAATGTCGAGTGAGACAAAGGCTCACTACTGTACGGGCCTTGCCTCACTCAACATGAGTGGAGTCTTATTTCTTCCAAGCGTCAATGATGCCCTTGAAGTCGGCACATTTAAGTGATGCGCCACCAATCAGACCGCCATCGATGTTTTCTTTAGCGAATAATTCAGGTGCGTTGCTGGCTTTGCAGCTGCCTCCATACAAGATAGTGGTGTTCTGAGCCACTTCGTTACCATATTTTTCAGCAACGATTGAACGGATATAGGCATGAATCTCTTCAGCTTGATCAGCTGTTGCAGTCTTTCCAGTACCAATAGCCCAGATGGGTTCGTAGGCGATAATGATGTTCTTGAACTCATCTTCAGAAAGGTTAAATACAGAACCTTCGAGTTCTGCCTTTACCACTTCGTTCTGCTTGGTGGCCTCGCGCTCTTCCAAAGTCTCGCCAATACAGAAGATAACCTTTAGGCCATTCTTCAATGCCAACTGCACTTTCTCCTTCAAGATTTCTGGAGTTTCCTTGTAATATTGACGTCTTTCAGAGTGTCCAAGAATGACATATTGTGCTCCGGTGCTCTTTACCATCTCTGCAGAAACCTCACCTGTGTAGGCTCCTTTTTCCTTATCGGCACAGTTCTCTGCACCCAGACCAACCAAGTTTTTATCCAATACGTCTGCTACACATGCCAAGTGAATGAACGGTGTGCAGATGATAACGCCGCAGTTGGGCTTCTCTGCTACTAATGCTTCATTGATTTCTTTTGCCAAAGCAACACCTTCTTGCAGGTTCAGATTCATCTTCCAGTTGCCTGCTACGATTTTTTTTCTCATTTTATTATTCTTTTTTTAGAGTTGATTTATTATCTTTTTCTTGCTTTTGATAGCGTTCTTCTTTCTTTTTCTTGAACTTCAACCACTGGCTCCAGGCCCAAAGACGGTCGGCAATGGTCAGCAACATCAGCGGCAGGATGAACCACAAGAAGATTTCAGTAATCCTGGTTGGCACGCTGTTGGCCGGCATTTGCCCAATCACTTCTTCGTTCAGCGGGCGTTGCATGTCGACTTCTTTCGGCAAGTCGTTGTGGCTCCATTTCCTAATGATGGTTCCTTTCTTCAGTAAAAGCAGCCCAGGATTACTCCTGATGATGGTCTTCAACGTGGTTTCGTCAGTCATGTAGAACGGATATTCGGCACCTGTTAGGTCCTGCCAACGCTTGATGTGCGGCTCGGTACTTGACGTGAGACAATAAAAAGGATAATTGTACGTCTGTGCATACTCGTAAATCCTGTCAATATCACCAAAGTTTGAGTCGTCCGCATATTCCAGATGAGGCGAGATGAGCAAGAAGGTGTAACTCGTATCGTTCAACACTTCTTGGGTGAGGTCATCTCCCTGCTGGGTTTGTATGCTGAAGTCGTGTATGGGAGGCACGTACCCTTGCGCCGTCTGAACGGTCTTGCTGTCCAAGAATGTCCAAGTGGAGTCAGGATAATTGTCCAATGTAAACTCCTTCGTTACGCCATTTTTTTTCAGCAAGAACGTCGTTTCAAACTTGGGTTGCTCCGCTCCTTCAGGAATCACCATGCCCTGTTGAATGTTGGCTCCCACGTGATAAGGCCTGAAATCGAACAGCGGCAGTTTGTACAGACAATACAGACTGGACACGATGATGAAGAAGATGGTATAGTTGAACACAATCCATTGGTTGGGTCTTGATATGAAACGCCACATGCGTGTCGGCCAAATGGCCAAGACAATGGCGCAACCCAGCAGCACAATGTTCTTCAACAATGTCTCCGTATTGCTCAGTTTGATGGCGTCACCAAAACACCCACAGTCGCTGATGGGATTGGCGATGGCCAACCACAGCGTCACAACTGTCATGATTGCCATGAAAACCAGCGTGATTTTCGACACCACTCGCCGCCTGATGGCCAGCAGGATGAACACGCCTAAGCAGAATTCCAAAGCTGACAAAACTACCGAAGCTCCCAACGTCATCCAGTCGGGAACCATGCCTTGCCATGCCAATGCTTCCAGATAGTCTTCTATCTTGTATTGTGTCCCCAGCGGGTCAATTGCCTTGACATATCCCGAAAGGATGAATGTCACCCCCAGGAGCAGGCGGCAAACGTTGGTCGATATCGTCTTGAGTTTATTCACTGAGCCTGATAACACCGAAGACAGCGTAGTTGATAATGTCCATCAAATTGGAGTCGATGCCCTCAGAAACGAGTGCCTGTCCATGGATGTCTTCCAGTTCTTTGATTCGTTGTATCTTTGTCAAGATAAAGTCTGTGTAGCTGCTCACCCGCATCGAGCGCCACGCCTCATCGTAGTCGTGGTTTTTTCTCACCATCAGTGTGAGCGCTTCGTTCGCATGTCGGTCGTACAGTGCCATGGCCTGCTCGGTGTTGATGTCAATTTCGTCAACGAATCCCATCTCCAGTTGAATCAGCCCCACGATGCCATAGTTAATCAAGGCCATGAATTCTGGGCGGATGCCTTCGTCTATCATGGCTTGTTTTTTGATTTCCAACGAGCGTATGCGCTTGGCTTTGATGAACAGCTGGTCTGTCAATGACGACGGACGCAGAATGCGCCACGACGCACTGTAATCGTGAAGTTTCTTCTCAAAGAGCGTGCGACATTCGGTCAGCACCTTCTTGAACTGTTCTTCTGTCTTCGTATTGTTCATATTTATTGTTTGCAAAATTAGTCAATTTTCATGAAATATCCAAAGGAAGTGGATGTCGATTTTTCGCTGACAGACATGGGCTGAATGGGTTGACAGGCTCCAAACGAAAAAAATGAAGAATCGCTTTGCGGGGTTATCTCTCGCCAGTCGTTCTTCATTCTCTATCTTCTGCGCAACGCCTCAGGCTGCATGACATGTCTGAAACCTGTGCTACAGACCCTGTTTCTGCCGCATCCTAATCATTCGCACCACGCCGCACATGGCCTCGTAGCGCGCTTTCAGCGAATCGCGTTCCACCCTCATCATGTTGGCTTTGTACAGATTCGATTCCATGGGGATGCTTCTCAAGACAGTTTGTAGTGCCGAGTCGGTCTGGGCAATGTCTGCCTGTGCTTGCTTTAGGGAAGCATTTTGCCAAATACGAAGGGCTTCCTTGCGGCTCTCTATGGCTTTAGGAAACCGCATGCGCAGCGCCATAATGGAGTCGAGAGCTTCGTTATAGCAACCGTCCTTATATAAGGTCTTAATCTGGGAGAGTAATCTTGCTGCTTTTTCGTCTTCAGATGGTGCGCACGAACAGATGAGAAGCGTACACAGAATCAACCACATATATTTCTTCATGTCGCAAAAATACGATTTTTCTCTTTCATAGCACCCAAAACATGGCTAATTTTTAGTAACTTTGCAGCCACTTAAGAAGTTTTATAGTTTCAACATGCGTAATCTCTCCAATGCCGACTTGGCTCATCTTCTTGATCAACCTATCTTTCATCACCTATCCGCTGTGGCCGATGCCTTGCAGCTGGAATGCTATGTAGTGGGTGGCTATGTTCGCGACCTTTTTCTCGAACGACCGTCCAACGACATCGACGTGGTGGTGGTGGGCAGCGGCATCAAAGTGGCCGAGGCCTTGAAGCAGCGGTTGGGCAAGCAAGCCCATCTGTCGGTATTCCGCAATTTTGGAACGGCTCAGGTGAAGTATCGGGGGCTGGAGGTGGAGTTCGTTGGTGCCCGAAAAGAAAGCTACAACCACGATTCACGCAAGCCCGTGGTGGAGGATGGCACCTTGGAGGACGACCAAAACCGACGTGATTTCACCATCAACGCCATGGCTGTCTGCCTCAACGAGGCGCGTTTTGGTGAGTTGGTTGATCCTTTTGACGGTCTTTTAGACCTGGAAGACGGCATCATTCGCACACCGCTCGACCCCGACATCACTTTCTCTGACGATCCATTGCGCATGATGCGCTGCGTGCGTTTCGCCACACAATTGAAGTTTTTCATCGAGGATGAAACCTTTGAGGCATTGCAGCGCAACCGGGAACGCATCAAGATTGTGAGTGGGGAACGTATCGCCGACGAGCTGAACAAAATCATGATGACCGACCAACCCAGTCGGGGATTCGTAGAACTGCATCGCTGTGGATTGCTCGAACTCATCTTGCCCGAGTTCACCCTCATGGACATCGTGGAAACAAGGAACGGCAGAGCGCATAAAAACAATTTCTATCATACCCTGGAAGTGGTTGATAACATTTGCCAACATACCGACAACTTGTGGCTTCGGTGGGCCGCTTTGTTCCATGACATCGGAAAACCACGCAGCAAAAGGTGGGACGTTCAGGCAGGATGGACGTTTCATAACCATAATTACATTGGCTCCAAGATGATTCCAGGCATCTTCAGACGACTCAAATTCCCCATGGACAGCAAGATGAAGTATGTGCAAAAAATGGTTGATATGCACATGCGTCCCATCGCCATCGCCGATGAAGAGGTGACCGATAGTGCCGTTCGTCGCTTGATGAACGATGCCGGTGACGACATCGACGGCCTCATGACGTTGTGCGAAGCCGACATTACCAGTAAAAACGCACAGCGCAAACAGCGGTTCTTGGACAACTTTCGCATGGTACGCGAGAAGCTGGATGACTTGAAAGAACGCGACTACAAGCGTCTGTTGCAGCCTTGCATCGACGGAAACGAAATCATGGAGATGTTCCACTTGCAGCCATCGCGCGAGGTGGGGACGCTGAAACAGACCTTAAAAGACGCGGTGCTTGATAATAAGGTGCCGAACGAACGCGAACCGTTGATGGCTCTTTTGATTGAAAAAGCCAAAAAAATGGGGTTGGACGTACCTCAAAAATAGGAGTGAAGGAACTGCGGTTTTGTCAATATTTTTGGTCGTTTCAAAACTTGCATTCTAGAAAAAATCCAGCCAATTTTAGCTTCAAAAATCACTTTCTGATGCCCTTGTTTGGCCAATAGCATTGACTTTGGTCTTCTATAGCATGCTTTTTGTTCCTGAAAAGCATATCCGTTGCAGGTCAATCTCAATGCTCTTAGCGTGTAATATGATTGCTTTTGAGATAACGTTCATAGGGAATTAAGCAGGAAGTTGCTGTGGGTGAGGCACATACAAAATTCGCGTATTTTCGACCACCGAGGCAGTTGCTTGCAAATACGCGAGTATTTGAGCGGGTTTGCAAGATTTTTCAACATCCCAGGCAACCCCTTTTTGACATCTTGGTTGGGGTAAGATGGCGTCGATGCCGAGGCACATTTTCATCTTTCTCCTATCCGTTTGATGTGCGTGTTTTTGAATTTTGGATCATAGGTAAAATGTTTGTTCTCACTTGATGTAAATCCTCTATTTTCGTTATTTGCAGATAATATATGTTAAATGTAAGTGGTATTGATGCCATAGTGAGAAAAAATCATGTAAATTTGCATGACAAAAACTTATAGACTTACAATAGTTTTCAAATGAATTCTTATTGTATGTTTTTTGAGAAAGAATGAAAAATAATAGATTATATAAAGGTATGAGACAAAAAAGTATGTTTTTGTTTGCAGCCATGGCTGCACTCTTGGTTTCGTGTGGCGGTAGACCCAACATGAAATTCGGTGACGACGAATATCCTGTCACGCAAATCAAGTCGACGGGTTCTACAACCCAGACCACTTATCCGGCCGTGATCAAGGGTATTCAAGATGTTGAGATTCGGCCGAAGGTGTCGGGATTCATTACAAAACTGAACGTGAAAGAGGGCCAAACAGTAGGCAAGGGCCAGGTGTTGTTCGTGATAGACAACAGTACTTATCAGGCATCGGTTCGCCAAGCGCAGGCTGCCGTGAACTCAGCCAAGTCGCAACTCAATACGGCTAAGTTGACCTACGAGAACAGTGAGCAGTTGTTCAAGAGCAATGTCATTGGCCAATACGAATTACAATCAGCTCAAAACACTTACGCAACGGCCCAGGCAGCGGTGGCTCAGGCACAAGCTGCGCTGGCTTCGGCGAAGGAGATGCTGAGCTTTTGTTATGTGAAGAGTCCTGCGGCAGGTGTTGTTGGCAGCCTTCCCTTTAAGGTAGGAGCCTTGGTCAGCGCATCAAGTCCTACGCCGTTGACCACCGTTTCCAACAACAGTACCATGGAGGTTTACTTCTCCATGACAGAAAAAGACGTGCTGGAAATGACCAAGACATCGGGCAACGTGTCGGCTGTCATCGCGTCGATGCCAACGGTTAAATTGCAGATGGCCGATGGCACCATCTATAACCAGCCTGGTAAGGTGGTGAAGATGAGTGGTGTGATAGACCAAACCACGGGTACCTTGACGCTGATAGCTCACTTCAATAATCCAGATAGATTGTTGAAGAGTGGCGGATCGGGTTCTATCATCGTGCCACGGGTAAGCAACCAAGCCATCGTTATTCCGCAGTCGTATACAACCGAGGTGCAGGATAAGATTTTTGTGTATACGGTTGGCAAGGACAACAAGGCCAAGTACACGGAAATTAAGGTGGCTCCGCAAAACGATGGACAAAACTACATCGTGACAGAGGGACTGAAAGTGGGCGACCGCATCGTTACCAATGGCATCACAAAGTTGAGCGATGGCATGGAAATCAAGCCCATCACACAGGCGCAGTACGCCAAGAAAATAGCTGAAGCTGAGAAGCTTGGCGAGATTCAGGGTGACTACGGAAAGATGAAAGAGGCTTTTAAATAAAGGCGCATGTGATGGGTTGGGGTAAGAACCGGCCTGTCATGAATGTTGAAAAGTAAGCGAGAAAACAACAACGAATTATGACATTTACAAAATTTATCAAGCGACCGGTATTGTCAACGGTGATCTCCGTGGTCATCGTGATCTTGGGATTCATCGGACTGTCCACGCTTCCCATCGAGCAATATCCGGATATAGCGCCACCTACCATTTCGGTATGGACCAGTTACATCGGCGCAGATGCTGAAACGGTGAAGAACTCTGTGCTCGCTCCTCTTGAGGAAAGCATCAACGGAGTGGAGAACATGGAGTACATGACCTCGCGGGCTACCAACGCTGGTGGGGCGCAAATTACCATTTATTTTCGTCAAGGAACCAACCCTGACATGTGTGCCGTCAACGTGCAGAACCGCGTTTCGCAGGCTCAGGCGTTGCTGCCGGCAGAGGTGAACCGCGTGGGTGTGACCGTATCCAAGCGTCAAACCTCGCAGGTGTTGATGTACACGCTGACGTCAGAGGGTGGCAAATACGATGATAGGTTTTTAACCAACTACAACAATATCAACATCATTCCAGCCATCAAGCGTGTTCAAGGCGTGGGTGACGTGCAGAGCCCCGGTATGAAGACCTACTCCATGCGTATCTGGTTGAAGCCTGATGTAATGAAACAGTATGGCTTGATGCCATCTGACATCGCTGGCGCGTTGGCCGAACAAAACGTGGAAGCTGCTCCTGGTTCGTTCGGTGAACAGAGCAACATGGCGTACGAGTATGTGATGCGCTATAAAGGTCGTCTGAAAACGGCTGACGAGTTTGGCAACATTATCTTGCACAGTACGCAGACCGGACAGACCTTGAAGTTGAAAGATGTGGCAAAAATAGAACTTGGCGGATTGACTTATGCCGTGAGCATGCGCAACAACAACCAACCATCGTCCATGGGTATGGTTCAACAAATTGCGGGTTCGAACGCCAACGACATTGCTAAAGCGGTGAAAGCAGAATTGGAAAATCAGGCAAAGAACTTCCCGCCGGGCATGGAATACAAGATTAACTATGATGTGACCGAGTTCCTTTACGCCTCTATCGCTGAGGTTCTCAAGACATTGGTCATTACCTTGTTGCTGGTATTCTTGGTGGTTTACATCTTTTTACAGGACTTCCGTTCTACGTTGATTCCGCTGATTGCCGTGCCGGTGTCACTGATAGGAACCTTCTTCTTCTTGCAA
This sequence comes from uncultured Prevotella sp., assembly GCA_934120735.1. Lineage (GTDB taxonomy): Bacteria > Bacteroidota > Bacteroidia > Bacteroidales > Bacteroidaceae > Prevotella. The sequence continues at coordinate 51,092 of CAKOVA010000001.1, forward strand.
TTGTTCGGATTCTCCATCAACTTGCTCACGCTGTCGGCCCTCTTGCTGGCGATAGCCATTGTGGTTGACGACGCCATCGTGGTGGTTGAGGCCGTGCATGCCAAGTTGGATTTGGGGTATAAGAGTGCTTTGACGGCCAGCATTGATGCGATGAACGAAATTGCAGGCGCCATTATTTCCATCACGTTGGTGATGGCTGCGGTGTTCGTTCCGGTGTCGTTCATTGGTGGAACATCAGGAACGTTCTACCGAGAGTTTGGTGTGACCATGGCGGTGTCAATCATCATATCGGCTTTGAACGCCTTAACGCTCTCGCCAGCATTGTGTGCCATCTTCCTGAAACCAAAGAATGAGGATGGATCCGAACGCAGGATGAGTAGGATAGACCGTTTTCATGCGTCGTTTAATACCAGTTATGAGAAGGTCTTGGGTAAATACAAAAATCGATTACAAAAGCTGGTTAGGAAGCCTGTTCTCACGGGTGTTTTCATCTTGGTGGGTGCAATAGCCTTGCTCTTGACCATGAAAACAACCAAAACAGGATTGGTTCCGGATGAAGATACGGGTACGCTGTTCTGTACGGTGTCTATGCCTCCGGCAACAAGTGCGGTGCGCACGCAGCAGGTAATCGACCAGGTTGATGCCATGTTGGCCAGCAATCCCGCTATTCAGAGCCGTGAACAGCTGCAAGGATACAACTTCATTGCTGGGCAAGGGTCTGACCAAGCCACCTTTATTATCAAGTTGAAGCCTTTTAGTGAGCGTAACATGGGACAAAGTGCCATGGCGGTTTTAGGCATGATATACAAGCAGACGGCTCAGATTAAGGATGCTCAAATCTTGGCATTCGCACCTCCTATGATTCCTGGTTTCGCCTTGAGCAACGGTGTTTCCTTGGTGTTGCAGGACAAAACAGGTGGCGATTTGAATAAATTCTTCCAAGTAACCAAGGCTTATTTGGCCGAATTGAACAAACGTCCGGAGATACAAATGGCCATGACCTCGTACAATCCAAACTATCCTCAGTATCTGATTGATGTGGATGTGGCTAAGTGTAAGCAGGCAGGTATATCTCCTGCCACCGTTTTGAGTACGCTTCAGGGATATTACGGCGGCATGTACGCCTCTAACTTCAATGCATACGGCAAGCTGTATCGTGTCATGATTCAGGGCGATGTGTCCAGTCGTGAGCGTCCGGAAGGTCTGAATGACATCTATGTCCGTACACCTGGCGGCATGGCACCCGTGCAAAGTTTCATTTCGATGAAGCGTGTTTTCGGCCCATCTAATATCAATCGGTTCAACATGTTTACGAGCATCAACGTACAAGTAACGCTGAATAGCGGTTATTCCACAGGTGAAGCCATTCAAGCCATCAAGGAAGTTGCCGCGACAGACTTGCCTCAGGGCTACGGATACGACTTCTCTGGCTTGTCAAGGTCAGAGAGTGAATCGAGCAACGTCACTGGCATAATATTTGTATTGTGCTTCTTATTCGTGTATTTGATATTGGCAGCGCAGTACGAAAGTTACCTATTGCCCTTCGCAGTTATCCTCTCTATACCGTTTGGATTGGCGGGTGCTTTCCTCTTCACGCAGTTGTTTGGCCACAACAATGACATCTATATGCAGATTTCTCTGATTATGTTGATAGGTTTGTTGGCCAAGAATGCCATCCTGATTGTGCAGTTTGCACTCGAAAGAAGACGCACGGGTATGGCCATCACATGGTCTGCCATTCTCGGATCGGGTGCTCGTTTGCGACCTATCTTGATGACTTCGTTAGCCATGGTTATCGGTTTGTTGCCAATGATGTTTGCCATGGGCGTGGGAAAGAATGGTAATCAAACTCTGGGTGCGGCCGCTGTAGGAGGTATGTTGATAGGTACGCTCTGCCAGTTGTTTGTTGTTCCTGGGTTGTTTGTCATCTTCCAGGCATTGCAAGAGAGATTCACACCGATTAAGTTTGATGATGAAGAGAATTCTGAAGCAGAGGCTGAACTGCAGCAATACGCACGCCGCCCGGTAGGAATCACAGTAGATGAGAATAATAAAGAATAGTGATGAAAATACAAAATATAATGATTATGGGACTTGCAGCATTGGCGTTGACCAGCTGCAAGAGCCTCTATGGAACGTACCAACGCCCCAATGTGAACACCAAGGGCATCGTTCGCGATTCGCTTTCGATGACAGATACGTTGGTTGTGACGGACACAACGAGCTTTGGTAACATGTCTTGGCGCAGTGTGTTCACCGATCCACAATTGCAAATGCATATAGAAAGGGCATTGACCAACAATGTAGATCTGCTGAATGCTGCGCTGAACGTGAAGATGGCTGAAGCACAATTGAAGGCAGCCAGGTTGTCTTTTCTGCCTTCTTTCACGTTCGCTCCCCAGGGAACCATCGCTTCTTGGGATGGTGGAAAGGCCATTTCAACTTATCAATTGCCCATTGCTGCCAGCTGGAATGTTGACCTATTTGGCAATTTGCTCAGTCAGAAACGTGCCGCACAGGTAGCGTTGTTGGCCACAAAGGACTATCAGACGTTGGTTAAAGCCAATATCATCAGTGGGGTAGCGAATATGTATTACACCCTCTTGATGCTCGACAAGCAGCTCGAAATCGTCAACAACATGCACGAATTGACCAAGGAAACGTGGGACAAGATGAAGGTATTGAAAGATCTTGGACGTGGTATTCGGTCGACAGGTGTGCAGAGTGCCGAAGCAAACTACTATGCAGTGGAGGCCAAAAAGACCGATTTGGTGCGCCAGATACGTGAGACAGAGAACGCTTTGTCGCTCTTAATGGGACAACCGGCACAGAGTATTTCGCGCGGAAGGCTTGAGAATCAGACTCTGCCCACCAACTTATCTACCGGCATCGGCATCCAGTTGCTGGCCAATCGTCCCGACGTTCATGCGGCAGAGATGCAATTAGCCGAATGTTTCTATGGCGTAGAAACCGCTCGAAGCCGTTTTTATCCAAGTCTAACGATTGCTCCTACCGGCATGTTTACCAACAGTGCGGGTGCTGCGGTCATCAATCCTGGCAAATGGATGCTGTCGGCTGTCGGCAGTTTGGTGCAGCCTATTTTCCAAAAGGGAAAGATTATTGCAGGCCTACGCGTTGCTGAAGCGCAATACGAAAAGGCCTACAACACATGGCAGAACAGTATATTGAAGGCTGGAAATGAAGTGAGTAACGCACTTGTTCTTTATCATTCGTCAGATGAAAAGAGCAAGATTGAGGCTAAACAAATACAAACTCTGCAACAAAATGTGGAGGATACCAAGCTTCTTTTAAGTCAGTCGAGCAGTACATACCTTGAGGTAATCACTGCTCAGCAAACCCTTCTCAATGCGCAGATGGCTAAGATTACGGACGATTTTCACAAGATGCAGGCTGTTGTAAACCTCTATCAGGCCCTCGGTGGCGGCGTGAAAGAATAGGGTAGGATGGTTGATAAGTTGATAAGGTAGAACCAATCAGACAAAATAGTCCTATGAGATAAGGTTCGACCCACATGATGTACCAACTCATCAACTAATAAACTATAAACTAAAAAACTAAAAATTATGGCATACGATATCAGTGAGAAAGCGGAAATATCACCCAAAGCGAAGATTGGAAACAATTGTAAAATTTACCCATTTGTCTATATCGAAGAAGATGTAGTGATAGGAGACAACTGTGTGATTTATCCCTTTGTCAGCATTTTGAAGGGAACTCGCCTGGGAAGCAACAACACCGTGCATCAATGTTCGGTGGTGGGAGCCCTTCCACAGGACTTTGAATTCAAGGGAGAAGATACCGAATTGATTATTGGAAACAACAACATCATTCGCGAAAATGTCGTCATCAATCGGGCAACCCATGCGGGAGGACAGACCGTCATCGGCCATGACAACTTCTTGATGGAAGGAGCTCACATCTCACATGATACCAAAGTGGGTAATCAATGTGTGTTTGGATATGGAACAAAGATTGCCGGTGACTGTGAAATTGGCAACGGAGTGATTTTCAGTTCGAGTGTCATCGAGAATGCGAACACGCGCGTTGGCGATTACGCCATGATACAAGCTGGTACCACGTTCTATAAAGACGTGCCGCCATACATCATTGCCGGCGGTGTGCCAGTAAGCTATGGAGGTCCCAATAAGACGATGTTGGAAACGTATGGCATCACAGAAAAGGTTCAGAGTCACATAGCCAATGCTTACCGCCTTATATTCCATGGCCAAACAAGTGTGTTCGATGCGGTGCTGCAAGTAAAGGAACAAGTTCCCGGCAGTCCTGAAATTGAAAACATCATACGGTTCATTCAGGCTACAAAAGCAGGAATCATCGGTAAACTTTAGTTCGCATCGAACACATTTATATATAGAAGAGGATAGGTTGGCACAAAAGCTTTCCTATCCTTTTTTAATGCTGTCAACAAAATACTTGTGTATGCTTACGTCCTCATCCAGCTCGGGATGGAAGGCCGTGACCAGCTGATGACCTTGCCGAGCGGCTACAATGTGGCCGTTTACCGTTGCCAACGCCTCAGCCTCGCCATATACTTGATTGATGTAAGGGGCACGGATGAAGGTCATGGGGATATCGTTTTCAATGCCTTCGAATGATGATACGGTACGAAAACTGCCCAACTGTCTGCCATAAGCGTTGCGGCAAACGTCAATATCCATCGTGGAAATGCGTGAAGCCGCTTGCCCATTCTCTTGTTTAGCCAGCAAGATAAGTCCTGCGCAAGTGCCAAACACCGGCAATCCCTCATGGATTTCACGCTGTATGGATGTCAGTAAATCGAGGTCATGCAGCAACTTCACCATCGTGGTGCTCTCTCCACCGGGAATAATCAGACCGTCTTTCGGCTGCTGCCAGTCGTCTTTATTCCTTACTTCAAACGTTTCTACGCCCAAAGAACGGAGCATTCGTTCGTGTTCGACGAATGCTCCTTGTAATGCCAATATAGCTATTTTCATCTGTTTACTTTCCTCTTTCTGCCATCAGCACTTCAATCTCGTGTTCGTTGATGCCCACCATGGCCTCACCAAGGTCTTCTGACAGCTCAGCCAACCGCTTCGCATCGTTGTAGTTGGTCACAGCCTGAACGATGGCAGCTGCGCGCTTGGCAGGATTGCCCGATTTGAATATGCCCGAACCCACGAACACTCCTTCAGCTCCAAGTTGCATCATCAGGGCTGCATCGGCAGGAGTTGCTACGCCACCAGCGGCAAAGTTCACCACAGGCAGCTTGCCGTTTTCGTGTACATACTGCACCAGTTCGTAGGGAACCTGCAATTGTTTGGCAGCCTCGTACAGCTCATCTTCAGCCATTGAGGTAAGCCTTCTGATTTCAGCCTGCATCATGCGCATGTGCGTCACAGCCTGAACCACGTCGCCCGTACCCGGTTCTCCCTTGGTTCTGATCATGGTAGCACCTTCAGCAATGCGTCTGAGCGCCTCACCAAGGTTCTTTGCACCGCACACAAAAGGTACGTCAAACTTGGTCTTGTCAATGTGATAGACATTGTCTGCGGGTGAGAGTACCTCGCTCTCGTCGATGTAATCAATCTCAATGGCCTGCAGAATCTGGGCTTCAACGAAGTGTCCGATGCGGCATTTGGCCATCACCGGTATGCTTACGGCCTTCTGAATACCCTTGATCATGTGCGGGTCGCTCATGCGCGAAACGCCACCTGCCGCGCGAATGTCGGCCGGTATGCGCTCGAGAGCCATCACCGCACAGGCTCCGGCTTGTTCTGCGATACGTGCTTGCTCGGGTGTTGTAACGTCCATGATGACGCCTCCCTTGAGCATTTGTGCTAAATTACGATTCAGTGTTTGTCTTTCAGTTGTTTTCATTTTATTTGTTTTTGTCGGTAAATACTTGGTGTTGAGTTTCCCATCTTCTTGAAAAACTTCGTGAAATGCGACTGCGAGTTAAACCCTAACGCATACGCTATCTCTTGTACGGTTTTGCTGGTGGTGTCCAACAAGAACTTGCTTTCGTGAAAAACGTGTTCGTCGATGAGGGTCTTCGGCGTTTTCTGTACGATGCGTTTGGTCACCTGTCCCAGGTAACGGGGACTCACGTTCAGCATGTCGGCATAAAACCGCACATCGTTGTTGGTGGCATAATGTGTCGACACGGCATTCATGAATGCGTTGAGCAGCTCGCTTCCCCGTCCTTTCAGTTCGCCCATCTCGCTCATCTGCTGATGAATGTAAGCGTTGCCTCTGCTGATGGCCTCTCTGAAATCATCTGTTTCGCCCAGAAAATAGGCGATGGCCGAGGTCAGATTGCTGCCCAGTCCGTGTGCGTTGGTTTGCCAAAGGGTGGGCGAGGGCTCTACATGTATGTCGCCATCTTGCTGCCATGCGATGAAATCGTGGTCGTCGCCGCTGTGCAACAGCACGGCCCGGCACCCCATGTCCAATAGTTTTCTCATGCCGTTGGCGATGTCGTCGTGAGTCTTGAGCTGACTGTTCAGCAAGTAGACTGCGTCGTTTTGCTTTAGGATAACCAGCGAGCACAGCGGCAGCAGCTTGGTCTTGACGCTGTCAATCATCTCTGGCGGCATCAGCAGGTCGCCCTGGCTTGACGTCACCACCGGGTCGTAGATGAGTTGCGGTGGACGCCGTTTCGCCAAAATGCTCACCATATTCTCCAGCGTCTTCACGTTGCGAACCATGCCAACCTTCACCACCGAGGGCTTGATGTCGTCGACAAGAGCTTCCACCTGCTCTGCCACTACATCGGCCGGGATGTCGTAAAAGCGCTGGATGCCAAGCGTGTTCTGCATGGTGATTGACGTGATGACCGACACGGCGTATCCGCCCAAGGACGTGATGACCTTGATGTCGGCCTGGATTCCGGCTCCCCCAGAACCGTCAGAACCGGTGATTGTCAATATCGTGTTGCGCTGTTTCATGCTATGTCGGCCCTTGATGGTGTGGAACCATGCGCGCCGATTGCCAGATACAAAGGAAAACAAAAAAAGCGAGTTGTACAAATATAGTTCTCATTATGACAATGAAAAGGTTGTTTTGTGCAAGTCGTGACCCTGCGAGCAATGCGAAATTTTCTTGACAAAGCCCTGTCCATAACTCGCGTATTCGCAGCCTCATGCCCCTTTGCTCGCAAATACGGCCAGGATTTCGCATGTTTGTAAGACGCTTGTGTTCAGTGAGTTGTCGCATTTTGTCAAGGCTTCTTACTTTCAATAGCTTTGCTTTTACCTTCCAATAGCATTGCTTTTGCCCGTCAAACCCATTGCTTTAATCACTCAATGGCATGGCTATTTTCGATCAAAAGTGCATAAAAGTGGAGAAAAAGCATAAAGATTGGCCCTAAAAGACCATGGACAGCCTGCCAAAACTCTAATCACTGCATCTGAATCTCCCAATTCTTTTTCTAGAAGGAGCGTTCGTGAAGTGTTAAAAATCGGTTGGTTTTCTTGACAAAATCTGGTTTTAGAAAATTATAAATCAACAGGATCTAGTCGTTTTGTGGAAAACCATTTGTTTGGGTTGTGATGTTTATCAAGCAACAGATGTACAGTTTTGTTAATTAAAGTAACAAAGCTATTTTTCTTGTAGAAAATGATTTACCATATTCAACAGGAAGAAAGATATGTTGATTATTAGGAAGCAATCTGTGAGCTATGGGCTTACAGTACGATTGAGCGCAAGCAATATCATTTGATTTCTACCGATAAATAGTGGCCAAAGGAGATTTAATTGTAAAAGAAAGTTAAAAACGATATTATACTTTTAAATCAACTTGCGTTTATAGTTTTTTTAACTTATATTTGTCGAAGATGTTTTAGTGACTATAACTCTTTTTTGTTATTATTTGTACTGTTTTTACTTTTAATTCATAATTTCATGTCGTGAGACAGGATGAAATACTCAATAATGATTAAAATGGGAGTAATCTTAACTTGAAAAATATGAAACAAAAATTAACGATTTTGCTTGTGGATTTGTTTCTCTGTATAGGAGTGGCAAATGCTCAGACGCTAATCAATGGTACCGTAACCTCTGCGGATGATGGCCAACCGGTGATTGGAGCATCTGTGTTGGTTGTAGGGACAAAGACAGGCGTGGTGACGAATGTTGACGGTAAGTTTTCGCTTACTGCAACGAAGAGCAATCCTATGATTACGGTGACGTACATAGGTATGAAGACGCAGACCCTGCGCGGTACGCAAAACATGAAGATTGTGTTACAGTCGGATGCGCAGAAAGTAGAGGAAGTAGTGGTGACTGGTATGCAGAAGATAGACAAACGCCTCTTTACCGGTGCCTCCGCTAAAGTTAATGCCGCGGATGCGAAGATAGACGGTATGGCTGATATCAGTCGATCGTTAGAGGGTCGTGCTGCAGGTGTATCCGTACAAAACGTGACGGGAACCTTTGGTACCGCGCCCAAGATTCGTGTACGTGGTGCCACCTCTATATATGGTAGCAGCAAGCCACTATGGGTGGTGGATGGTGTCATCATGGAGGATGTAGAGAATGTCAGTGCAGATCAACTCTCCTCAGGTGATGCCAATACGCTGATTTCTTCGGCCATCGCCGGACTGAACGCCGATGACATCGAGAACTTCCAAATCTTGAAAGACGGATCGGCCACCTCTATTTATGGCGCACGCGCCATGGCTGGCGTGATTGTCGTTACCACCAAGAAAGGAAAGGCAGGGCAGGCACACATTAATTATAGTGGTGAGTACACCATGAGACTGGTACCTTCGTATGCTGAGTTCAACATCATGAACTCGCAGGATCAGATGGCCGTGTACCAGGAGTTGTTCCTCAAGGGATATCTTCCTTATGCAGGAACTTCCAATGCCTCCGACTCGGGTGTCTATGGAAAAATGTACCAGATGCTGAGCCAGTATGACGTGCGGACTGGACAGTTTGCTTTGGAGAACACTCCGAAGGCCATTGCCGAATATCTTCGTGAGGCAGAGTATCGCAACACCGACTGGTTTGCCCAGCTGTTCTCAACCAATATCATGCACAACCATTCGGTTAGCATTTCTTCGGGAACGGACAAATCGCAGACGTATGCCTCGGTGAGTGCCATGTTTGACCCGGGCTGGACAGAGCAGAGCAAGGTGCAACGCTATACGGCTAATGTCAATTCGTCGTTCGACATTTTGAGAAAGGTGAACTTCAATTTGATAGCCAATGCCTCCTATCGTAAGCAGCGCGCACCGGGAACCCTCAGTTCATCGGTGGATGCCGTGATGGGTGAGGTGAAGCGCGACTTCGACATCAACCCTTACTCTTACGCTCTGAACACCTCGCGCGCATTGGATGCAAATACATTCTATACCCGCAACTATGCGCCGTTCAACATCATGCACGAGCTGGAGAACAATTATCTGGACCTGAATGTCATCAACTTCCGTGTTCAAGGGCGTTTGACCTATAAGCCCATCACCCCTGTTGAACTCACAGTGCTGGGGGCAGTGAAGTACGATGCGACCTCAAACGAGCACAACATCCTTGATGCCTCGAATCAGGCTATGGCTTATAGGGCCATGGGTACGTCGACCATCCGTGACAAGAACCCGTTCTTGTACAGAGATCCCGAGAACCTAACGGCACTGCCCGTGACGGTTATGCCTTATGGCGGTATCATGGAACGCACGGACAACCGTATGTTTGGATTCGACTTCCGTGCCACTGCGGCCTACAACAATGTCTTTGCCGAGGATCACATCGTAAACCTGTATGGGGGATTGGAAACCAATAGTTATGACCGCCACAAGACATGGTTCCGCGGATGGGGCATGCAGTACCAAATGGGTGAAATCCCAAACTATGCCTATCAGGTGTTCAAGAAGAGCAAGGAAGAAGGCGCCGACTACTATTCGCTGCGTAACACGCATGTGCGCAGTGCCGCTTTCTTTGCAAACGCCACCTATTCATGGAAAGGACGCTATACGCTGAATGGAACCTATCGATACGAAGGTACCAACGGACTGGGTATGTCAAGACAGGCACGATGGCTCCCAACATGGAATATCTCTGGGGCTTGGAACGCACACGAAGAACCTTGGTTTGAGAAACTTAGACCGGCATTAAGCCACCTCACTTTGAAAGCATCTTATTCACTGACGGCAGACCGCCCCTCGGTAACCAATGCACAGGCCGTCATAGGCAGCTTCACGCCGTGGAGATACATCACCAAGGACAGCGAGTCGGGACTGTATATAGACGATGCGGCCAACCCCAATCTTACCTATGAGAAGAAGAAGGAATGGAACTTTGGCTTGGAGGCAGGCTTCTTGTCAAACCGAATCAATTTTACAGTCGACGTGTATTCGCGTGACAATTACGACTTGATTGGGCTTGCTACTACGGCTGGTACCGATGGCTTTGTACGTAAATATGGAAATATCGCCTCGATGGAATCAAATGGTCTGGAGATAAGCTTGAGCACCACGAACATCAAGTCGAAAAACTTCTCGTGGACAACCAGTCTCATCTATTCGTACGTACACAATGAGGTGACTGATTTGGAAACCTCTACGCGTGTTATCGACCTGGTGAGTGGAGGCGGATTTGCACGCGAGGGCTATCCCGTTAGGGCTCTGTTCTCCGTTCCATTTGCAGGATTGAATGGCGAGGGACTTCCCACGTTCACCAATTGGGACGGTACAACCACCGTGTCGGGCATCTATTTCCAGGACAGTAAGAAAGAGCAGCTTGACTTCTTGAAATACGAAGGACCTACAGATCCCACTACCACTGGCTCGTTGGGAAACATATTCCGATATAAGGGACTGAGCATGAATGTATTCATTACCTATTCCTTTGGAAACGTGGTAAGGCTGGATCCTGTGTTCAAGGCATATTACAATGACCTGACTTCAACCCCAAAAGAGTTCAAGAACCGATGGATGACGGCAGGCGAGGAGAAAACAACAGACATTCCAGCGATTGCTACACAGCGGCAGAACTGGAACGACACCGACCTGCGTATTGCCTACAACTCCTATAATTTCTCTACGGCGCGTATCGCCAAGGGCGACTTTATCCGCATGAAAGAGATATCTTTGGGATACGATTTCCCAAAGTCCCTGTACGGTGCTATCGGTTTGAACAACCTTTCCCTGAAGTTGCAGGCTACGAACCTCTTCTTGATTTATGCTGACAAGAAACTCAACGGACAAGATCCCGAGTTCTTCAATACGGGTGGTGTTGCCGTTCCCGTTCCGAAGCAGTTTACACTTACCTTGCGATTAGGAATTTAAAAACATTTATCGATATGAGAACAATGAGATCTATATACCATACGTTTATCCTGGCTTTGGGTGTTGCAGCACTCACAGGATGCGATAATTTTTTGGACGTGATGCCCGACAACCGTACTATTGTGGACGATGAGGTGAAGGTAAAGGACTTGCTCGTTTCGGCCTATCCTACCCACACCTATCAGATTTTTACGGAACTGATGTCTGACAATGTTGACGAGTATCCCAATACTTATACTGACCGGTTCGTTGATGAGTTCTATGCTTGGAAAGATCCTACGGAAAACAATAATGAGTCGCCTGAAAACTATTGGCAGGATGCCTACAATGCTATTACCACGGCCAACAATGCACTCGATGCTATTGACAAGCTGGGAGGTCCAACCACCCCTATATTGCGTGAGAGCATGGGTGAGGCATTGATGGTTCGAGCATACGGACATTTCATGCTGGTGAACATCTTCTGCAAAAACTACAACGCAGCCACATCCGACAAGGATTTGGGTATCCCACTGATGTATGAAACGGGATCGCTGATTGGCCAGGTTCCTGAAAGGGGAACGGTTGCCGATGTGTACAAGTCGATAGATGCAGATATCCAGAAAGCCCTTCCGCTGGTTGGCGACAGTCATCTCAGTGTGCCTAAGTATCATTTCAACGTGGGTGCCGCTTATGCGTTTGCTGCACGTTTCTATCTTTATTATGAAAAATGGGACAAGGCCATTGAGTATGCCAATAAGTGCTTGGGAGGCAATCCGGCGTCGTTACTCAGAGACTGGGCAAATGCGGCTAAGCTGCCCTCTAAATTTGATGTGCGTTCACAACATTATGTTTCATCAGAACTGAATTGCAATCTTTTGTTGGCTACGGGATTTTCAAAAGGCGGGTTAGCGTTCGGACCATACAGGACTTGGAAGAAATACACGCATGGCACCTATATCTCTACCAATGAACTTGGCGGAGCTCAAAACATTTGGGGTGGCAGCACGAGGCTCTACGATGCTCCTCATACCTATCCAGGAACAGGCTATAGTTACGTGATTTACTGGCGCGTACCTTGTCTATTTGAGTATACTGACCCCGTGGCAGGAATAGGTTACAACAAGTCTATATTTACTTTGCTCACCACAGACGAGTGTCTGTTGAATCGTGCTGAGGCCTACATTATGACCAAAAAGTTTGACCAAGCAGCAGCCGATCTGACCCTGTGGATGCAGAATGCCACTAAGTCGAAGATGGAGCTCACGCCCAAAGAGATCGAGGAATTCTATAATAAGGCGAAGTACAGTTATGATGACAAGAAAAGTCCATTGGCCTCGACCATCAAGAAGCATTTGCACCCTGCGTTCACAATCGATAAAGAAGGCAGCACGCAGGAAGCTATGTTGCAGTGTGTGCTGGGCTTCCGTCGGATGGAAACCATTCATCAAGGCATCCGTTGGTTCGACATCAAGCGTTACGGTATAGAATATCCGCGCCGCAAGATATCTATGGCAGGAGAGCCCGAAGAGAAGACAGATTTCCTTTCTAAGGACGATGACAGGCGGGCACTCCAGTTGCCATCCAAGGTAATTGATGCAGGTGTTAAGCCTAATCCGAGAAATACAACTAAAAAATAATTTTCAAGAGTATCATTATGAATGTGAAGAAATTATCAATATACAGTCTTGCGTTGCTGTTAGGTGTGACCGCTTTCACGTCGTGTTCGGAAGATGAACTAAGCGACGAGAGCATCATCACCGTTGACGACGTTGACTACACGGAGTTTGACTATTGGTTGAAAGCTAATTTTATCAATACCTACAACATTGATTTGAAATATCGCTTTCAGGATATCGAGTCAGACCATGACTACTATCTGGTTCCAGCCAACTATGAGCAGTCGGTGAAGTTGGCTCACGTCATCAAGTATGCCGTGCTTGAAGCCTTTGACGAGGCAGCCGGTATTAACTTCACTCGCAGTAACTTTCCCAAGCAAATTTATCTGGTTGGGAACTGGGAGTTCAAGAACAACGGAACGTTTGTATTGGGTACTGCCGAGGGAGGCAAGAAGGTTTTCCTGGCAGGTGTGAATCATTTAAACGAGAACCTTGGAAGTGTGTCTTCGCTGAATCATTATTATCTGAAGACCGTCTACCATGAGTTCACGCATATTCTTAACCAGACAAAAGATTATCCGGCCGACTACCAGCTGATTACCTCTACTGGTTATGTGGCAGGCGAATGGAGTGATCCACCATACAATGGAAGCACCTATTGCCTGGAGCATGGCTTCATCTCTTCCTATGCGCAGCATTCTCATGGTGAGGACTTTGCCGAAATGGTTTCAATTTATGTTACCAATACCGCCGAGCAGTGGGATGCATTGATGAAAAAGGCAGGAGAAGAAGGATCTGGACTGATTGCATCAAAACTCTCCATCGTGAAAGACTATATGGAAAAGGCATGGGGAATCGATATGGATGAGCTGCGAAAGATTGTACTCAGGCGCGAGGCTGAAGTTGTTGACGGGAAGGTCGACTTGTTGGATTTGACAGTAAAATAACGAGAGGAGACTATTATGAAAAAAAATAAATATTTCGCATATCTGCTGTTCCTGCTTCCCGCATTGTTGACGGTAGTGGCCTGCAATCCGGAACAGGACGAATATTTTGATGTCCCATCATCCAAACGCGTCAACAATTTGTTGAATTCAACGCGACAAGCACTGATGAAATCGGAGCATGGATGGGTGTTTGAGGTTTATCCAGGGCTCAGGGACAAGGATCAGGAGAATGGTGGCTTTGTCTACACGGTAAAATTTGACAGCCTGCAGGCAACCATACGGGGCGAGATGAGTGGCGATCCAGCCGTTTCGGAAACATCCTATTATAAAATGACCAGTGAGGGTGGCCCCGGCATTATCTTTGACACAGGCAACAAATTGTTTCACATCTTGGCCGAAGGAACCAGTGACCGCTATCAGGCCTATGGAGGTGACATTGAGTACCTGATTGATAGTGTGGGCGTTGATGTTATCAAACTTCATGGCGCACGTTCGGGCAACACTTGCTACCTGCGCCGTCTCACCATGCCGGCCGAGGAATATGTCAAGGGCGTGATTGCCGTACAGTCCGATTTCATCTTTGGAACCTATGGTGGCAGCATTGGCGGTAAGAAAGTTGGGGTAGGATTTGATTTGAATAATAACCAATTTTATGTCAATCCAGATACCACGAACAAAGCGTCAGAGGAAATTGAGGTAGCATTTGTATACACCAACAAGGGTATTCGCTTCTATCAGCCTATCACGGTGAACGGTGTCGAGCTCTCGGAGTTAGCGTTCGACTATGAGGCGGGTACACTGACGAGTACGGGCGAGGGTGGAAAAGCCTTTACGTTGCAAGGGGTGCTTCCGGAAGGTTTCCGCAAGTTCAGTGAATATGAGGGCACCTACCAGTTGGTTTACGGCGGAACTAAAAAGCTGACAGTAAAACTAACGCCTGACAAGGAAAAGGGTTGCTTCTACATGACCAATTTCTTTGCTAATTCACCCGAAACCCCTGTCGTACTTAATTATAACAAGGCCACTGGTACGCTGTTCTGGAACTCACAACCTATAGGCGAGGAAGGTGGAAACATCGTTTTCATGTGCGCATGGGCATTGGATGCTGATGGAACCCTGACATGGAACACCGAAGCTGGCATGAAGACATCATGGAATGGTGATGAGGCGCATCCTGTCTATACATGGGTGAACAACGGGATGACGAATTATGTCATCGACTCGTTCATCATGTGGACATTGAAACCGACAGGAGGAAGTGCAGGCAAATACAAAGGCTCCAAGTATCTTGTAGGTACAACGAGACTGAGTCATCAAATTGCGCATGTAACAAAAATGATTAAACAGTAAAGGAGAAAACGTATGAAAAGAATATATGGAATATTAGGAGTCTTCTTTCTTCTTATAGGCTTCGTGGCCTGTAGCAGGGACGAAGTGGACAACCCTTATGCAAAGGAATCTACCATTCGGGTAGACAGTTGCTCAGTGTTGTTCCAGGCAGCTCCGTCTACGGGACATGTCAAGGTAGTGGCTCCGCATGGAATCACGAAAGTAGAGTCGGAGCACCCATGGTGTACGGCAACTGTCAGTGGCGATGTGGTGACCGTCAAGGTGGAGGAAAACGCTGGAGCCTTAGGTCGATCCTCGGTTCTGAAGATTTATTCTGGCGACGATTTTACAAAGGTAACCGTGCAGCAGACAGGCATCATCTTCGCCATGGAGGGAGGCAATGCCATGGCTTTCAATGATGCTAAACGCTCATTCAGCCTCGGACTGAAACATAATGTGGACGTTAAGCTCACCAGTATGGCAGATTGGATTACCTGTTCGTTGAAAGACGGAGAGGTGTCCATAGACCTCACGAAGAACGACACAGGACACTTGCGGCAGGGCTACATCAAGTATCAAGCTGGTTCAACCATCGTAGACTCTATTAAAATCACGCAGTGTGATTTTAATAAGGATATTGTTGGTATGTATCATCTGGTGTTCTATAAGGATGCAAATAAGACACAAAAGGGTTCGGTCAACGTTAAAATTACAAAGGGATACATGGAGTTCCCAGGCTTGTTTGTTGAGAAACTGACTGCAGATTTCGATTCAGAGACCGCAACATTATCAATTCCTTCGTGCCAGTATCTGGGCGAACTGCAAGGTTTATATTTGTATACCTATTATGAGTCTGAGAAATATTGGACCGTAAGCAACAGCAAGGCTGTTTCTTTGGCTCCTTTCTCTTATTCAGAGTCCGACGGCACTACGGCACCGCTGACAGCAATCATCAATGGTGAGGAAATGCAAGCAATGGTTATTGGCGCATTCAAGAAAAAAACAACTCCACCCAAGAGTGCAAACTTGGCGGGTAGTGCCCTTGATCTTTTCTATCCTTATCTGGTAAAAATCACTGAATAGCAAAGCGCAGCAAACAGTTAATTACTGATGATAATCTGAAGGATGACCATGCGGACAAGCAGTAATCCTTCATTAAAATGCACATCATTTATCTCTATCCTCTCTTTATTACAAGTTTGGAGAAAAAGATAACTGATGTGCATTTCTTGTTTGTATCGATGAAGAACGCAATCATACAATGATTCGATGACCCTCAAGTTGTTGATCAGCAACGTTCATGATTGGTGCAAAGTGATGGTACCATTGTAGACCTTTCTGCTGGCATGGACACGGATTTTTCATTTAAAAAAGGTTGTTACTTGTCTAAAAGCAATGTATTCACAACAAATTTGATGCATAAACCAACCATGAACCACAATGTGTAGAGGCACAACTGACAACGCTACTTACTAACGTTAATAAACCTTTAGCTTGTTAAATCTATTCTTTTTATTTGACAAAATAAAAATGAGAAATAGCTAAATTTAAACCTTGAAATAATCAATTTCTCGTACATTCACACCGTACAAATCGCCAATTATCATGCTTTTGTCGCCCAATTATCATGCTTTTGCCTCTCAATCATCATGCTTTTGCCCTTCAACTTGCATGCTTTTTCCTCTCAATTGGCACCTAATAGAAGGGATTTTAGCTCCAAACACATTAGTTTTTGTTGGCGTTTTTAGTCCGAAAATCACATAACACGTTAATAGTAAGTTTGTTAACAAATATTTCTCATAATTCGCATATTTGCAGAATATGGCAGAGATGGCTGAAAAAAACGCCTGCATTTGTGTTAAAATAATGTCGCGACAGAGAATATTTCACTGAAAAGCGATTCGTTTGACCTAAAAAACTCAATGCTTCATTCGTAAATGAAAGCCCCGTGCAGAATGGACGTTAATTGTAGTTAAACCGTTGCTATATCGCTGTTTTTTTTGTTCCTTTGCAACAAATTTGGTGTATTATATCCGTATCGGAATGGGAAAAAAACGAAATAGAACCAGTAGTCATCGTGGACTACAGGCCATTACTCTTTGTATTAGCACAGCCTTGGTGCTTATTTTATTGGGATTGGTTGTGTTTTCAACGCTTACCGGCAGGAATCTTTCTTCGTATGTCAAGGAGAATTTGGTGGTGCAGCTGATTTTGGAAAATGACATGACAAATCCTGAAGCTCAGAAGATTTGTGCCGACATCAAGAAGCGACCTTATATCAAACGCCTGGATTACATCAGTAAAGAGCAGGCCCTCAAGGAGATTACGGCGGCCATGGGAAGCGACCCTTCCGAGTTTACCGATGGCGAGAATCCCTGCCCTGCCTCCATCGAGGTGACACTCAGGTCGAATTATGCCAATAATGATTCGTTGAAATGGATTACCGACGAATTGAAGAAATATCCCAAAGTCAATCAGATTAATTATCAAAAAGAGTTGATAGACAGCGTCAACCGCAACCTGGCTAAGACGGGTTTGGTGATGTTGGTGTTAGCCATTTTGCTGACTATCGTATCATTCTCGCTGATTAACAATACCGTTCGGCTGGACATCTATGCACGGCGTTTCTCCATACACACCATGAAACTCGTGGGTGCCTCATGGAGCTTTATCCGCCGACCGTTTGTCAATCGTGCGATATGGATAGGTTTGGTAGCCGGCTTGATAGCCAACATCGTGCTTGCTGCATGTATCTATGGTTTGTATGTCTCTGAACCTGACATCTTGAGCGTTGTGACATGGCGTGACATGGCTGTCACAGCGGCAGTGGTGTTCTTGTTCGGCATCATCATTACGGCCATCTGCGCACATATTTCCGTGAACAAGTTCTTGCGGATGAAGGCTGGTGAATTGTATAACATCTAAATAAGTAAACTCGCAATCATATCGTCATGCACAGGATACGCGACATCCTGACGCATGGCAAAATCAATCAATAAGATGGATAGAAGAAACTTCGCATTCGACAAGGTCAACTTCATATTGTTGGCCGTCGGTATGATGATTGTCATCATTGGCTTCCTCCTGATGAGTGGAGGAGGCTCTACAGAAACGACATACAATCCGGACATCTTCAGCGTTCGCCGCATCAAGGTGGCTCCGGTGGTATGTTTCATCGGATTTGTGTCAATGATTTATGCCATTGTTCGTAGACCCAAAGATCAGCATATTGAAGAATAAATGAGCATTATAGAAACCATCATTCTGGCAATCGTAGAAGGGTTGACAGAATTCTTGCCTGTGTCATCTACGGGACACATGATTATCACGCGCGACTTGTTGGGCATGGAGGCCAACGATCCGTTTATCAATGCCTTCATTGTCATCATTCAGTTTGGTGCCATCCTGTCGGTTGTGACGCTCTACTGGAAGCGGTTTTTCCGGCTCGACCACACACCGGCACCGGCAGGAAGTACGCCGTTCAGAGCTTTCTTGCACAAATGGGACTTTTATTGGAAGCTGTTAGTAGCCTTCATACCAGCCGCTGTCATCGGATTACTGGCTAACCATCTGATTGAAAAGATGTTGGGAAGCGTCGTGGTGGTTGCGGTGATGTTGGTGATTGGTGGTGTTTTCATGTTGTTTTGCGACCGCCTGTTCAATCATGGAAGCGAATCAACGCCGCTGACAGAGAAGAGAGCTTTGCGGGTAGGACTGTTCCAATGCATTGCCATGATACCGGGTGTCTCTCGATCGATGGCCACCATCGTGGGTGGAATGGCGCAAGGACTGACGCGCAAACGTGCGGCTGAGTTCTCGTTCTTTTTGGCTGTGCCCACCATGTTCGCCGCCACCTGTCTCGATGTGTTTAAGTTAATCAAGAATGGAGGTGTGGAGGCCTTGTCTGCGCATGTGCCCACTTTGCTGCTGGGTAGTGGCGTTGCCTTTGTCGTAGCGTTGCTGGCCATGAAATGGTTTGTGGCTTTCCTCACCAAGTATGGCTTCAAAGCCTTTGGCGTGTATCGTATCATTGTCGGTGGTGCCATCTTGATTTGGTTGATGATGGGACATCAGTTGGCAATGGTTGATTAGCAGGCAAGTTGACGAGTTGGCAAGTTGACGAGTTGATAGTACATCCATCATGAGTACATCACTCGTAAAAAAACATACAACAACTCACAAACTCAAATACTTACAAACTCATCAACTCATTAACTCCCAAACTCATCAACTTAAAAACTCATTAACTCATAAACTCAAAGCAACCACACCGTGAACTTTTATACAGGAGAAATATTTGCCATCGACAAGCCTTATGGCATGACAAGTTTTGGTGCTTTGGCCCATGTGCGGTATGTCATATCTCGCAAGTTGGGCATCAAACGAATAAAAATAGGTCATGCCGGCACGTTGGATCCATTAGCCACGGGGGTTTTGGTGTTGTGTACGGGGAAAGCAACCAAGCAGATTGAGCAGTTGCAGGCACACGATAAGGAATATACCTGCACGCTCCAGTTGGGGGCAACCACTGCGAGTTACGATAAAGAACACGAGGTTAATCAGACATTCCAAACAGAACACATCACACGCGAGCGCATCGATGAGGCACTGAAACAGTTTGTTGGCGACATTCAACAAACCCCACCAACCTTCAGTGCGTGCAAGGTAGACGGCGAACGATCATACAACTTGCGTCGCGCAGGCGAGGAAGTGGTGCTCAAACCAAAAAGCGTCAGAATTGACGAGATAGAGGTGATGGGTTTTGATTCAACGACCATGCTGCTCCAGTTGCGTGTGGTATGTGGTAAAGGAACATACATCAGAGCCCTGGCTCGTGACCTGGGACGCGCTTTGGACAGTGGGGCATACCTCACAGCACTGCGCCGGACCCGAGTGGGAGCTATCAAAGTAGAAAACAGTATTGACTTCGATCACTTTAAAGAGTGGTTGGATCAACAAGAAATAGACGAAAAACACCAATAAATGAAACTATCACAATTCAAATTCAATTTGCCGGAAGAGCTTGTTGCTCTGTATCCTCATAGTGTTTACCATGAGATAGTGGATGACAAAGGAGAAAAGCATATCTCCCGAATGACGCGTCGTGACGAGTCTCGATTGATGGTCTTGCATCGTAAGTCGCAGACTATTGACATGTTTCAGAAGAACAAAAAGGGCAAACCTGTAGAGGGACAGTACTTGGAGTTCCGTCATGTACTCGACTATTTTGATGAAGGTGACACATTCATCTTCAATGACACAAAGGTATTTCCTGCTCGCTTGTATGGAACAAAAGAAAAGACAGACGCCAAGATTGAGGTCTTTCTCTTACGCGAGCTCAATCGTGAAATGCGCTTGTGGGACGTGTTGGTAGAGCCTGCACGTAAGATACGCATTGGTAACAAGTTGTTCTTTGATGAAAGCGGAACCATGGTTGCTGAGGTAATCGATAACACCACGAGTCGTGGACGTACGCTTCGTTTTCTTTACGACTGTCCTCATGAGGAGTTCAAGCGAGAACTTTTTGCGCTCGGTGAGGCACCGTTGCCTCGTTACATCATCAATCGGCGTGAGGTTCCGCATGCCGATGCACACGACATGGAAGATTTCCAAACCATCTTCGCCAAGAATGAAGGAGGCGTAACTGCCGCAGCAACTGGTCTGCATGTCAGCCGGGAAATGATGAAGCGGATGGAGATCAAGGGCATTCACTTTGCTTATATCACTTTGCATTGTGGTCTCAGTGCGTTCAATAACATTGAGGTGGAAGACCTGACGAAGCATAAGATGGACTCTGAGCCTATGAAGATAGATGCGCAGGCCTGCAAGATTGTCAACAAAGCAAAGCAAGAAGGGCATCGTGTCTGTGCCGTTGGGACAAGCGTTGTCAAGGCTACTGAAACGGCTGTCGGTACAGATGGTTTACTGAAAGAGTACGATGGTTGGACCAGCAAGTTCATCTTCCCACCGTACGACTTTGGTCTGGCTGATACGATGATTGCCAATTTCTATCACAGTATGTCGCCGTTACTCATGGAAACGGCTGCGTTTGGTGGATATGAGCTGGTGATGGAAGCCTACAACCTGGCCGTGAAGCATGGTTATAAGTTTGGGTGTTACGGCGATTCACTCTTGATTTTGGACGATTAATCGCTGTCATTGACACGCAAAATGACTAAAGAGCATATCGTTTACCTCGCACTTGGTGCCAATCTGGGTGACAGACGGCGAAACATTCGCCAGGCTATTGTAAGAATAGCAGAATTGATTGGCCCCGTAGAACGTCAGTCTTCGCTCTACGAAACACAGCCATGGGGATTCTCATCACCCCATGCTTTCATCAACGCTTGCATCTGTTGTCGCACCACCATGAGTCCGTTTCAGGTGTTAAAAGCAACCCAGAGAATCGAAAAAGAGATGGGGCGCATGGAGAAGACGCACGATGAAGTTTACCAAGACCGTTGTATTGACATCGACATCTTGTTGTTTGACCATCTCAACATCCAAACTCCCGAACTGACAATTCCACATCCACTGATGCATGAGCGCGAGTTTGTGATGGTTCCTTTGCGTGAGATACTCAAAGAAGGAGAATAAACAAAAGTAGGAGAAAACAAATGTTGTTTCCTCCTACTTCATTCCTTAAGCTAAATAGCACGTTGCGTTTTATCGACGCAAGCCAAGAGCCTTGATGATAGCACGATAACGCTCAATGTCATTATCATACAGATAATCGAGCAAAGAACGACGCTTACCTACCAATTTGGTCAATGAACGTGCAGTGTTATGATCTTTACGGTGCTTCTTAAGGTGCTCCGTCAAATGGGAAATACGGTATGAGAACAATGCTATCTGGCTCTCAGCTGAACCAGTATCAGAGTTAGACTTTCCGTACTGTCCAAAGATCTCTTCTTTTTTTGCTTTGTCTAAATACATAGAACTTTGTTGTTAAAAAATAAAAATGTTGTGCAATAATGCGGTTGCAAAGGTAATGCTTTTAATGTACATTTCATCATTGCTCGTTGATATTTTGTTAGCTTTGAGTCGTTTTTTAACATTTAATAAGCTCTTTTTTCTCGTTTCCTGTCCATCGATATCTATTAAGGTAGAAAAAATATAGTTGATAGTTTATAATTACGAATAGTGCATTGCAAATTATAAATTAAAAGCATTACCTTTGCAGTCGTAAAAGTTTAAGGTAACAGAAAATGCAAGACATTAGAAATATTGCCATCATCGCACACGTTGACCATGGCAAAACCACATTGGTCGACAAGATGATGCTGGCAGGAAAATTGTTCCGTGACGGACAGGATAACAGTGGACAGGTATTGGATGCCAATGATTTGGAGCGCGAACGTGGCATCACCATTCTTTCTAAAAACGTTTCTATCAATTGGAAAGGAACTAAAATCAACATTATAGACACTCCCGGTCACTCTGATTTCGGTGGGGAAGTGGAGCGCGTGCTCAATATGGCGGATGGTTGTATCTTGCTCGTTGACGCGTTCGAAGGCCCCATGCCGCAAACACGTTTCGTGTTGCAGAAAGCCTTGGAGATAGGCTTAAAACCCATCGTTGTGGTGAACAAGGTGGACAAACCCAATTGTAGGCCCGAGGAAGTGTACGAGATGGTGTTTGATTTGATGTTCTCATTGAATGCTACCGAAGACCAGTTGGACTTCCCTGTCGTATATGGTTCGGCCAAAAACGGATGGATGTCAGAGGATTGGAAGAAACCAACGGACAATATAGAATATTTGCTTGACAAGATTGTAGAGGTGATACCTGCGCCCAAGCAGTTGGAGGGTACTCCGCAAATGCTGATTACCAGTCTCGACTACTCAAATTACACAGGACGTATTGCTGTAGGAAGGGTGCATCGAGGCGTTCTTGCCAGTGGCATGAATGTCACCATTAGCCACCGCGATGGCAGTCTGGAAAAGACTAAGATTAAAGAACTTCATACCTTTGAAGGCATGGGTCACGCCAAGACCGACCAGGTGGGTAGCGGTGATATCTGTGCCGTCATTGGTCTGGATCGCTTCGAAATAGGCGACACCATCTGTGACTATGAGAATCCAGAGCCATTACCTCCAATCGCCATTGACGAGCCTACGATGAGCATGTTGTTCACCATTAACGACTCACCTTTCTTTGGTAAGGAGGGCAAGTATGTCACTTCGCGTCACATCAACGACCGATTGGAAAAGGAGTTGGAGAAGAATCTGGCTCTCCGTGTGCGTCCTTTCGAGGATGCAACCGATAAATGGATTGTCAGTGGACGTGGCGTTCTCCACCTCAGCGTGTTGGTTGAAACCATGCGACGCGAGGGATATGAGTTGCAGGTGGGGCAGCCACAGGTGATTTTCAAAGAAATCAACGGCGAAAAATACGAGCCAATCGAGGAACTCACCATCAATGTTCCTGAAGAATTTTCCAGCAAAATGATTGACATGGTGACTCGTCGTAAGGGCGAAATGACCTCCATGGAGAGCCAAGGCGAACGTACAAACATCGAGTTTGATATCCCTTCGCGCGGTATCATGGGACTTCGAACCAATGTGCTGACAGCCTCTCAAGGTGAAGCCATCATGGCGCATCGTTTCAAAGAGTATCAACCTTATAAGGGAGAAATCACAAGACGGGTGAACGGCAGCATGATAGCCATGGAGACGGGCACGGCATTCGCTTATTCCATCGATAAACTTCAGGATCGTGGTAAGTTCTTTATTGATCCGGGAGAGGAAGTTTATGCTGGTGAAGTGGTAGGCGAACATGTTCACGACAACGACTTGGTAATCAATGTAACCAAGGCCAAGCAGCTGACCAACGTGCGTGCCAGCGGTTCGGATGATAAGGCACGAGTGATTCCAAAGGTGGTGATGAGCTTGGAAGAGTGTTTGGAGTATATCAAAGCCGACGAACTGTTGGAGGTTACTCCAAAGAACATGCGCATGCGAAAGATAACGCTCGACCATACTGAACGCAAGCGCTTGAACAAAGATTGATAGTTCATTGAGCCTAACAAACAAAAAAATCCTTGTCCCATGGGGCAAGGATTTTTTGTTCACACGCGGCAGTCCAATCCGTTGTCAGGCTGCGGTGTTTCTTATCTGAATCGAGAGTTTTTCCCTCAGTTCCATTCGTATGTCATCCAGCCTATTTGAGGAGGCTTTTCAAAGTCATTGCTTTTGGGTGTCAAACTCAATCACTTTGGATGGCAAACTCAATGCTTTTGGATGCTAAACTCATTGCTTTTGCCATCCCATCTTCATGCTTATTGAAAAGAATGTCGCATTATCGCTGTCCGCTCAAATAAGAGGAGGTAAATTAACATCTATCTTCCTCGCAGTTTTAACGTGGGTTTTATAAATATTTTTTCAACACTTTAATCCACACATCATACCCCTTTTCTGTTAGATGTAGGCCATCGTAGGTCAGTTCTTGGCGCATGATATGTGTGCCTGGCTCAGTAAATAGGGGGAAGAGATTGATGTAAGTAACGCGGTTTTGCTTTGCCCATGCCTGCAACCTCGCGTTGATTTCAGGTATCTGTTCGGTCTTACCCACCAGTCGTTTCCATCTGCCTGTTGATTCGCGGATGGGAAGCATACTCTGTAGATAGAGCTTGGTTTGCGGCGATTCGCGTCGGATGCGTTCCGTCAGTCGTATAATCATGTTGGCAATGCTGTCGGTGCTGAGGTCGTGGCTCACATCGTTTACCCCAACCATCAAGAATATCTTGGCGGGATGTTCGGGCAAAATGGTGTGCAGTCGGTCGTAAATGCCTGTGGCTACATCGCCACTGATGCCGCGGTTGATAACCTTTTTGTTACCCAACTTAGCTGCCCAATCTTTGCCACCCTCCGTAATGCTGTTTCCCAACATCACGATGTTGTTTTTCTGTATGACAGGTTCGTTTTCGAATTGCAGCATGCGTTGGTAGTAATGCTCGTGGTACAAAGGTTCCTCATTGGTGATGCTTGCTGCAACGGCGTTAGCCACCAAGGCGCGCAAACGCACGGTGTTGCCCTTGTCATGCGGATGTACGCAGTTGGTAAGCAGGATGATGGAGAGGTCGTTCACCGGGTCTATCACGATAGAAGTACCCGTGTATCCCGTATGTCCGTAGGTCTCGTTGTTCAACAGATCACCTTTATTCGAGGCGTATGGCGACGATACGTCCCATCCTAAGCTGCGTCCAAAGTTTTTCAGGCTTGATGGAATGGTGCGCATGGCTTGGATGGTGTTGGGTGACAGGATGCGTTTGCCATTCCACGAACCTCCGTTTTGCAGCATGGCACAAAGCACAGCCAAGTCGGAAGCTGTTGAAAACAAGCCCGCATTGCCTGATATCCCCGCGTTCATGACGCGTGCCAAGGGGTCGTGAACCTGTCCCTTGAGCACTTGTCCGTTGGCTTGTTGCTCGGTAGGAGCGAGGGGATAAGCGGCAGCATCGTTTCTTTTGCCCCATCGTGGCTCATCGGTGTTCGTCCAATTTCCCTTTTTATCTTGTGCGCAGGGTATGAAGTCGGTGTGGTTCATACCTAACGGAATGAAAATGTTTTCGGCACAAAAGGTTCTTAACGATTGATGGGTAATGTGTTCAATGATGCGTTGCAAGGTGATATAGTTAAGACAACTATACCGCATGTCCGTACCTGGTTTGTATTGTCGCTGACATTGATCGATGTAACGTGCCAACACTTGTTGCTTGTCAGCGCCGGGCTCGCTGCTCAATTGTTTGACGGGAGCGTAGGGTGGCAGGCCTGATGTATGCGTCAGCAGGTTACTGATGCGTATGGTCGTGGTGTCATTTTGTTTGCTGTTCCAACTTTGAAAGTTGGGCAGATACATCTTGACGGCATCCCCAGTGCGCAACATTCCCCGCTCAATGAGGAGCATGGTAGCCATCGTTGTAGCCACAGGTTTGGTACACGACGCCAAGTCAAAAACCGTGTTCGTGGTCATGGGTTCCACCGTCGGAATGAGCTGGCGGTTGCCGTAGGCCTTGAGATAGGCCATCTTGCCATGTCTAACCACCGCTAACACAGCTCCGGGAATTTGCTTTTCACGGATGGCTTGATTGATAACGCAGTCAGCATTTTGCAGTCGCATGCTGTTCATGCCTACTTGTTCGGGGTAGACTACCGGGATGTCGTTGGCCCTTACGGAGGAAAGCATCCCCACCATCAAGAGCAACAGAAAACTCATTCGTTTCATCGTTGATATGTTTTTAAGTTAAGGGTGGTCATCATTCGTCCTTCGTGGGTAGTTTTGTTTCTTGCAACACCTTTTCTACCGAGCCGTGAAGCAGCAGCAGACTTTTGGCTTTGCCATAGTCTAACCCCAGTATGTCGACCAGCATGCGCGTGCCACGGTCTACGAGTTTTTGGTTGGTCAGTTGCATGTTAACCATCTTGTTGCCTTTCACTCGTCCTAATTGTATCATGACGGCGGTACTAATCATGTTGAGAATCATTTTTTGTCCCGTACCCGATTTCATGCGCGAGCTACCGGTGACATACTCTGGTCCTACAATCATTTCGATGGCGATGTCCGACTCGGCTGCCATTGGCGAATCAGGATTGCTGGTGATGCAGGCTGTCAGAATGCCATGTTCGCGTGCATCGCGCAGTGCGCCCACAACGTATGGAGTCGTACCCGATGCGGCAATGCCAATCACGGTATCATTGCTGTTGATGTTATGCTCTGCCAGTTCGTTCCAACCATGTTCCTCATCGTCCTCTGCCGCTTCTACCGCATTGCGCAAAGCCGTGTCGCCACCAGCAATCAGTCCGATGACTAATGTTTTTGAAACGCCGAAGGTAGGCGGTAGTTCAGAAGCATCCAACACGCCTAAACGTCCACTGGTTCCAGCTCCCATGTAGAAAATTCGACCGCCTCGTTTCATCCTTGGCACAATCAGCTTGACCAATTTGGCTATTTGTGGAATGGTTTTTTGTACGGCCAACGCCACCTTTTGATCTTCGGTGTTGATGTCTTGTAAAAGTTCTTCTACCGACTTATGTTCCAAGTCGTTGTACAGCGAAGCTTCTTCGGTTATCTTCTTAAAGCTCATGACATATCCTCCTGTTTTTATAATGTGTGGTATTTAAGCAGTCCCTCCATGGGGGCTTTGCTGATGGTTCCTATCTTCACGCCCAATGCCTGTGCGGCTTCGGTTAGTTCCGATTGATAGACAAGTGCGATGGTGCCAATGCAATTCATGGGATACTGTTGGTAATCGTATTGCATGACGTTGCGGCGGATAAAATCAGAGAAAGCGTTTACCAGCAGTGCGTGCACGGCTTTGTGTGTTTTATGCTGCTCCAAGAATACGTTAAGACTGGCTAAATAACGACTTGGAAATGGTTTGCGGTAAACATTTTCAATAATGTCGGCCATGTTGGTGTTGAACTGTGCGAAAAATTCTTCTTTGAGTTGATCGTCCAACTGGTTTTTTAAGAGGTCGCTCACCAATCGCTTACCTAAGTTGGCGCCACTCCCTTCGTCGCCAAGGATAAAGCCAAGGGCAGGCACTTGCCACGCTATTTGCTTGCCGTCGTAGAAACATGAGTTCGACCCTGTGCCCAGGATGCAGGCAATGCCAGGCTCTTTTCCGCACAAAGCGCGTGCCGCAGCCAAGAGATCTGAGTTTACTTCAACCTTTTCGTCTACCGTGAGCACCTGTCGTAGGGCTTTTTCAACTACTGAAACCTTTTCGGGTATGCAGCCAGCTCCATAAAAGAAGATGTTGGAAAAATGTTTGGTGGGCAGGTGAGGCAGAAGGTTTTCTGTGATTTCTGCAATTATTTCGTCGGTCGATTGAAAGACAGGATTCATCCCTTTTGTGGTGATGACCTTTCCCAATTGATTGTCTTCAATGACCGCCCAATCTGTTTTTGTTGAGCCACTGTCGGCTATCAAATATATGTTTTGTTTCATGTCGTGCAGTAATTTTATAATTTAATGAATATACGTTTCTTGTAGAGAATGTAGCCAAGACTCCAAAGTATCGTGATGATGAGCAGGGCATGCGCCAGTGACCCAAAGTTTTGTCCCAGCAAAGGTGAAAAAACATCACGGTAAAGAAAACCTGTGATTGAGGTTGGCTCATCGCCAAATGGGAACTGGAACGAGCCAAACAAGATGGCAATGACACCACTCATCACATATAAGAAAAGTGGATTCATGCCAAATACTTCAAAAAAGCGGCACCAACGCTTATATCCTTTCACGTCGATGAGCCATATTAACAGAGCTAAAAGCGTTGAGGCCAATCCACAACTTGTCAGTACAAAGGTGGGCGACCATATCTTTTTGTTGAGCGGACAACCATAGGCAAGCAACAAACCGCTGAAGGTGAGGATGGTTCCAGCAATGAATAGCGGCATGATGTTGTGTAAAATAAGGCCTGTCTTGTGGTCGTTCTGCGTGGTGGCAGTGACGGTTTTTTGTTTACTGAAAGCCAGTTTTCCAATTAAAAAGCCAATGAGGGTGTGGGCAATGGCTGGAAAGGTGCTTAACAATCCTTCGGGATCGATGCCATTGTCGTGGTACATGTGCGCATCGGTAAGAACGGCTCGGTCGACAATGGACAGGATATTTGTTTCATCGTACGCAAAACCGTTGCCGCAAAACAATAAGATGGTATAGCCTATCAACAAGGTGATGACGATGCTGAGCAAGTAACGATGCCGCACGGTGATGGCCAATAGGGCCGTGATGCCATAACAAATGGATAACCGTGCCAACACGCCTGACAACCGAATGGTGTCGAACGACCATACGGTATGCCATATCTGTTGACCTAAAGTGGCGTCTTCTAAGGGGAAAGCCCAGCGATGACAGAACCTTGAAAACCAGCCAACGAATATGCCTACGAGGTAGAGTAGCAGCGTGCGGCGTATAATTTTGTAAACCGTTTGACGGTTGCACGCAAACTGATACTTCTGCATGGAAATAAAAATACACATTCCCATGACAAACATAAAGAAAGGAAACACCAAGTCAGTGGGTGTCATTCCGTTCCATTCAGCGTGCTCGAGGGGGGCAAAGATGTGTGCCCAGCTGCCAGGATTGTTCACGAGTATCATGCCAGCGATGGTGATGCCTCGAAGAATGTCGATGGCTAAGATGCGTTTACTCTGTGGCTTTTGTGTAACATTCATAGCGCAATATAATTTTAACGATATAGATAATATTTCTTAGACAGTTGCTTAAAAGCCTTCACGTCTTTGTTCCAATAAGGTGCAATATCCTCCCAGCGGTTGCGTTTCATGAAGCGTTCGCGTATTTGTTTAGAGCCACAAACCTTGTCGAACATGGAGAATCGTTTCTGGTTGGCATGCTCCATCACCGAGTGTTCGGGATACAAACGAGCTATTTCTTGCATAAATACAAATTGAATGGGGGTGAGTTGAACCGTCTTATAGTTTGTGATATGTATCTGAACGCCTTGCAGTTGCTCGCCTTTCCCCACGCTATAAAATGGACTAAGATGAATGGGACGGAAGGTAACGCAAGGTAATCGATGGGCATTCATGGCCTTGGCAAGTTCTTCGGCCTTAATCCAAGGAGCAGCAAACAGTTGGAAGGGTAGGGTATATCCAACGCCAATAGACAGATAACCAAACTCACCAACAATGCCAGTAGTAGGATAATACCAGGCGGTAATGGCTTGCGGAATGTGTGGAGACGATGCAATCCACGGCAAGTTGGTGTCTTCGTACGTCATTTTTCGTTTCCAACGTTTCATTTTGATGACCGTTAGTTTGCATTGAACGCCATGCTTCAACATACGTTCGCCATTAAGCATCTGCGCTAATTCACCACAAGTAAGTCCGTAGATGTAGGGAATGCGGAACTGACTGACAAACGACATGCAATCATCTTCCACCACATTGCCTTCGACGTGCAATCCACCAAGTGGGTTAGGGCGATCCAGTACGATGAATTCGATGCCATTTTCGGCAGCCGCTTCCATGGCCAACCCCATGGTACTGATAAAGGTAAACGAGCGTGCGCCAATGTCTTGAATGTCGTACACCAAAGCGTCGATGCCACGAAGCATCTCTTTGGTGGGCTTTCGTGTCTTGCCATAGAGGGAGAAGATGGGCAAACCTGTTTTCTCATCTTTTTGGTCTTGCACCTTGGCACCAGCATAGATGTCGCCTCGAACGCCATGTTCAGGTCCGTAGAGCGCAACCAGTTTGACACCAGGAGCATTGTGCAAGATGTCGATGGTTGACTTCAAATAGCGGTTAACACCCGTAGGATTGGTGATAAGACCAATGCGCTTGCCTTGCAACTGCTTGAAATTTTGACGTTCTAACACGTCAATACCAGTTAATACTTGTTTGTTTCTTGCCGGTAAAGCGGGGGCAATGAAACAAAGCATGAAGGCAAGTAAAAATAGTTTTTTGAAAGAATTATTTAACATTTTCAGCATCTTTACGTCCATAATGAGGGTCAACTTTGATAATTAATGTAACCATGACGGTTGCCAAACAGCAGGCAATGACCAACCAGAAGAAGTGTTCGTACCCCAACCACTCTTGCAGATAACCGGCAAACATGCCTGGAATCATCATGCTCAATGCCATGAATGCCGTGCAAATGGCATAGTGGGCGGTTTTAAATTCGCCTTCAGAGAAATACATCATGTACAACATGTAGGCAGTAAACCCAAATCCGTAACCAAACTGTTCGACGGCCACACAAGCACTGATGATAATGATGTTGTGAGGAAGGAACATACTAAGGTATACAAAGGTAAAGCAGGGGAGGGTCATGCAGGCAGCCATGGGCCACAACGACTTCTTGAGTCCCCAGTTGGAAGCCGCAATACCACCGATGATGCCCCCAATGGTCAGTGCAATAACACCAATGGTTCCATAGACCAACCCCACCTCTTGGGTGCTCATGGCCAATCCTCCGTCTGCCCCAGAGTCAACAAGAAACGGCACGGCCATTTTGAGTAAGAAGGCTTCGGGCAAGCGATACAGCAACATGAAAGCAATAGCTATCCACAGTCCTGGCTTCTTGAAATAGGTTGCAAAGGTACGTCCGAACTCTGAAACGATGTCTTTAGCATGCACACCTGTGGCACCTACTTTTCCTTTGTCCTGTTGGGGATAAGGAATAAAGAAGGTGTGATAAATGGTAATGATGGTGAACATACCGCCTGTTATGCCCAAGGTAATCATCCACGACAACGGAATATTGCCTGTGTGTAGCTCTAAATATCCTGCCACGAACACCAAAACGCCTTGTCCGAAGATAGAGGCAAAACGATAAAATGTACTCCTGATGCCGACGAAGAACGATTGCTGTGAAGGGTTGAGTGCCAACATATAGAATCCGTCAGCAGCGATGTCGTGGGTAGCAGATGCAAACGCTGTGATGATAAACAGCACTAACGTAAGCGTAAACATGCTCACGGGTGTGCTGTCCGAAGCGATGATGTCGGGTGAAGGATGTGGAAGGGTAAACGTCAGCAAAACAAAAGCCAAGCTCATGAGGGCTTGCATCATCACAATCCACCAACGTTTGGTGCGCAGAATGTCGACAAACGGGCTCCACAGGGGCTTGATGACCCACGGAAGATACAACAAACTGGTAAACATGGCCATGTCGCCATTGGGCACACCCATCTTGGTGAACATGATGACCGATATGTTGTTAACGATAAAATAGGGGATGCCTTCGGCAAAATAGAGCGTGGGTATCCAGGCCCAAGGACTGATGTTAGATGTTATATGTTTCATTCTTTATTCTCTGTTTAATGTAGGTTCTATGTGCGTGGTAAAACATTAGGTTTACAATCTCATTGAGTTTGTTCCTTAATCTCATTGAGTTTGAGCCTTAATCTCATTGAGTTTGCACCTTAATCTCATTGAGTTTGTAACGCATAGATTCTATCATTCTATAACTACTTGATATTCAGTATAAAATTAGCTGTGCTTATTCTGTTTTTGTTTGTTGAGAACCATACGAACTTGTAACTCCCAAGTGCGGATTCGATCCTTATAGATGTTGTTGGCGTTTACTTGCTCAATGTTCAAGGCCGCATCTGAATTGCCGCCCCAACGACGGCACAGATAAAGCACGTCGTAGATACGTCCTATCTGATAG
Organism: uncultured Prevotella sp.; assembly: GCA_934120735.1. Taxonomy (GTDB): domain Bacteria; phylum Bacteroidota; class Bacteroidia; order Bacteroidales; family Bacteroidaceae; genus Prevotella. The sequence goes on from CAKOVA010000001.1 coordinate 83,393, forward strand.
TGGCGCGAAATGTTCAGTCCCATGGCGTAGTCTTCACCATAACTTGTGTTGGGGAATCCAATTTCTCGTGCAATAGGGGTGTAGAAGGCACGAGGAGCACCGAGCCCATTGATACGCAATGCGTTGTTTCTTCCATTCTCTGGCGTCCATTCACGGTGGTCAATCACCCCTGGAGGAAGCGTGTTCAGGTCGAAATCGGTCATGCGATAAGAGCCTATCACTATGGCACATTGTTGCTGGTAAAAGGCGTCTACGATGGTTTGTAGGGTGTGTTCGTCTGAATATAGGTCGTCGCTATCCAACTGAACGGCGAACTTTCCGCAGTTGGCATGATGCAAACCATAGTTCCAGCAGCCACCAATACCTAAGTCGGTGCGTTGGGGAACGAGGTGAATGACACGCTCATCACCCTTGTGTTGGTCAATGATTTCACTGGTGCCATCATCCGAATGGTTGTCAATCACAATAAGATTAAACTTGAAGTTGGTTTGTTGACGCAAGACCGACTGTATGGCAGCCTCGATGGTGCCAACTCTATTCTTGACTGGAATGATGACCGATGCCTCATATTCGAATGGGGTAAGGTTGAAATCTACCTCTTTGAACACAGGTTCGAGATAGCCTCCAACAGCTTTCAGATGCTCGGTACACGCCTTTTCCATTTCTTTTTGGCGTTCCTGGTTGCGCGGATCAACGTAATCGAACTGCTTTTCGCCACTCTTTCGGTTGTCCTCTTCAATCTCTGTATACAGGTATTCGTTGACGTGTACCAACTGGTGGTGCCTACTCAGACAAAGGCGTAGGGCGTAGAGTGCGGCGTGCTGATAGTGGTCTTTGAGGTTGTGAACAGCAGTTTTGAATGCATCGGTATTGAAAAACAACAGCGAACCAAAGTTAAAGTCATCGCGTAAAGACCCTTGTTGATAATCAATAACAGGCGATTTGATACGCTTTTGAGCCTTAATCTGATAATGATCGGCATATAAGAGCGCAGCCTGGGTATCTTCGGCTAATTGTATCAATCGTTGTAATGCTCTGTAGTGAAGGCTCAAAGGAGTGTCCTTGGTAAGCAAAAGAATATATGGGGCGGTAGCCTCTTTGGCTATTTGCTGCAAAGTATTGGACTGGTACAAGCTCTCTTTGAGCGCATGAATGTTCACAAGAGTTGTAAAATCTTGAAACGCAGCACACAGTTGCTGGTATTGCTCCTCGTTGATGAAGGGTAAAAAACAATCTATCTTCTTCATAAGTTTATTTTATTTAATGTGGTGAGTATTATCGATATTGCAGTAAGCATAGTTCTCCACTGGCAGCTGTCACCAACAGTTGTCGGCGCCCAACAGGTACTACGGTGTTGATGAGTGAGTTGCCTATCTTGTGTTTCCATCTAATTTCACCAGTCTTCGCCTGTAAACCGAATATCAAACCGTCTTTGGTGCTGCCCAAAGCCACATCGCCTTGTTCGGCCATCATGGAGGTGGCGTGTTCGTAACCAAATTGTAAATTGGCTCTCCATAGTTGTTTGGGTTGTTCAGAGGTGGCGCTGTAGCACACCACACTGTCTTGCATGGTTTTGGCATAGATGCGCGTTTGGTCTGCTGATAGGCCAATCGTTTCTCGTACTTTCGACTGATAGGTGCGCCAAATGGTTGCACCCGTTGTTAAATCGATGGCCGTGAGGGCTCGTTCGGGATCTACAATGAAGACGCGGTTCTGTGTGGCAACAGGCCAAACGGCTGCTGGCGAGAAGTGCATCCGAGTGAGATTGCCCGTCCAACGCCAGTTCTCATGACCGTTCTTTTGATTCAGCGAGTAAAGTGTGTTGTCCCATGCACCGAAGATTACTTGATTGTTGGTAACCAAAGGCTTTGTTTCTACATATCCTTTTACGTTGTTATAGGTCCACACAACTTTTCCGTTCTGGATGTCAATGGCACGGAAAATGTGGTCACTGCTGCCTATATATGCGATGCCTTGCTGGATGGTAACGGCTCCCAACACAGGCGCTTCGGCCTGAACACGCCATTTTAAACTTCCTTTTTTGGCATCAATACCATAGATGTACTGGTCGGCTGATCCAAAAACAACGATCCCATTTTCAACCGCAGGCGTTCCCACAATACGGTTTCCCGACTGGTATGCCCACAGTTTTTTACCCGTTTTCAAGTTGTATGCCGTTAGTATGCCAGCATCATCGCCCACAAAAACTCTGTTTCCCTCAACGACAGGCGAACAATAGATGGCCGTACCCGTTTGTACGCACCATTTTCTTTTCACGTTTGGGTAGGTCTTGTTGACAGAAAAGTCAGGATACTTGTCGGCTTTCTGGTCGTGGTTGAACAGCTGGTCGGTTAAAGAGTAGGCGCATATAAGCTGTTTCTTTTCTCCTATTCGTTGCTGGTAAACGATGATAGAGTCTGGAGAAACTTCGTAAATGCCATATCCTGGCAGTGCGTATTTATCGCGTAGATTGGATCGGATGAGTACGCCTGGGATTCCATCGTAAGTGGACTGTTTGTTTCTGTGATAATGGCCACCAACGAAAAGACGAATGTTGTAAGGCTTTACAGCATCGGTCAATTCATACCAATTATCTACATCGCCTTCTAAAATAGGGTAGTGGGTGACCAATATCACTGGTTGTTTCTTGTCCTTGATGGTCGATTGAATCCACGATATATCTTGCGGTTTCACATGACCGAATGCCATACGCATGAAAGGACCTGTGTTGAAACCTAAGAATTGAATGCCTTTGTGGAAAAATGAGAAGCGTTCGCCACCGAATATCTTGGCAAACATGGTACATCCTGATTCGCTCCACTTGGTTTCATGATTGCCCATGACTGTGTAATAGGGATAGCGTAACAGGTCCAAGCACTGCTTTACTTTGTGCAGCGTTGCATTGTCACCCTCCTCGGTGAGGTCGCCTGTAACGAGAACAAAGTCAAGACTGTCCGTTGCATTAATCTGTGCGATAGATCGAAGTAAGTCTTCGGTTGGATTGGGATTGTTTTGACTGAGATGTATATCTGTCAGTTGGGCAAAACGAAAAGTTCCTATTTGCGCTTGTACCTGTACACAGAAGGCAAGTGCTAATAGACTGTATATAAGGGATTGTATTCTTTTCATGACGATGGATGTAATTAGTAATGGGATTTATTGTTTAAAGAACTGTATGACTTCTGCCATCAGCTTCTCTCTGCTGGTAGCATCCAATATCGACTCAAATGGCACGCCCATGACCCATGTCTTGTAGTCACCGCGGTATGCCACTGCTGCACTAAAGTTGTTTTCGGGATAACGCATCACCGTGTAGGCGTTGTCGCAAGCAGGTTCAATAGCGTCTGGCGATTCTACAATATAGGTCTTAGGTCCCAACGTATGCGCATAGTTGTAGACAGCTGGTGCGAGATTGAATGGCGATTTCACGGTCGACAACCGTCCTGTGACGGCCGCTCTGCTGTTGCGCCACTTATACTTAAGTACGTTTGTTGCAAAGAGAATGTCTTCTTTTTGTGGCTTTGCCAATTTGTTATTCCATAGATCGCTGCCTACGTATGCCCCAGATACGAAGATGGATGTGCCTTGTTGGGTGTAAGCTGTGAGTATTTGTTGCATTTCGGGCGTAAAGACCTTGTAGCGTAAAGGATATATTTTGCCGTTGCCTAACTTTGTCTGTCGCTGTTTTCCTAAGATGAGGTCAATCCATTGGATGTCTTTCTCAACACGGTTGAAGCGCTCCCGGCTACACGATTCGAACGAACAACCCGCCTTCAATATGGCATCTCCGTGCAGGGCGATATAATCGAATGTGTTACCTGCAATAACCGTTGTCTCTTCATTTCCGTGACTGTCGCCAAAGCCACCCGAATCATCATCGAGCCATGGGAGCGACCTGTTGAACTCTTTTTGGCTGCCTACATAACTGATATCTACCATATAGGGTACACCATGGTCTTCATTGTCTAAGAATCCGGCATACAAGGTGTCCAACGGAGCGGGTGCAACAAAATCGGCTGGAGCTGAAACTCGGTTGAATCCGTTTACCACCAAAGCCTTGTTAGCGTCTGTTTTACTGCTGCGTCCTACGGCCACAATCTCGGATGGGAAGCTCACACCGCCCTCGTTCATCGCCACCACTTTGTAGCTGCACACCATGTCTTTGGGTACGTCTCCCACATATTTACATTGTTTTACCACTTTTCCATGGTCAAACTCCCCATTTCCATAGCGCGTATAAACAATGTAGCTATTGGGTTTTGCCGTGGGTTCAAGCGTGTCTTCAACTGCTTGCCAAGTGAGTTCTACCTGACCCTTATCTGTCAAATGGGCTGCCATGTGACTCACGGGGAGCGGTTTAACCACGTATTTTTGTTGATGTTGTTTGCACGAAAAGCGCAGCATGGCTTTGTAGATGGCACGACTTACCGCAAATCGGAAACGAGGATCAAGTCCATAACGCATGTCTGCGAAGTTTTGATGCGACAGCAATTCCAACAACATAGCTGGCACTCGTGGCGTGCGGGCTTCAAAATAAGTGGCGTCTTTGTTGCCCCTGCTGTGCCATGCGGGTTCAAATTGTGCCCGTATGTCACGTAAAATACTGTTATGAATGGTTTCGGCATACTCCTTACAAAGCTGTCGTGAGGCGCCATTGGCAAACACACTGTCATACGAATGGGTGAAATAAATGCCCAACGTACCAATGGTACTGTCGTTCTTGGTGACACCCGCATCGGAGTGAAAGGCCAAAGACATCTCTATGGGGATGTTCAAACCTCTGCCGCTGGGATAGCTTTCAGACCCACCGGCCAGCCAGTTCACCCATTCGCCACGTGCTTGATAATCGTCTTTGTAATCGTCTTTTCCGGCTGTGGGGCTATAAATACTGTCTGGTACGCCTGCCCATTGCATCCAGTAGCGTGCTGCTTCGGTGAAACGAGGGTAGGTACTTATTTCTGGTCTGCCAACATTGCCCATTCCTCCACCTATTTTTATAGCATCGGCTGTCACCACTTCGCCTGCTTTACCTGTCTTGTTACTGAGGACGATGCGCTGACTTTTGCCTAAATTCTTGTCAAAAGCGAATTTTCCAAGATAAATCCAAGTCCCTCCACCCATTTGTTGATTGACCTTAAATTCGCTGATTCCTCCCCGATGATAAACGGTATAGTGGGCTGCATTGGTACTTCCTGGCACGGTATGATAGGCTACATAAACAGCGTATTCGCCTGTTTCGTCGATTTGTGGAACCCATTCGGCCGTGCTTTCTGCTCCTTTTTTAATCGAAGTCACCATGCGATAACTGCCCTCGGTAAATGGGTTTTGAAAGTTAGTATAGGTCTTTCGGAGGTAGGCGAAGCCTTTTCCTGTGCCATTTTTCCAACTTTCTTTTCCGTTGTATTCACTATATTTAGCCTTTGGTTGAAAGCTGTTGCCGTCATTGTCCACGATGGCTTCAAAGCTGCTCCAATCCCTTTCGCGCGGAATCAGTACGTTAGCTCCTGCTTGTTCAAGCATGGGAACCAAGAAAGGAAGCACATAGCTTTGCGTATATAGGTCTTCAACGGTTTGCAAGAGTCGGCATCTCTGCCATTCCCAGCGGTCTAATTTGGCTTCATAATAACGTCCATGACTTTGCCACATGGCGATATGGCGGTTTGACAGACCATATTTTGGGCGGTTATGAGTAGTGAGCTCTTGCACCAAAGGGGTATTGCAAGTAGGTGCAAAGACCGCAGGTCTATTTTGAGCATGTATGCCAATGGTAAACAGCATACAACATACATGAGTAGTAAGTATCGCAATTGCTTTCATATAGATGTACCAATGTTTGGGTTTGTTTTATCGTTATTTTCGTTTAATCAACAAGCAAAGTCCTAAGAAGGTAAACAATGCGTTGAAGATAAGTATCTCGTAGCTAAACTGATAGCCATTGAACCATTGCATGGAGTGTTTGTCTAATATCAAACACAGCACAGGCGCAGCGATAGCCACCCATGGCACATAGCGATCGTGTACTTGTTGTTTCATGATGATGCCAAACGCGAACATTCCTAAGAGGGGACCGTAGGTGTAGCTGGCAAGGGTGTAGACAGCATCTACCACACTGGTGCTGTTCAGGATGTTGATGGCGATGATGACTACTCCCATCAGGATGGCCATTCCAAGGTGTACACGTTGACGCAGGCTTTTCACACGGTTCTCGCTCAGCGAGTGCCCACCAAGGATGTCGATTGTGAACGAGGTGGTGAGTGCTGTCAAGGCTGCTCCGGCAGCATTGTAGGCCGATGATGCCAGACCAACGATGAATAAGATGCCGACAATCATGGGGAGATAAGGCCCTGTGGCGATGGCTGGGAACAGTTTGTCGCCTGTTTCTGACATCCCATGCTGTGCTGCGAAGAGGTACAGCAGCACGCCAAGCATCAAGAAAGCGGAAACCACCACAAACTGAAGAATGATGCTGAAAATCATGTTCTTTTGTGATTCCCTGCTGTTGCGACAACTCAAGTTGCGTTGCATCATATCTTGGTCAAGTCCGTTGGTGGCAATCATCGTGAAGATGCCCGCTAAGAATTGTTTGAAGAAAAACTGCTTATCGTTGGGATCATCAAAAAACAACATCTTGCTCATGCTGCTTTGTCCAATCGCATGGAAGGTTCCGGTAAGCGAAAGCCCCATGTCTCGGGCGATGAAGTAAATACAGAGCGCCACCGAAATGATTAAACAACAGGTTTTGATGACATCTGCCCAAATCACCGATTTCACCCCTCCGCGATGGGTGTACAGCCATACGAAGCCTACAGAAATGAAAACATTGACAATGAACGGAATGCCCAGGGGTTCGAAAGCCAGCATCTGTAGGATAAAACACACCAGGAACAGGCGCACCGCAGCTCCCAACATCTTACTGATGAAGAAGAACCAGGCTCCCGTATGGTAAGCCTTCAAGCCGAATCGGTTGCTCAGATATTCGTACACCGAGGTGAGCTTCATGCGATAGAACAGTGGGGTTAAGACAAAGGCGATGATGAGTTGACCGACGATAAACCCCATGACTAATTGCAAATAGCCAAACCCACTCTTGTTCACCATGCCTGGAACCGACACGTAGGTCACACCCGAAATGCTAGCACCAATCATGGCAAAGGCAACAACATACCATTTAGATTGTCGACTGCCCGAGAAGAAATCGGAGTTAGCTGTCGTTGATTTTCTAAACGACACAGCGAGTTGTAGGATGAAATAGATGCCTACGGTGATGAGAATGATGACGGCGTTCATGTGGAAAGAATATTTTTAGTTCATTCGCTTATTCTTGGTAAAGTAGATAGGGCCGCCGTTGTTGCTTGAATTGTTCAACGTCTTTCTGCCACTTAGCTTTGATTGTATCAGCGTTACAGCCACTCATAATCATCTCTCTGATGTAGCCTACGCCAGTCAGTTTTTCAAAGAAAGGCGTGAAGAACTTGCTGCCAATGTTTAGGTTGCGGTATGCGTTGATGACATACGACAGGTCTATTCCTCGTTGCTGTATGAGCTCGGTGTCTTCGTTGCTTAGGTCAACGCCATGGCACGTCTTCCCTAATTGTGGCGGATTCTTGGCACCAGCCACGCTTTGCGGCGTGAAACTGTAGCCGTATCCCGTCATGTCAGGATGCCCGTACTGCTGAAAAGGCTTTGATGTGCCTCGCCCCAGACTTACATTCGTTCCCTCGAAGTAACATGTGCTTGGGTAGAGATACACCGCCTGCATGTTAGGAAGATTCGGTGAAGGTGGGATGGGTAGCTCATACCGTGTCTGGTGCGTGTAGTTCTTGCAGGGGATGACGGTGAGCTTGCATTGGCGGTGGTTACTCAGCCAGCCTTCTCCGTTGATCATTTGCGCCAGCTCGCCCAAGGTCATTCCATGTACGATGGGGATGGGTAGGGCACCCACGCCCGATTTGTACTTCATGTCCAGGATGGGGCCGTCCACATAAAAGCCATTCGGATTGGGACGGTCTAAGACCAGTACCGGTGTCTTTACCTCCGCACAAGCGTCCATGAGTTTGAGCATGGATATATAATAGGTGTAGAACCGCAGTCCTACGTCTTGTATGTCCACCACCAAGATGTCGGCACTTTTGAGAACTTGCAGGCTCGTTTTTCCCTTCTTTCCGTTGTATAACGAATAGATTGGTACGCCTGTTTGCGCGTCCACGGAGTTGGTGACATGCTCACCGGCATCGGCTGTTCCCCTGAATCCGTGCTCGGGCGATATCACGCCAATGACCTTCATTCGGTAGTTCACCATGATATCCAGCAAGTGTTGACTGCCCACCATGCCGGTGTGGTTAGAGAACAAAACGATTTTCTTACCCTTTAGTAGCGGAAAGTAAAGATGTGTTTGCTCAGCTCCGGTAACGACGTGTGATGTTGAACACCAGCAAGTGGTGCTGAAAGTGCCTAAAAGCAGCAGTAGGGCAATCAGTTTTTTCATGTACTATGTTGATTTTTAGTTATGAGCAAAGATAGGTTATTTTTTTAGAATTAGAAATATAAAATCAGGAATATTCACTATAATTTGTATGATTTAACGCTTGATATTGTTTGGAAGCCGTCCCGAAACGGCTTGAGTGATTTTTCTAACAACAAATGGAAAGATTGAAAAACTCATGAGGTTAACATTTCACAGCATTACTCTTACTCCCTGGTAGTCTTTTATTTGTGACTGAATAACTGCATCACAATGGGTGTTGTCCAGCGAAGAACGAAAAGTCTTGTCATCGTTTTCATGAAGGGAGCGATGGTGAGGGCAAATTGAAAAAATCTTTGTAACTTTGTGGCTTCATGTAGCAAAACTAATTAAAAGCGCAATGAATTTGATAGCAGTGAGCGGTTCTGATCAAACAGAATGGGCTTTTGTTGAGCAAGACGAGTTGGTTGATTTGCAAAAAACCGAAGGCCTGAATCCGTATTTTCAAACTCGCAGAGAGATGAGCAGGAGCATTCGGTTGGGTTTGGGCGAAGCCTACTTCAAGCGAAAGTTAGGTCACGTCTATTTTTATGGTGCCGGCTGTAATGGCGAGGATCGAAAGAAAATGGTGGGTCAGTCCTTGGTTGCACAGTTTAAGACACCGGTCACAGTAGAGAGCGACTTGCTGGGTGCCACTCGTTCCATGTGCATGGATTCGGCGGGCATCGTGTGTATTCTGGGCACGGGATCCAATTCTTGCTTCTATGATGGTGCTCATATCGTTAAGAATGTGCGTGCCGGCGGCTATATCTTGGGAGATGAAGGCAGCGCGTCGTCTATTGGACGCGCTTTTCTTTCGGATGTATTGAAAGAGTTGGCACCTTCTGACCTGATCTCATCTTTTTATTTTCAGCATCAAACGACAGCCCATGAAGTGATGCGCACTGTTTATGATAAGCCGCTTCCACATTATTATTTATCCTCGATAGCAACCTTTTTGACCGATTATCAACACATGGAATATGTGCGAGATTTGGTGACTGATAATTTTAAACTTTTCTTAACGCGCAATTTGTTCCAGTATGCGTACCATCAATATCCCGTGTATTTTACGGGAAAAACAGCTGTTACCTTTGCGCCCTTGTTGCGAGCAGTTTGTCGTGAGGCGGGTTTCGAACCTGAAATGATTAACGATCATGTGGTTGAGGGACTGATGAAATATCACGCCACGCATCTGTTGACTGACCAGGGAACTTGATGCATCATGTTGCTTGTACTATCCATTTGGTTACGAAGAAAAGTCACACCTAACGTTCTCGTGTTGATATTTTTCTTGACAAACACCTCTTTATATTTCGCATATTTGTCAGCAACGCTCCGTATCTTTCAAATAATGAAAATATAGAGCAAAAACGTTCTCTTCTGATAGACAGGTGGTTGCGGGTTTTGTGCGTTTCTTCGGCACCTCATGTTCGTTTGATTTCACGATTAAAGCATGCTTTTAGCTGCCTTACCATCATGCTATAAGGCTCTTAACCCATGTGTTTTTCCTGGAAAAAGCATGTTGATAACCATCTTTACTCCATGCTATTGCTCAAATGGGCCATTTACATTGCATTCGTAGGGAATGAATGTCGCATGTTTACCTATTGTTTTTTTCTATTTCATCGATTTGCGAGTAGACTTTTTTTGTCATTTATTTGGACAAAATTCAACTTGATGACGAAAGATGATGTCCGTAAAGTTAACTTTTGTTTCTAAGTTTATATATAATTTATAAATCATAAACATAAATTAATCTAAATAATATTTGTTTTATTAGCGATATATCATTAAATTTGCCACAGAAGTATTCATGGTGAAAGGGAGAATCAGATACAACCCTAAAAACTCTTATGAGTGTTAACCTCTTACTGCGAACAATATTCAAAGTAGATATATATATTATTAACTTAAATTTTGGGTCTATGAAAACAAAGAATTATCTATGTGCGATACTTACGGTCGCAGGTAGTGCTTTTGCGTCCCAACCGATGTTGGCATCAGCAAGTGATTTGAACTTGCCTGGTGTGATGATGCAACAGCAAGCCGTTCGTGGTATCGTAGTTGATGCCCATGGCGAACCTATTGTGGGTGCCACGATTGTTGTAGTTGGTAAAACCACAGGTGCCATTACAGACACAAACGGTCGTTTTACACTTTCTGTAGATGCTGGTACTCAACTTAAAATTTCTTACGTTGGGTACAAAACGGTAACGCTTCGCGCAAAAGACAACATGCAGGTGGCGCTTGAGGAAGATGCCGGCCAGCTGTCAGAAGTAGTCGTAGTCGGTTATGGTACGCAGAAGAAAGCCAACCTGACGGGTGCCGTGGCTAATGTTGATGTAAAAGAAGCAATTGCCAGCAGACCAATTACAGATGTAGGCAAAGCTTTACAGGGAGTTACGCCGGGATTGACCATTACAAATAAGATAGGAGGCGTAGGAACAGAATCAACCATTAAACTACGTGGTTCTGTAGGTTCTTTAAATGCTTCAAGCGGTACTTCTCCTTTAATTTTGGTTGACAATGTTGAAGTGCCCAGCTTGAATTTGGTCAATCCAGATGATATCGAAACCATATCTGTACTTAAAGATGCCTCATCGGCTTCTATTTATGGAACACGAGCAGCGTGGGGTGTTATCTTGATTACGACGAAGCAAGGCGCTGCCAATGATAAAGTAAGAGTGTCTTATTCTAATAATTTTGCATGGAACACACCGACCGTCATGCCCAAACTGGCTTCCGCCTCTGATAATGCTGACTTTATCTGGAGAATCATGCAGTCGGAAAAATTGACTCAGAAGTCCAATATTGGCTATACCATAGACCAATATGCCATCAAGAAAATCAAAGAATGGGAGCAGAAATACGGCGGTATGTCGCAAGATGCATTGGGAGAGATGCAGGAAGGACGCGACTTTGAGATTGTTAATGGCAAAACGTACTTCTACCGTTCTTTCGACCCAGTGAATGAATTCACCCACAAGTGGACACCACAACAAAATCACAGCCTGTCGATAACTGGTGGCAACAAGAACACGCAATATAACATCAGTTTGAGCCGCTTAGGTCAAAAGGGCGTCATGAAGTTCAACACTGACGAGTATGACAGATACACATTGCACAGTAATATTACTACGGCAATCACGAAATGGTGGAAAGTACGCTCTAACATATTGCTGACGCGTTCTAAAAAAGAGGAGCCTTACCGCTTTACATCCGGACAGTATGATGCTTGGTTCTATTTGTTGCGTTGGCCTCGTTGGTATCCTTACGCCGATTACAAAGGAAAGCCTTTCCGCTCGGCGGTAACAGATATCAAAAATGGTAATCAGGAGAGCGTCACCTCAACCTATGTCCGTGCCAACTTGGGGACGGAGTTGAATCCAATGAAAAACCTGTTCGTTAATTTTGATTATACATTTTCGTATGCTAATGATGCGCAGAAGCGTAATGGAGGAACAGTTTATGCGTATGACATGTTTGCGACCTCTCCTTTCAACAGCTTTGGACAAATGTACTCCAGCTCTCATGATGCCGTAACACAAAACAGCATGTATACCACGCAACATATTTTCAAAGGATATGTAACTTACCAGTTCGACTTGTTAGATAAGCATAATTTTAAGTTGATGGGTGGCTTTGATGCGGAAAAGCGTGAAAGTCTTGGACATCACTCTAAACGGCAGGGATTGATAAGTCAAGACCTTCCTGAAATAGCTCTTGCTTCGGGTGATCAGTATTCATTTGAAAAAGGTTCAAGCTATCATGGCCATTTCGCAGCAGCAGGTTTCTTTGGGCGTATTAATTATGATTTCATGCAAAGATATCTGTTCGAGTTGAATGCTCGTTATGATGGTTCGTCTCGTTTCCCCGTTGGAAAGAAGTTTGCTTTCTTCCCCTCTGCATCTGCAGGATGGCGTATGTCAGAAGAAAAATTCATGCATTGGGCATCGCCTGTGTTGTCTAATCTGAAATTGCGTGGATCGTGGGGTACCATAGGAAATCAAGATGTGGCACCTTATTCGTTCATGTCTGTGATGGCGATGAACTATTCGGGCTGGGTAGTCGGAGGTAAAAACATGGCTTCGCTGGGTACTCCTTCCGTTATATCTCCTACGTTAACATGGGAACGAGTTACAACGTTAGATTTCGGTGTTGATGCTGCATTTTTCGATAATGATTTGAAATTTACGTTTGATTGGTATCGTCGTGTGACATCTGACATGCACACTGCGGGAGAAGCCTTACCTGCTACGTTTGGAGCGAAAGTACCAAAAGTTAATTACGGAGAACTTACTGGCAAAGGTTTTGAATTGGGTATTAATTATCAGCATTTATTCAAAAATGGCTTAGGTGTTTCGTTGGGGGCATCATTGTCTCATGTAACGGAAGAGATTACTAAGTTTAACGCCCAAGACCGCAATATCTATGGCAATTACCAAGGTAAGAGGTTAGGCGAAATATGGGGCTATACATCCGATAGGTTGTTCCAAAAAGATGACTTTGACGAGAACGGTAAACTCAAAAAGGGTATCGCCTCGCAAGCCTTGTTTGAAAGTGGAAACTTCAAATTTGAACCTGGAGATGTAAAATACAAAGATTTAGATGAAAATGGTAAAATAACATACGGAAAAAACACCGTAGAAGACCATGGAGATTTGTCTGTTATTGGTAATGAGCTTCCAAATTTTGAATACAGTTTCAACTTAGGAGCATCATATAAAGGATTTGATGTCAGTCTTTTCTTCCAAGGTGTAGGAAAACGCGATTATTGGCCAACTGGTGCTGTGGGTATTGCAGGAGGTGGCTCTGGATATATGGATGCTGCCTTTGATCATCAAATGGATTATTGGACGCCCGAACATACCGATGCGTTCTATCCACGCCCCGTTAACATGGCATGGACGGCAAATGGTAAAAGCTATTTGCGGCAGACTCGATTCTTAGAAGATATGTCTTATCTACGCTGTAAAAACATTACAGTGGGATATACGTTACCGGCAAAATGGGTACAAAAGGCATATTTCCAAAGCTTTAGAATATATTTCAGTGGCGAAAACTTGTTTGAGTTTGATAACATGAAATTGCCGTTAGACCCTGAGTCAACAAATTATAAAGCTGGCTATGGAAACAGTAGCTGGTCGTTTGGTAGAAGCTATCCATATACAAGGACATTGTCTTTTGGTGTACAAGCTGTATTCTAACCTTTAAAAAGTAAATAATATGAAAAAACAAATATTTGGATTGGGAGTATTCCTGATATCCATTACATTGACATCATGTAATGATTTTCTGACATTGGATCCACTGGATACCGTGAGCTATTCTCCGGAGTTTTGGGATAAAGAGTCGAACATTCGGTTGTCGACATTAGATTTTTATACCACTTACTTCCCTGGATATAGGTCGGGATGGTCGCGTGCTGATTGGTTTACCCAAACCAATGTAGCCGACTGGACAGACGACATCGCACAATTGAAAGCAACATTCTTTACAAAGGTCGCACCAGTATCAACAAGAGGTTCTGGTTGGGACTTTGATAACGTTCGTGCGTTAAATCTGCAAATAAATAGCATTGAAAAGTCGGCCTTGAACGATGAAGCTAAGAAGCACTGGTTGGGCGTAAGTAGATTGTTGCGAGGTATGGAGTATGCTTCGTTAGTTGAAAAATTTGGAGACGTTCCTTATTATGCAGATACGATAGCGCAAAATAATTATAATACACTTTACAAAGCACGGGATCCGCGTACGGTGGTAATGGATAAAGTGTTAGATGATTTCAATTTTGCGGTTGAAAATATTCGCGTATCCGATGGTAAGGCCGGATTGACTATCAACAAAGATGTAGCGAGAGCGTTTGCGTCGCGCTTCATGTTGTTTGAGGGCACATGGCAAAAATATCGGGAAAAGAATAACGAAGCTGCAAAAAAATACTTGATAGCTGCGAAGAATTTTGCAGAGTCAATCATGAACGAGGGCAAATATAAATTGTGTAATAATTATAAAGACTTGACCACGTCAATGGATCTTGCCGGTAATCCGGAAGTCATTATGTACCGTGCTTATGTTGAGTCGATTGTAACACACAGTTTGATGGCGTTCCAAAACACTGAACACGAGGAAAGTGCACCTTCAAAATCCTTGATTGACGCCTATCTAACCAAAAATGGTCTTCCTATAGGTCAAAGTGGTAACAATATGTTTAAGGGCGATAAATGGTTCTATGACGAAATAGCTGATCGTGACCCTCGCCTGTATGCCAATATTGATACGACGGGAATTCTTTTGACGGGTGTAGTAGATGTTTGGGCTGTTTCAGGATATTTTGGCAACCGCTTTGTAAACGAATCACTAAAATACTTGCCTGGAGGTAGAAGCAGTACTTGCATTACGGATGCTCCTGTAATGAAATACAATGAGGTGTTAATGAATTATATTGAGGCGGCTGCCGAGTTGTCTACTTTGGGCGCATACAATTTGACACAAAATGATTTTGATAAAACGATAAATGTTTTAAGAGATCGGCCGAGCACCTCTATGCCTCATGTAACTTTAGATGGTGGGCAATTGAAGGTAAACGGTGTTGTCATCAACGATCCTAAACGCGACCAAGATGTTTCGCAATTGTTGTGGGAGATACGTCGTGAGCGGAGAGTTGAGCTGGTTTTCGAAGGAATCAGGTTCAATGACTTGCGCCGTTGGAGTAAACTCAATTATGCAGACATGAGTCTGAATCCCGATTTGAATAAAGGTGCATGGGTAGATAAAGATAGATATGTACAATGGTATAATGCCAAATATCCGAATAAGAAACCGTTGACTGTTGAGAATTTGAAAGGGGTACATTTAGCTGGAGGCGGAAACAGCGGGTACATTTTACCAATCAAAGATGCGGGGAAAATGCGCACTTATTCAGAGAAAGACTACTTGTATCCTTTGCCCAAGGATCAAATCACATTGTATGAGTCTCGCGGATTTAAGCTTCCACAGAATCCTGGTTGGTAGACATGAATCCTGACTGAGAGATTTTAATCTTATTGCATAAGTCTTTAGTATAGCCACTTACCATTCTGTTCAAGTAAATATGAATCGTTGGAATGGTGAGTGGTTTTTAATTTTATATCATCTATAAGGGAACCTGACAACTTACAATTGTTTGTAATTAGTTTTCATCAACTCAATGACGACCAATGACATATATGCTACTCTCTTAGTAGTGCTTAACTCGAACTGGGATGTTATTATCCAATTTCACCAAAGCTTTCGAATGTAAAACGGAAAAGAAAAAAGAGCTGTAATCAATGATTAACAGCTCTTTATCTAAATGTCGGGATTACTGGACTCGAACCAGCGACCTCGCGCCCCCCAGACGTGTGCGCTACCAACTGCGCCAAATCCCGATCATTTTCTAAAAGTGCTGCAAAGATAGTGACTTCGTGGCATATCTGCAAATTTATGTTTCCTTTTTTTTGTTTTAAAATGTTTAATTTACATGGATTCATGTAGATATCGTTTAAAAGCGTTTGCCTTCACTCATTTTTTTTAGTAACTTTGCATGAATCAATAGAGATTATTTTCATGCAACGATATACATATATTTTTCTGTTGTTTTGCTTCACGTTTTTTTCTTGTAGTCAAGATGATGGGTTGGAGCGGAAAACGCAGAATGTGGTAGTGGATGAGGACGATGACGATACGCAGACGACAATTGATGATGAATACGTCTATCGACTGCCCATCATCTTCCACGTTTTGTACCAGAATGCTGAAGATGCCACACAATATGTCCCTGTTTCACGTTTGCAAGCCATTGTGAGGAACGTCAATGAGTTGTTTCAGGGTGGTGTCTATGGGAAGAGTGAGCGCATACGCGTGCATTTTTTTCTGGCACAATATGATGAATCAGGCAAGAAACTGATAATCCCTGGAGTGGAATATGTGAAATATACCGGCGCTTATCCCATCAATCCCAAAGTGTTTATGAATGACAATTCGGGAAAGAATGTCAAGTATATCTGGGATCCCAATGAATACATCAATGTGATGCTGTATCATTTCACGAAAGACAAAGACGGACAGACTTTGGGCGTTAGTCACTTACCGTATGTGTCGAAGAGTGATTCTACCATCTCTGGTCTTGAATCTGTTCGTCAAAAACATTTGACCAAGCGCAACTTAAACTACGCTTATTGCTCGTCCATCAACAGCACTTATATCTATTCAGAGTCTACTCGTTATACGCTGAGTGACAAGGGACGAATGAGATATCAATATGTTTCCACTGATGTCAACGTGACCTTGGCGCATGAATTGGGTCATTACTTGGGACTATATCACACGTTTTCAGAGAACAAGGCTCATGGAGGTTATGAAGCCGTTGATGATTGTCACGACTCTGACCACTGCAAGGATACACCTTCCTATAATAAGGTAGCGTATGATAGCTGGTTGAATGACTATTTGAGGAATGCACCCAGCAAGAATATCGATATCAAAGAACTGGTGAAGAGGGAAAATTGCCAAGGACAACAGTTTGAATCAACTAACATTATGGACTATGCCATAGGATATGGTTTTTACTTGTCACCTGACCAAAAACATCGTATTCGTCAGGTGTTGTATTATAGTCCGTTAATTCCAGGCCCAAAGAAAAACAGGTCAACCAGCCGAGCTGCCAAGGAGGAGAGTGACGAGGTGTTAGACCTGCCCATACAAACAATTAACTAACGGTAAAGATGACACAATATGAAATCACGGCACCCAGCCGTTTCAACCATACCATCAAGTTGCCTGCATCTAAAAGTGTGAGCAACAGGGCATTGATCATCAATGCTCTTTCGGGTGGAAAGATTAGTCCCGGGAATCTCTCTGATTGCGATGACACGCAAGTTGTCATCGACGCTCTCAAGGACATGCCGCGGGTGATAGATGTCAAAGCGGCTGGTACAGCCATGCGATTCCTGACGGCTTACTTAGCTGTCCGTGGAGGAGAGCATGTCATCACGGGAACTGAACGGATGAAACATCGCCCTATTGGGCCTTTGGTGGATGCCTTGCGCTATTTTGGTGCGGATATTGAATATACCGAACAAGAAGGCTTTCCGCCACTTCGCATTCAAGGCAAACCTTTAAAAGGCGGTTATCTGGAGATGCCAGGCGATGTCAGTTCGCAATACATTTCGGCCTTGTTGATGATTGGACCCGTGTTGAGGGATGGACTCGAACTGAAACTGACGGGAACTTTGGCGTCGCGTTCCTATATCGACCTGACGCTATGGGTTATGCAACAGTTCGGCGCAGAGGCAGAATGGAGCGACATTGACACGCTTGCTGTCAAGCCAACTCCCTATCAACCGCACGAATATTACATAGAAAGTGATTGGAGTGCTGCTTCGTATTGGTATGAAATTCTGGCCTTATCCAGTCATCGCGACAACACGTTCATGTTGAAAGGACTTACCGATGGATCGAAGCAAGGTGATTCTGTGGCGCGATATCTTTTCTCCTTGCTCAGCGTCAAGACTACTGTAGAAAAAGGTGACGACCCACGTACGGGGGGCATTCGTATCACGCGACATGTCAGGACGTTGCCGAAATTGGAATACGATTTCATTAATTCGCCTGACTTGGCACAAACATTCGCAGTATGCTGTGCGGTACTAGACATTCCATTTCTGTTTACGGGCCTGTCTTCTTTGCTAATCAAGGAAACGAATCGCATCGAAGCTTTGAAGACAGAGCTGCGCAAGTTGGGATATGTCATCAAGGATCAAAACGGCAGCGAGCTCTTCTGGGATGGTGAAAAATGCGAACCTACTTTTGAACCTATCGATACATACGAAGACCATCGCATGGCCATGGCCTTCGCACCAGCAGCAATCAAGTTCCCCGGTTTGCGCATCAATCATCCGGAAGTCGTGTCAAAGTCTTACCCGCATTTTTGGGATGACATGCGTCATGCGGGTTTTCAGATAAAGGAAATCAATACGGTTCATCATATTTAGCCATTATGACAGTTATACTTATCCTATTAGGTTTAATCCTGCTGGCTGCACTTTTTGGTATCTTTGCAACTAAACATGGTGAAGACACAGAACCAGTTCACATGCCAACCAGTTCATGTGCCACCTGCAATGGCGTTGACGAAATGTGTGAGCAAGTGTGTATGATGGAGGCTGCAACGAAGGATATCGAATACTTTGATGACGAAGAACTGGACCGCTTTCAAGGAAAACCGTCTGATCAGTTTACAGATGAGGAGGTCGATGAATTTGCCGAAGTGCTGTACTCCATGAAGCAAGAGGAAGTGAAGGATTGGAACAGAAGTCTCATATTGCGGGGCATCCACCTTCCTAACCAACTGAAGGATGAGGTCATCATGCTTATTTCCAATCAATAGCTATGAACATTCTGCATTATACTTTTTTTCAAAACGCCCTGTTAGGTTCACTTTTGGCGAGTATCGTGTGTGGCTTCATCGGTACATACATTGTGACGCGTCGACTGGTGTTCATCAGTGGCGGCATCACACATGCTTCGTTTGGCGGTATTGGCTTGGGGGTGTTCTTGGGTTTCAATCCTATTGTGTCGGCCATGCTGTTCGCCATCTTCAGTGCATGCGGCATTCAGTGGATGTCACATCGTAGTGATGCGCGTGAAGATTCTGCCATTGCCCTGTTCTGGACCTTCGGTATGAGCGTGGGTATCATCTGTTGTTTTTTGACACCGGGATTCATGCCCGACCTTCCCTCATTCCTTTTTGGCAACATTTTAACGATTTCCCATGGTGATCTGTTGTTGCTCGCCGTACTTTCTTTGCTGTTGCTCGCTATATTCACATTGCTCTTTCGTCCTATCTTGAGCGTTGCTTTCGATGCATGTTTCGCCCGTTCACAAAAGCTTCCCGTGTCAGCTATCGAATACATGATGATGATATTGATTGCCATGACCATAGTTTCCACCCTCCGTATGGTTGGAGTTGTCTTGGCCATCAGTTTGTTGACCATTCCCCAGATGACAGCCAATCTGTTTACATACAGTTATAAACGCATCATCGCATACAGCATTTTGGTGGGGTGGGTGGATTGTTTATTGGGACTCACATTCGGTTATTTGCTGAACATCCCATCTGGAGCAGCCATCATTTTCGTCAGTATCCTTATTTATGTCTTTTTAAAGGCAATAAAAACACTCATATTCAAGTTTAACCAACGTGAGGTTTCACCATCTTAAAAATATTACTTTAGCCGTGCCGTTGATAGCTTTATTGTTGTCATTGACGGGTTGCTCTACGCAGAAAAACACTGCCAAGAGTAGATGGTGGCATTCGTTTACCGCTCGGTACAACATCTATTACAATGGTTCGGTAGCTTATATTGACGGCTCATTGGAGAAAGAGAATGGACATCGAGACAACTTTACCGAAATGCTTCCTCTCTATCCTGTTGGAAACAAGAAAAGCCGTGAGCTTGGTAAGGCCAACTTTGACCGCGCCATTGAGAAATCTCAGAAGGCCATCAAGTTGCATAGCATCAAGCGTAGACCTGAGTGGAATCCAGGAAAGCGAAAGACAGAGAAAGATCGTGAGTGGCTGAGCCGGAAAGAATACAATCCTTTTTTATGGAAAGCGTGGATGCTCATGGGGCGTTCGCAATTCCATTCGGGCGCTTTTGAAGAGGCTGCGTCAACCTTTTCATACATGAGTCGTCTGTATCAGTCGCAGCCTTCCATCTATGGCCGTGCACGAGCCTGGCTCGCCAAAAGCTATATTGAGCAAGATTGGTTGTACGATGCCGAAGACGTCATTCGCAACATGCAGCGCGATTCCATTCACTGGCAGGCACAAAAAGAGTGGGATTATACCTTTGCCGACTATTATCTACACACGAAGGAGTACGATAAAGCCATTCCTTACCTCCGCAAAGTCATCAAACACGAGATACGTCGCAAGCAGAAAGCTCGCCAGTGGTTTCTGTTAGGGCAGCTCTATGAGGCTGTTGGAAACAAGGAACAGGCTTACAAGTCATACCAGCGAGTACTCAGACAGCATCCCCCTTACGAGGTTGAGTTCAACGCTCGTGTTGCCATGACCGAGGTGATGGCGGGTACACAAGCCAAGAAAATGATTGCCAAACTGCGTCGTATGGCAGTTAATGAAAACAATAAGGACTATCTGGATCAGGTTTATTATGCCATTGGTAATATTTATTTGGCCAAGAAAGATACCCTCCAAGCTATCGATGCGTATGAGAAGGGAAACAAAGGTGCAACCCGCAGCGGCATTGAAAAAGGTGTGTTACTGCTGAAACTTGGTGACCTTTATTGGGAACGTGAGAAATATAACGATGCCCAGCGGTGTTATGGCGAAGCGATAGGATTGTTGGATAAAGAGCGTGAAGATTATGAAGAGCTGTCTTATCGCTCGAAAGTTCTTGATGAGCTGGTGCCTTACACCGATGCTGTTGCATTGCAAGATTCCCTACAAGCACTGGCCAAACTGCCTGAACCAAAACTTTATGCAGCTATCGACCGTGTCATTGATGCGTTGAAAAAGAAAGAAAAAGAAGAGGCTGATCGCCTGGCTGAGCAGAATGGTCAAAGCTCGATGGCCGGAGGGGATGATAGTTATTTTGATAATCAAAGACCTACTCCTTACCGACCACCCACGCCAACCCCTCAAAAACAAGGTGACGGCCAATGGTATTTTTATAACCAAATGGCTGTTAACCAAGGTAAGACCGCTTTTGAACGATTGTGGGGAAAGCGGGAAAACGTTGACAATTGGCAACGAACAAATAAAACGGTGGTGTCGTTTGGCGATACAAACCAGATGACAGAATCACAACTCGATTCCTTACAACAAGCGGAAGCGGTGACAGATTCACTCAGTCAGGTTCCCGATAGTGTCCAGAACGATCCACACAAGCGTGCATACTATTTGGCGCAGATACCGTTTACTGCCGAACAAGTTGCGGCCAGCAATCTCCAAATCATGGATGGATTATTTCATTCGGGTGTCATCTTTAAGGATAAACTGGACAATTTGAAGTTGAGTGAGAAGGCTCTGCGGCGGCTGGTTGACGGCTATCCTTCCTACGAGCATATCGATGAAGCCTATTATCACCTGTTCCTGTTGTATTCAAGGCTGGGGCAGTCGGGTGTTGCAGCTCGCTACATACAGCTGCTCAAGGCGCAACATCCGAAAAGTGAGTGGACCGTTCTTCTCACCGACCCTCATTTCCGTGAGAACGCGCAGTTTGGTGTGCAACTTGAGGATTCCCTCTATGCGGCCACCTACAATGCGTTTAAGGCTGATCGCTACGATGAGGTGCACAGCAATACACATCTTTCATCAACCCGCTTCCCATTAGGTGCCAATCGTGACAAATTCCTTTTCATCGGAGGTTTAAGTAAGTTGAACAATGGTGATGCTGACGGCTGTTTGGCTGATATGCGGAAGTTGGTGGAACAATTCCCCGAGAGTAGCCTCAGCAACATGGCTGGCATGATTATCAATGGCGTACAGGCAGGCAGACGATTGCACGGTGGTAAGTTTGACATGGGCGAGGTGTGGTCGCGGCGTTCGGCTGTGTTGAGTGATAGTGACTCTATTGCAGCCCGTCAGTTCAGTAACGAACGAAACACGGACTTCACGTTCATGCTCGTCTATCATCCTGATTCTGTTCAAGAGAATCAATTGCTCTACCAGGTGGCCAAGTACAATTTTACCCGTTATGTGGTACGCAATTTTGATGTTACCATTGATGAAGATGCAGGTTTGCACTTGATGAAGATAGCCGGCTTCCGTAATTTTGACGAGGCTTTGCAGTACGCTCGTGCGTTCCATCGCCAAAACAACCTCACTTCTCTCGTGGGTAAGGCGCGTTCGTTTGTCATCAGCGATGCCAATCTTCAATTGCTGGGCACCACATTCAGCTATGATGATTATGATCAATATTATAACAAGCACTTTGCACCTTTGAAGATTAGTACGTTCCAGCTGCTCACAGAACCAGCTGAAATACCTACCGAACCGCAGCGCAAGCCATCGGTAGAAGAGATAGACCACCTGCTGGATGATAGCACCTTTATAGACAATGGCCTCGAAATTGAGCCAGTAGATCGTGGAACCCTCGTTGTTCCGCAAGAGGAAAAAACGAAGCAAAACGAACAAGGTGGCACGGTGATTCCTACTGAAACACCCTTGCCAAAGGCGCAAGACAAAACTGTTCCGCAGCGAGAAACCATTCTTCAGCTGCCTGCCGACCAGCCTAAAAAACAGCAAACCACTCCCCGTGTGCAACCGTTGAAAGTGCCTAACGCCAAGACACCAGCCGTGAAGCCGCAAACGAAAACGCAACCTAAGACGGTTCCCAACAAGCCACAGCCGCAACGTCCTGGTGAAACGATTATTTATTTTGAGAACTCTCCAAAAGAAAAGTCTCAAAAGAACAATCAGAAAACACCCGCCAAACCGGCTTCTAAGGATGAAAAGGCAAAGAAAAAAGCTGAACCAAAGGTCATCGACTTGGGTGATGAATATTATGATTTAGAAGGATTTTAATTATGAGCAATGGACTATTGTTATGGGTAGATGATGAGATTGAACTGCTTCGCGCACACATCATCTTCCTCGAAAAGAAAGGATATCAGGTGGTGACGGTGAGCAATGGGTCGGACGCCATTGACCAATGTCGCCAGCACACCTTTGACTTGGTGCTTCTGGATGAAATGATGCCGGGACTCACCGGATTGGAAACCTTGCAGCGCATCAAGGAAATTAGTCCGGCAACACCTGTCGTGATGGTCACCAAGAGTGAGGAAGAGAACATCATGGATCAGGCCATTGGTTCAAAAATAGCCGACTATCTCATCAAACCCGTGAACCCCAACCAGATTTTGTTGACGCTTAAAAAGAACATCCACCGCAAAGAAATTGTAACGGAGGTGACGCAATCGGGCTATCAACAGAGTTTCCAAGACATCTCCATGCAAATTATGAATTGCCAATCACTGGGCGATTGGATGGATATCTACAAACGATTGGTTCACTGGGAGCTGGAACTGAGTTCGACAGATAGCAGCATGACAGAGATGTTGCAAATGCAGAAAGAAGAGGCCGACCTCGGATTTGCCAAATACATCAAGCAGCATTATCTCGAGTGGGTAGCGCCTTCTCAGACCAACAGGCCCATGATGAGTCCCGATTTGTTTAAGAACAAGATTTTTCCACTGCTCGATGCTGGCGAAAAAGTGTTTCTCATTGTCATCGACAACTTTCGTTATGACCAGTGGCGAGTCATCTCCAAGGAGATTGGTGACCTGTTCGAACTGCAGGAAGACATGTATGTCAGCATTTTGCCTACGGCCACACAGTATGCCCGAAACGCTATTTTCAGCGGGTTGATGCCCAACAAAATCGCCGAAATGTTTCCCGATTTGTGGGTTGATGAAGACGAAGAGGAGGGCAAAAACCTCAATGAAGAGCCGCTCATACAGACACAAATCGAGCGTTACCGTCGTCATCACAGCTTCTCATATAATAAGGTGAACGATTCGAGTGGGGCAGAAAAGTTTTTCGACAAGCTGCATGAACTCAAGAAGAACGACTTGAACGTGCTGGTGGTCAATTTCATCGACATGCTGTCACATGCCCGAACCGAGTCCAAGATGGTGCGCGAGTTAGCCAACAACGAGTCGGCTTATCGCAGTATCACCAAGAGCTGGTTCCGACATTCCATGATGACGGAGTTGATGAAATTGCTCGCACAGAGCGACTATAAAGTGGTGTTGACCACCGACCACGGCAGTATTCGCGCCTCAAAGCCCATCAAGATCATTGGCGACCGCAACACCAACACCAACCTAAGGTACAAACTTGGCAAGAATTTGAGTTACAGTGCCAAAGAAGTCTTTACCATTAAAGATCCTCGAAGCGCACAGTTGCCCTCGCCCAACATTAGTACCAGTTACGTTTTTGCCACGGGCGACACCTTCTTTGCCTATCCCAACAATTACAATTATTACGTATCCTACTACAAGGACACCTTCCAACATGGTGGCATCAGCATCGAGTAAATGCTCATTCCGCTGATTACACTCACCCCCAGAAAGCGATAAAACAATCAAACAATATAGGTCATAGAAATTAATAAGATAAAGAAATGGAAATTAAAATCAAATCATTAGATTGCATAAAAGAGGCTGCCCAGCAGTTCATAGACAACATGGGTAAGGGCAATGTGTTTGCCTTCTACGGAAAAATGGGAGCTGGTAAAACCACTTTCATCAAGGCCATTTGCGAATGTTTGGACGTGGAGGATGTCATTACCTCACCCACTTTCGCCATCGTCAATGAGTATTATTCCAATAAGTTGCAAGACTCCATCTATCATTTCGACTTCTATCGCATTAAAAAACTCGAAGAGGTGTACGACATGGGCTATGAGGATTATTTTTACAGTCATCGCCTCTGCTTCCTCGAGTGGCCGGAGTTGGTAGAAGAGTTGCTGCCTAAAGATGCCGTCAAGGTAACCATTGCAGAGCAGGAAGACGGCTCAAGGCTGGTCACATTTTAGCATAATAAGGCGTAAATCTTAACAGGAATTCCTGACTTTGTCGTGCGTAACCCTGTGTAATTCAAACATGTCGAGTATTAGCAACCTATGTGCTTATGATAGAGAAGTAACGAAGTCAGGAACAAGTATACAGCCATTCTGTTGGAAAACGATATGAGAAATAAACGGGCTGAAAGCCCAAAAGCACTCAGCCCAGGGCATCGCCCTGGGTAAGGATGTGAGTAGATGGACGCCCTGCAAGGGCAAAAGCAAACGCAATGTAATGATAATCAGATGCTTTTGCCCCTTCGGGGCGCAAGTTTCTTAATGTGTTCCAATCCCTGGGCGGTGCCCAGGGCTGAGTGCTTCTGGGCTTTCAGCCCGCAGAGTACCGCATCACCCGTCCAGAAAAAGACAAGAATGGTTGTCAATTGTTGAAAACTCTTCGTAACTCTGATGAATTCAGGAAGCGCGAACCTTAACGGGAACTTGCTGCGAGGAATAGCTTTGGGATAACCCCCATCGGCTAAAACTTGCAGCAAGTTTCCGTTTTTATTTGCGTATCATGACGGACTATCAGCCGATGGTGAACCCTCAACCACCGACATGATGCACCGTTCAAATCCATGGAAACATCCGTGAAGCGGGCTTGATGACGCACATTTCATGATTACTGCCGTGTGCTATTTCACGAAGAGCGTACCCCGGTATTGCATGTCGACGAAGTCTTCGCCATACGAGAGGTACAGGTAAGTGATGACAAGCTGTGTCTGTTTGCCGGTGGCAGTCATGCAGAACTTCTCTCTGCCATTGACCTTTCGTTCAATCTCCGCCAAACTCATTTGGTAATGGTCCGTAAATGTTTTACCATTCAGTTGATATTTCATGGTCACAAGTAGTTTGTCGCCCTCAACTTTAGCGTCTTTTTGCGGAGTATATTGATCGATGTTCTGAAAATAACGGTAACCCGGCGGAATGGGCAATAGGATTTCTTCTTCGTGTTCGTCGCTGATGAGCCTGTTTTCGGGGATGGATGTTGAAGAGCTACCTGCCATTGGCTGTCTGTACATCTCTTCTACTTGATAGTCGGCGATGAGATACCTGGGGTTGATGATGTCTTCAATGGCCTGGCTACCGTATGTTCTGTTCAGGTAGTTCAGCTTACCCGCAAAGCTTTTCGCCTGTTGGTATCCTACCTGTTTCAATAAGGTTGTATACGTTTTGCTGTTTATCGGAAACTTGGTCATGTTGTGTTCGGCCAACAATTCGCGTACCTGTTTTTGCAAACGATTGTGGGTATAACTTGATACGTTTACTGGAAATACCGACACCAACAACAGGATGGCGACAAAACTCCATGCCACCCACATCACCTTGCGCGACCGACAGACGATGAGACCTATGCAGACAGCGTAGCACCAAAGGTTGAACAGCAGCAGGTACAGACGCTGTATGGTCACGCCATAGTCGGAGAAGCGGCGGCCAATGCCTATCGACATCAGCACCAGCAACGGCAAAACGATGATGGGAAGGTAGCGAACCGCCAGCCGGTCTACCGGCTTTGCTTGGCCTTGCTGGTGAATAGGGTAGAGCAAGAACAGAATGATGACGGTGAGCAACATAAGCACCGAAACCAATGTAGACACCCATCCGTTGGGCAATTCCCAGGTAACGAGTATCTTTCCGGCATAGAGATAAAGCGTAATGACGTAGGCTAAATGCAGCGGAATGAGCAGGTAATGGATGATGCCGTTGCCAAACTTATGTTGCAGCCAGTTGTATTGACTGTATTTCTGTTCGTCTTTCGGCAACTGGAACATGAATAACAGTGGGGCCACCAGCGTGAAACACACGATAGCCGTGTCGGCATAGAGGGTTTCCTCTATGTCCATGTTAAACAGATACTTGAACGATTGTATCAGCAACAAGATGCCCAAGAAGAGAACAAGAGATGTGCCGGCAGCGATGATGCCGCTTCCCACGAGCCTGATGAGGAAATTAATGGCTGGACGGTCGTTCGTTTGTTGCGCGAAAGGCAATGTGAACCAGCCCACGAGCATCGCGCCAACGCATGTGCAGGCGGCGATGCATTGTCCTGTGGATAGTTCGTATTCGGTGGCCCAATAGATGCACAGGGCCAGCCAAAGGGCATGTAGGCCACCTTGCCATCCCCATGCTTTGAGCCGTTGACGCATGTCTTCCGTCCACAGGTGGAGTGTCAAAGACAGAATGGTGGCCGTGAGTGGATAGAAAACGAAGAAGAATTCTAATTGTTTGTTCTGTCCGTCAAAGAGCAGATCGTGATTGAGGTACATCAGCGATAGGCATGAGGCGATGGTGAAAAACAGGGTCAGCGGAAATCTCCGCACAATGCTTTGCAGGCCTTCTTTCCAGTGTTGGAATGCGTCTTTAGACATGAAATGTGCCATTGCTCGTCTTGGGTTTGATTAATATCGCAAATCTACCATAAAATATGGGTTACGCCAAGTGTCTTTTGATAAAAATGATTAATTTTGTCATCCTAACGTTTTTTCCTGCTTCCTCTTCATCGCAGTCCTTGTGGTGTTGATGGGGTAGAAAGGCACAATCGATAGCTTATGCAGTTCAGAACCATAGTCAAAATAGACCAGCCCTCGTTTCAAATCCCGCCATTCGAGCGCATGCTCTTTGTCGGTTCATGCTTTGCTGACAGCATGGGGCGGCGGTTCGTCGAAGATAAGTTTCGCATCACCGTCAATCCTTACGGCGTGATGTACAATCCGGCCAGCATTCTGCACACAGTAGAGCGCACCGATGTAAACCCCAACGTGGCCGTGTTTACCCTGGGTACCAACCATGTGTACATCTTGAAAGAAACGGGCGAGATAGTAGACAACTGCCAAAAGCGTCCGCAACGCTTGTTCCGTGAAGCTGAATTGAGCGTGGAGGAGTGTGCGGCCTATCTGTCTCAAGCGGTAGAATGTTTGGTGAAGCGCAATGACAAGGTGCGCGTCATCCTCACCGTCAGTCCCATTCGTTATGCCAAGTACGGCTTTCATGGCAGTCAGCTGTCCAAGGCCACGCTGCTTTTGGCCACCCGCCAGTTGGAAGAGCGTTATCCCGGCGTGGTGACTTATTTCCCCGCTTACGAGATTGTGAACGACGAGTTGCGCGATTATCGGTTTTACAAAGAAGACATGTTGCATCCGTCCGAACAAGCCGTGGCATACATCTGGGAACGTTTTTCGGATGCCTTTTTCAGTCAGGAGGCCAAACTTTTCTTGGCCGATTGGCAACCTGTGAAGGCCGCCTTGGCGCATCGTCCGTTCCATCCGGATGGCGATGCTTACCAGTCGTTCATCCGTCAGACGCAAGAACGCATCAAGGAGTTGGAAAACAAATGGGGTGTAAACTTGATGGTTTAAGCGTGATTCGCTGCCTTCTGTCCCTCATGGTTCGTTTTTACTCTTGAGGTATGAAAAATCTGTCGGTGTTTTCTTGTTCCCATTGCAGCAGCCACCGCTTTCTGTCCATCCCTCCCGCATAGCCTGTGAGGCTTCCGTTGGTGCCGATAACCCGATGACAAGGAATGATGATGGAGATGGGATTGCGTCCAACGGCACCGCCTACCGCCTGGCTTGACATGCTTTTCACGCTGTGTTGCCTGGCCCATTGCCTGGCAATGTCTTTGTAGGTAGTGGTTTCTCCATACGGAATGGTCAACAATAACTGCCATACAGTCCTGCGAAACGGTGTGTCGTTCAGCAGCATCGGGGGTGTGAACGTAGGACGTTTGCCTTGAAAATAAACGTCGAGCCAAGTGCGAGTCTCATCAAAAATGGGGAGAGAGAGATGTTGAGGTCGGTCACCTGGCGGGTGATCGAAGTACTTTTGTCCTTCAAAACACAATCCTGTAAGCTGCTTGCCATTGCTGCCCATGGTGATGATTCCTAAGGGAGAGGCGTATGTGTCGATATATTGTTCCATTCCAAAAATGCTTGGTTGCTGTACAAAGATAACGAAAAAGATCAAATCATCGGCCGTTAACCATGCCAAATGTTTGTGAGCAAGAGCCTGTTGAAGCCATCTTTCGCGTTCGTTTTGCTTTGGTGTTTACTTTTCGTTTATTTATCTGTCTCTGTCTGTTATGCTGTCTTTAGTGTATCAGCTTTTCATCTTCTTTTGTAATAAATCATGCCCTTCCTCCGTTTATATAGAAAAAATAAGCATCATGAAGAAGTTATTGCTGTCTATGGCCCTGTTGATGGCCTGCACATTTGCCACGGCTCAACGCAGTGTTGGGACGTGGTCATTGATTCCCAAGGTAGGGGTGAACTTGGCAAATATCTCTAATTTTGACGTTGTCATTGGTGGTTTGTACCCTGATGGGCAGCAGAATGAAGTTGAGCAGAAATCAAAATACCGCGAAGGATTTATCGGTGGACTGGACGTACAGTATCAAGCGGTGGATCAGGTGGCATTCTCTGCCGGTGTGTTTTATTCGGTTCAGGGAATGCGGTTTCCGCCATCAGAAACGATTGATAAGGCAAAAGTACACTATACGTCTGATGATGTTCAGTGGAAATACGATTATCTCACGCTTCCCTTGATGGCTCATGTGGCGGTTCTTCCTGGTCTTTCGTTCAATGCTGGCGTGCAGATGGGCTATCTCTTGTCGGCAAAAGGTAGCGCAACGTTGTCGCAATTTACGGTTGACAAGGAAGGAAAAGTGCATTATCAGACTGACGAGAAAGGGAATTTGCTGTATGCCTACGCCGAAAAATATGACAACCTGTCCTACACAAAGCGCTTCGACATTTCCATTCCTGTGGGCTTTTCGTTGGAGTACAGCCATGTGGTGCTGGATGCAAGATACAACTTTGGCCTGACCAAGATGAACAAATATACCCAAGATAGCATGAAAAACAAGGTGTTCACCTTCACGGTTGGTTATGTGTTTGACCTCTGATCAGTAAATACAGTCCCTCACAAAAGATTATTCTCCATCATCTTCTAAATTGTAAACTGAAAACGCTTCTTCGATGATGCCTATCGGTTGTTATTTCAAGAGCATGGAGTTTGGTGCCCAATAGCATAGAGTTTGGTGTCCAATAGCATAGAGTTTGGACGCTAAAGTCATTGAGTTTGGTTCTGCTTTCGAATTCTATTGGAAATCAACATCTTACAAGTACCTGATTTGTGATAATAACTCTGCTGTAGTGAACAGGATGGTATCAATTTCCGTTTTTCAGTTCTCTTTTACACACATATCGTATCTTTTACGTAATTTTGTCGGCTCAAGCGAACAAAGAATGTTCGTATATTTCAATTCTATGCGGATGTTAAAAGCATGTGTATGGTGCGGTGAGGGACATGTGATGTTTTATAGCCGTGCAATGTCGGGCGCATTGACATCACAATCAAGGTGTTGACAGCATGGTATCCATCTTTCGCAATTGAAATAATATAAGAAAAAAAATGAAAATAAAAAGATGGTTAAGCCCCACCTTATGGGGCATTGTGTTTGCCACGACGGTGAGCATTCCCACCTTGGGCAAGATAGTAACAGTGGACAAGTCGATAAGCATTGCCCGCAAATATGTCAATGTGAATCTTTCGGAACGTCATGCAACGAGGGCTTCGCATGGTATACCACCTTATTATATTTATAACGACCGCCACGGACGGGGTTTCGTAGTGGTGGCAGGCGATGATGCCATGGGACAAGTGTTGGGCTATTCGCACACTGGAACGCTCGACACGTTGCATGCAAGCGATGAACTTAAATTCCTGCTGAGTGCCTATCGTGACGCCTTTCACCAAATACAAAGGCAATCCGGCACGAGAGCTACCATTACCACTACGCCTCCCAACCGAAAGGAGGTGGCTCCGTTGCTCACAACGGCATGGAGTCAAGACGACCCTTACAGTCGTCTTACGGGGTACAAATACACGGGATGTGTGGCTACGGCGGTAGCACAAATCATGTATTATCATCGCTGGCCGGAGCGGGGAAAGGGCAGCTACTCGTATGTAGTGCGCTCTGACAACCGCACGATGAGCGTGGACTTCAGTGAGTCG
Source organism: uncultured Prevotella sp. (assembly GCA_934120735.1). Classification (GTDB taxonomy): domain Bacteria; phylum Bacteroidota; class Bacteroidia; order Bacteroidales; family Bacteroidaceae; genus Prevotella. The sequence goes on from CAKOVA010000001.1 coordinate 114,515, forward strand.
GTATACCCATGGGACAAGATGTTACCCAAATACAACACACGCATGGCACTTGCCGATGCGGAGGCTTGCGATGCCGTGGCGCTGCTCATGCGTGATGTGGGCGTGTCGGTGAACATGCAGTACAGTCCCACATCCAGCGGTGCACAAACCTTCATGGCAGCCAAGGCACTGAAAACGTATTTCAATTATTCCACCTCCATGCTCAATAAATCTGATGAGGGTGCAGCTGCTTTCACCCAAATATTGCGCAAGGAGATAGAAAATGGCTTTCCCGTGTACATCAGCGGTAGCGTGAAGTCAGGCGGTAGCGGACACGCATGGGTGGTAGACGGTGTAGATAAGGACAACCTCTTTCACATGAACTTTGGTTGGGGAGGCGGTGGCGACGGCTACTTCTCCGTCACAGCACTGAACCTTGCCACCACAGGACAGGAGTTTGGAGGAAAACCTCTCTCTTTCAACAAACAGGTTCAGATAGTTTTGGTGCATCCCAACAAGCCGGGAAGCGCACCCATTGATGCCGAACTTGCCGATGATGCCCCCAACTTGTGTTTCAACTCGGAGGGCAATATGACCGTAGTTGGCGGCATGCCCACCAACAAACGACAACCCATGACGGTTAGTTATCACCACTTTAAGAACCAAGCTGACGGAACGTTTGCCGGAGATATTGGCTTGGGCGTGTACAACGAGCAGGGCGAACAAGTAAAAGTGGTGCCATCGGCATGGCACGACAAAGGCGGATACACCGCAGAACGCGGCAAGTATAACGGTGGCGTGCTGCAATCGGGACAGCTGATTAATGATACTTGCACGTTTATGATGAATCTTGAAGACCTTGCCGATGGACGTTACTATTTGCTGCCCGTATGCGCCAGCATTAAGGATAAGAACAACTATGGGGCATGGTGCAAGATGAAAACGGCACCACGCATAGTCTTTCAGGTGCAAGGCAACGATGTGCGCCTATTTGAGAAGCCCGATGACAAGGCACCTTTCGCATTGGCATCACACCCCTATACGCTCAAACCATGTATTGCTGGCAACAAAATCACGCTGTGCCTAAGCATACGCAAACTCACGGGTACGCCCTTCGATGGCACGGTGAGGGTGTCGCTCGTGGATGATGAAAGTCATGTGGTTGCTACAGGACAAACAGCAGAGGCGGTGGACTTTGAGATGTTTGCCGAGACAGAGGTGAGGGTGGACATGCACTTGCCCGACAATCTGCAGCTCAAAGAATACAAACTGAAGGTAGAGGTAATTAAGCAATATGATGCCGACAACATTGCCACGGTGGGTATGGTGCATGGCAACGAGCCGTCTACGTTGCAGGTAGAGGCTGCTAAGCCCAGCGATAAGCTTTTCATACAACTCTTGGGAATGGTGCAAGACAACAGTGGATCTTCCATATCACCCACGAACGTTGACCTCAGTAGCAATCCATTGCTCAAGATAGGAGTGGTGATGAAACTTGCACCTCAAGCTACCTACAACGGCAAATTGACGCTTTGTTTGATTGATACGCAAACCAAGCGACGCATATCCTTGGGCGGTAGTGCTCAAAAACAATATAACTTGTCGAGTGGAGGGGACGATGAAATATTTGTTACAGGATGGTTGAAGAACAAAGATAACTTATGCGTCATCAACAATCGTACCTACCGATTGGCGTTGATGGGCATGGTAGACGGCGTGGAGTGCGATTTGTGGAACGAGAACTGTGCTCCCTATGAAGTGTCGTTTACGAACAGTATTTACAATGTTTACCCTGACGAAACCACTCATATAGACGCAACACAAAGCTCGCTACGCATGATGCGAAGTGGTAACTGGATTGACGTGCAGGGCGAGGACTTAGCGCATGTGCAGGTGTTCGCACTTAACGGAACCCTGATTGCCGCCTCAGATGCCCACAGACAAAAAACGGTGAGGTTGCACGTTCCTTCCAAGCAAGTGGTTGTCGTGCGGGCGAAAACCCTTCATGGCAGCACCTTAACGAAGAAACTAAGATAAAACTTTGGAAATAGGATATTCAGCAACAATATGTGAAAAATATTTCCGTATTGTTGCTGTAGTCATTGTTAAGCCACGACTTATTCTGGATAAACAAGGTTTTTGTCTTCAATCTTCTGCAGTACCTCTTCAAGGAATTTGCGTGATTCAAGCTTCGCCATGGGTAGGTCGTGTAACAGGTAGTTGCCACAATCCTTGGGTTGTGCGCCGGGAATCTCGCCCTCATAGTTGGCAATGAAGCTGAAGGTGCGTATCATCAAGTCGACAATGTCGCTGCTTTTCAGGTCGCCATGTATAATAAGGTAGTTGCCGGTGAGGCATCCCATGGGTCCCCAGTAAACGATTTTGTCTTTCCACTGAGCGTCATTGCGCAGATAGGTGGCGGCCAAATGCTCGATGGTGTGCAAGGCGCCGATGTGTAACACGGGTTCACGGTTGGGCTCTTTCATGCGGATGTCGAAAGTAGTGATGACTTCAGAGCCGACAACGTCTTGCCTACTTACATAAATACCACGCAACAATTTGTTGTGGTTGATGGTGAATGAGGGAATCTTGTTCATTTTTAAGTTGATGAGTTTGTGAGTTTTTTAGTTGATGAGGTGTTAGTTCACGAGGTTTTAGTTGACGAGTTTACGAGTTGATGGTTTTTCTTTATTCATGGGTTTTATCGTTGATTCGTCAACAGAGAAAGCTATCAACTCGTGAACTTGTCAACTCGTGAACTTGTAAACTATCCCACTATCTGTATAAACTCTTTAGTGACATGGAACGAATGGTTGGCCAATCGCTCCCAAAAATCATAATACTGTGCCGCATTCGTATCCTTTAAAGGCACATCACTGATTACTCGGAAGGAGATGAACGGTGTGTGATAAAGGTAACAGGCTTGGGCAATGGCACAACTTTCCATGTCAACAGCCATGGCTGTGGGAAAAGAGGAAAGTATTTGTTGCATTTTCTCTTTGCTGTCAACAAACCAATCGCCACTTACAATGAGGCCGCTGCGAATATTAGTTCCGCAGTCGATGGCACACGCCTTACGCACCAATTCGGCAGGAGAGGCGTAGCTTGCGGGCATTCCCATGATTTGACCTGCTTCACACTCTTTGCCACAATAAGCGTCGTGGTAACAACATTGTGTGCTTACAACCACGTCGGTAGGACTTAATGACACATCTGCACCACCCGCACATCCAGATGATATCACCAAGTCGGGGTGATGATGGGTTATCAATTCCACCGCACCAATGGCAGCATTTACTTTTCCAATGCCACATTGTTGCATCACGATTTCGTGTTGTCCAATGCGTCCCGTGATGACTGACAGATGCCGATGTTGTTGTGTCTGCATGTCTTCGAGCAAGGATTTGAGTTGCGTGAACTCTTTCTCCATGGCCACAATGATACCTATTTTCATGATTGTTGTTTGCTATTTAGCTGCAAAGGTAACAAAAAATGGTAGCACAGGCAGGTGTAAACGGTAAAGTTTTGTTATCTTTGTGCCTAAATCTTAACATAAAACAGCTATTCATGGAAGCTTTGAAGAAATATGGGTTGGATGTTGCCGCCATCGTCTTGTTCGTCTTGATTTCATTCGCTTACTTCGTTCCAGCCAGTCTGGAAGGGCGTATTCTGTTCCAGCATGATGCTTCGGCAGGAAAGGGTCTTGGGCATGAACAAACAGAATATTATGAAAGAACAGGTGAACGAACTCGATGGACTAATTCGGTGTTCGGGGGTATGCCCACCTATCAAACGGCTCCGTCGTACAAAAGTACCGACACACTGAGCAAGGTGATGAACGCTTACCACCTGTGGTTGCCCGAAAATGTGTGGTATGTGTTTGCCTATTTGCTGGGCTTCTACATCCTGTTGCGTGCTTTTGATTTCCGCAAGGAGCTGGCTGTCTTGGGTTCTGTCATATGGGCTTTCTCCAGTTATTTCTTCATTATCATTGCTGCCGGACACATCTGGAAAGTGATGGCCTTGGCCTATCTGCCACCAATGATTGCTGGCATTGTGCTTAGTTATAGGGGAAAATATCTCTGGGGATTCATCCTGACGGCCTTGTTTACCGCCTTTGAGGTGAAGGCCAATCATGTGCAGATGACCTATTATTATTTGTTCATCATCTTCTTCATGGTTATCGCCTTCTTGGTTCAGGCCGTGAAAGACAAGCAGTTGGCACGGTTTGGTAAGGCAACAGCCGTGTGTATCGCCGCCGCTGCCATCGGTATCTGCATCAACCTGAGCAATCTGTATCATACATGGGAATACAGTAAAGAGTCGATGCGTGGCAAGAGCGAGCTGGTGAAGCCCAACTCGGCCAACCAAACCAATAGTGGATTGGAGCGCGACTATATCACCCAGTGGAGTTATGGCATTGGTGAAACATGGACGTTGCTCATTCCTAATGCCAAAGGAGGTGCGTCTGTTCCACTCTCAATGAACGAAACTGCCATGAAAAAGGCTGATCCACAGTTCACGGAAATCTATCAACAGATAGGTCAATACTGGGGCGAACAACCCGGAACCAGCGGTCCTGTGTATGTTGGCGCATTTGTCATGATGCTCTTCATCTTGGGGCTGTTCATCGTGAAAGGGCCTATGAAGTGGGCTTTGTTGGCAGCTACCATCCTGTCTGTCATGCTGTCGTGGGGTAAAAACTTCATGCCGCTTACCAATTTCTTCATCGATTGCGTGCCCATGTATGCCAAATTCCGAACCGTGGCGTCGATATTGGTCATTGCTGAGTTTACCATTCCGCTGTTGGCCGTGATGGCATTGAAGAAAATCATCGACGAACCCGAACTATTGAACAAACGATTAAAATATGTATATGTTAGCTTTGGCCTCACTGCTGGGTTCTGTTTGCTGTTTGCACTGATGCCAACAGTGTTCTTCTCCGACTATGTTTCCACGGCAGAGTTGGAGGCTATGAAGAATATTCCTTCCGAATATCAGGGCGCACTGTTGACAAATCTTCGTGCTATGCGGCAAGCTATCTTCACATCAGACTGCTGGCGTTCGTTTGTGATTATCCTCATTGGTACCTTGTTCCTACTACTTTACAAGGCAAGAAAAATACGTACAACATGGCTCATCGGTGGTCTTACCCTGTTGTGCTTGGTAGATATGTGGGCTGTCAACAAGCGTTATTTGTACGATAGCATGTTTGTTGAGAAGAGTGTGCGTGAAAATCCCATCGAAATGACACCCACCGACAAGCAAATTCTACAGACCAAAGAACTCGACTATCGTGTGTTGAATCTCTCAACGAGTACGTTTAACGAGAACGAAACCAGTTATTTCCACAAGAGCATTGGTGGCTATCATCCGGCCAAGTTGCGCCGTTATCAGGAAATGATAGAGGCTTATATCACTCCTGAAATGCAAAACCTGATGAAAGGAATTATGGAAGCCCAGGGCGACATGACGCAATTAAATGGCGATAGCATTTCGCCTGTGCTGAATATGCTGAACACTAAGTTCTTTATCATGCCATTGCAGGGTGGACAAACCGTTCCACTCAAAAATCCATACGCCTTTGGTAATGCGTGGTTTGTTGATAAATTGACGTATGTAGATAATGCCAATCAGGAAATTGAACGTATAGGAAAGATGAATCTTCGTACTGAGGCTGTAGCTGACAAGAAGTTTAAACAACAACTTGGTGAGGCCGTTGCGCAAGACCATTCGTCGGTAGTAACGCTGCAGAAGTATGAACCCAATCAACTGACTTACGAGGTAGAGTCGAGCAAAGGTGGCGTGGTGGTGTTCTCTGAGATTTATTATCCGGAATGGACGGCCACGGTTGATGGCGAGGAAGTGCCGGTTGGTCGGGTTAATTACATACTTCGTGCCATCCAGGTGAAACCCGGTAAGCATACGGTGGTATTGAGTTTCTTCCCGAAATCAGTCAATCGTACGGAGACCATCGCGTATATTTCCTTTGCTTTGTTGGTGGTACTGATTATCTTAGTATGCTTCAACGAGTTTCGTAAGCGCAAGCAGAAGGAAGAAAAGCAAGCGTGATTGTGCTGTTAAGAAGCGCAGCGTTGACGGGGGATAATATAACTTTGCGACTAAATTTAACGAGATATTCATGGTATCAGTAGAAGGTTTGAAGGTAGAATTTGGAGTGAAACCCTTGTTCCGCGACGTGAGTTTTGTCATCAATGAGCGTGATAGAATCGCATTGGTGGGCAAGAACGGGGCTGGTAAATCTACCTTACTCAAGATTCTCAACGGCCAACAGAAACCTACTGCGGGTGTCGTTTCGGTTCCTAATGACACCACCATTGGTTATCTTCCGCAGGTGATGAAGATAGCCGACGACACAACTGTCAAGGAAGAAACACGAAAGGCTTTTTCTGATAGCATGCGCATGAAGGAACACCTGGAACACATGCAGAACGAATTGGCCAACCGTACCGACTATGAGAGTGCGTCGTACATGGAACTGGTCGAGAAGTTTACGCAGGAACACGATCGCTATTTGATGATGGGCGGCGAGAACTATGAGGCCGAAATGGAGCGAACGCTCACCGGACTGGGCTTTACTCAGGCCGATTTTGAACGTCCTACGTCGGAGTTCTCTGGTGGTTGGCGCATGCGAATCGAACTGGCGAAGATTTTGTTGCGTCGGCCTGACGTGCTGTTGCTGGACGAACCAACCAATCATCTCGACATCGAGTCAATACAATGGTTGGAACAATTTCTTGCTCAATCAGCCAAAGCAGTGGTGCTGGTTAGTCACGACCGTGCTTTTATCAATAATGTAACCAACCGTACGATAGAGATTACTTGTGGCCACATCGAAGACTATAAAGTTAAATACGATCAATACGTCGTCTTGCGAGCTGAGCGAAGAGAGCAGCAATTGCGTGCCTATGAAAACCAACAAAAAGAAATAGCCGACACAAAAGCCTTCATTGAGCGTTTCCGTTATCAAGCAACCAAGGCCATTCAGGTGCAACAGCGCATCCGTCAACTGGAAAAGATAGAACCCATTGAAGTTGATGAGGTTGATAACAAACGCATGCACTTGAAGTTTCCTCCATGCCTTCGAAGTGGCGATTACCCTATTATTTGTGATGAACTTCGCAAAGATTATGGCTCTCATACGGTGTTCAAAGACGTTACTTTCACCCTTAAACGTGGGGAGAAGGTTGCCTTTGTCGGTAAAAATGGCGAAGGTAAATCTACCTTAGTCAAATGTATTATGGGTGAGATTCCGTATACCGGCACCCTGAAGGTGGGTCACAACGTGCAGATAGGCTATTTCGCACAGAATCAAGCACAGTTGCTGGATGAAGACGTGACGATTTACGAAACAATTGATCGTGTGGCAACGGGTGACATGCGACTGAAAATCAACGACCTGCTGGGTGCGTTCATGTTCGGTGGCGAAACGTCTGAGAAGAAGGTTAAGGTGTTATCGGGTGGCGAACGCAGCCGGTTGGCGATGATACGTTTACTCTTGCAACCCGTCAACCTGCTCATTCTTGACGAGCCTACCAACCATTTGGACATGCCATCAAAAGATGTTTTGAAGGAGGCCATACAGGCTTTCGATGGTACGGTGATACTGGTGAGCCACGACCGCGACTTCCTCGACGGCCTGGTGAGCAAGGTTTACGAGTTCGGTGGCGGACAGGTGAAAGAACACCTGGGTGGCATCTACGACTTCATCCGTAGTCATGCGCAGTCGTTGGGCGATGACGCTGATAACCATAGCATCGATTCTCTTTTGCACACAAACACACAGTCGGGTGCATCACAACCATTGCAAACTACTTCAAAAACAGAAAAGAGTGGGGCTGAAGAATATCTCCAGCGGAAAGAACAGCAAAAGAAAGTACGCAAACTAAAACGGAGCATCGAGGAGAGTGAAGCTAAAATTGCTTCCATGGAAAAGCGTATCGCCGAGCTAAACACCATTCTCTCACAACCAGAAAATGCGTCAAACATGGAGTTGGTCACTGAATACACATCCGTTCAACGGGCATTGGATGCGGAAAATGAACGATGGATGGAGCTTAATGAGAAAATGGAGAAACTTTGAACTTTGAACTTTGAACATTGAACTTTGAACTTTGAGGTTTGAACTGTGAACTATCAACTTGTTAACTATCAACTTGTAAACTCGTAAACTTGTAAACTCGTAAACTAAAATACTTTAAAATTTATGAAACATTTATTTCCAATCATGATGTTGATGGTGGCACCCACGATGGGTATGGCACAATCAAAATCGGGACTTGTTGAGGCTAATTTTGACAAGTCTGTCCGCCCAGCCGATGATTTTTACCAGTTTGCCACGGGCGGATGGCAGAAGAAACATCCGCTGCCAGCGGCTTATTCGCGCTTTGGCAGCTTCGACCAGTTGGCCGAAGACAACAACAAGCGAATTAACACCATCCTGGGTGAGTTGCAGAAGAAGACGTACAAGAAAGGTACGATGGAGCAAAAGCTGTCCGACTTCTACAAGCTCGCCATGGATGCTGACCGTCGAAACAAGGAGGGCATCAAACCTGTGAAACCCTTGTTGGATGAGATGGAAGCCGCCAAAACGAAGAAAGATTTGGAGCAACTGCAATTGAAGTATGCCGCTCAGGGATATGGTGTCGCTTGCGGTACTTACTTCGCTGCTGACGAAAAGAATGTGACGATGAACATTCTGAACGTCAGTCAGGGTGGATTAACGTTGGGACAGAAGGACTATTACCTCAACAACGATGCGGCCACCGTAGCCATTCGCGACGAATACAAGAAGCATATCGCGCGCATGTTCAGCCTCTATGGATTCGATGAGGCTCAGGCAAAGGCAAAGGCGGATATCATTTTCAAAACCGAGACCGCACTTGCGTTGATATCAAAGAGCATGACGGAGCTTCGTGACCCACAAGCCAACTACAACAAGATGACTTTGAAAGAGTTCAAGGCCAATTACCCCAACATCAACCTCGAAGGCATGGCTAATGCGGAGGGCGTGAAGAGTGAGTACATCCAGACGATGGTTGTCGGCCAACCGTCATTCCTGGAAGGATATGACAAGCTGTCGGCTGCTGCTACGGCCGACGATTTGCGCGCACTGATGGAGTGGGATGTCATCATGTCGTCATCAAGCTATCTCACCGATGCAATTCGTGAGGCCAACTTCAACTTCTTTGGTAAGACCATGAGTGGTCGCAAGGAGGATTATCCTCTGTGGAAACGTGCCACCAATCAGGTTGAGGCACAGATGGGCGAGGCGCTCGGCAAGATGTATGTAGCCCGTTATTTCCCCGAGAGTTCGAAAAAGAAGATGGAGAACTTGGTGCGCAATCTGCAAATTGCATTGGGCCAACGTATTGATGCACAAACATGGATGAGCGATACAACCAAGGCCGAAGCGCATAAGAAGTTGGATAAATTCTATGTAAAGATTGGCTATCCTAACAAGTGGCGCGACTATTCTAAGTTGAACATCGACCCCGCTAAGTCGTTCTATGAGAACGTTATGGCATGCCGCCAGTTCGCACACGAAAATCATATTGCCGAGCGTGCGGGTAAGCCAGTCGACCGTGATGAGTGGTTCATGACGCCGCAAACCGTGAACGCCTATTACAATCCTACCACCAACGAGATTTGTTTCCCAGCGGGAATCCTGCAATATCCGTTCTTCGACCCCAAGGCCGATGAGGCCTTCAACTATGGTGCCATAGGCGTGGTGATTGGTCATGAGATGACACATGGATTCGATGACCAAGGTCGTCAGTACGATGCCAATGGCAATATGAACGATTGGTGGACTGCCAACGATGCGAAAGGCTTCAACGAGCGAGCCGATATGTATGCCGATTTCTTCTCCAACATCAATGTTTTGCCCGACCTTAAGGCCAACGGACGCTTTACGTTGGGTGAAAATTTGGCCGACCATGGCGGATTGCAGGTTAGTTTCCTGGCATACAAGAACGCCACGGCGAAGAAGCCTTTGAAGACAAAAGACGGATTTACGGCCGATCAACGTTTCTTCCTGGCCTATGCAGGCGTGTGGGGACAGAACATCACCGAGCAGGAAATACGCAACCGCGTGAAGCGCGATCCACATGCGTTGGGCAAGTGGCGCGTCAATGGTGCACTGCCTCACGTTGACGCTTGGTACGAGGCTTTCAACGTGAAAGAAGGCGACAAGCTCTTTATTCCGAAGAAAAACCGCTTGGATTTGTGGTAATTCTTCCAGATTATTGAAATCATCATATCCACTCATTTGAGCATCAACTTCTCAAGTGAGTGGATTTTTTCTAGATAGTCGTTCACGATTTTCTTGAACGCAGGTGATTTGCAAGGTAACCATCCAATATTAGCCGTCTTTCACACTAACAAACAACCCTTATATGTCTGGCAGCATATAAGGGTTATTGG
>CAKOVA010000002.1 GCA_934120735.1 uncultured Prevotella sp.
AATCGGAATGATTTTCCAATCGCTGAAAAACACTTATTAGGGCTTCATCATTAAAACTCATGGTTAGTTTCGCTTGGTTTTGTGCACTAAGCGGAATGGACATATGTAAGAAAGAAGCTAAAATAGAAAAGAACAGAAAGGCTTTTTTCATATGTTATATTATTATTAAATGATTTTACACCAAAGGGGTGTTCTATAAATTATTTAGATTTCTTCTTTAATTTCAATGCCGGGATTTTAACTTTGTCACCCTCCTTCACTTCCTTCTTCTCATTGACAGCCTCCATGTAGCACTCCATGCCAGGCCCCAAGTAAGTTTTACTGATAGAAGTCAAGGTCTGTCCTTTACGCACCGTTACGGTTTGTGCCACACCCGTTATGACATAGGCACCGGTTCTAACTCTCGGATCTGAATCATATTTTGAGGCCATTGTTTGGTTGTTCTGATGTGACTGGTCACGCTTGACGCTCTCAGATGCCACTTTAGCAGCTGCATCCTTCTCTTTTTTCTCGTCTTGAACACCATTGTCAGACTGCTCTATTGATTGCATACTCTGATTAGCAGCAGACGTATTTTCCTGTCCCTCACTGTTTACCGACGTATTTTCTGAGGCCGATTCGCCTTGAACACCAGCCACGTTTTCCTTCACTTGCGCAGCTTGTTTAACAGCATGCAGCTCTGCCATCAAATGCTCTATTCGATTATCACGAGCCGCAAACTGCTTACCGATATAATAACCGCCAAGACATGCCACTAACAGCAAAGCACATACGGCACCAATCAGTATCTTTTGATTTCGCTGAGTTCGAGCCAAATTAGCACGCAACTGTTGATTTTTTTCATTCAACTCATTCAGTTCGGCTAACTCAAGTGATTCTTTTTCTTCGTTTTCCTTTATTGGTGAGTGCGACTTGTTATCTGTTTTTTCTGTAACATTTCCTTCTTCCAAGACAGGCTGGTCATCAACCGCAGGAGTTCCTTCAATGGGCGGAACCTCAATCACTTCTTGCTCACGCACTCCATCTTCAATGAGATTGCCAGAACGAGGCTCAGTGTCGTTGGTAACCAACACCTCCTCATTCACAGTAGATGACGGTCCAGGTGATGGTTCAGGTGATGATTTTTCTTGAAGATTGTCCTGCGGTTCAACTTCAACCTGTTTTTCTTCCACAGGCAAAACGGTCTCCACAGGTGCGCTGCTGTCATCGTTTTCTTGTTCATCGAGCTGCTGATAACGCTCATCTATCTCCGAAAAATCGGCATCATCGCTCACCGTAACCGTCTCAAACTGCTCGAACGGGCTGTTCACCTTATCTCTTAAGACTGGTTCGGGCGTGAAGGAAATCTTCTCTCTCCCCTCAATGATGATGCGTTCACCCGTGTTCACATCCACACTCTCACGGGCATTAACGGATGTTACCTTGAACGTTCCAAGTCCTTTAATTTTAACTTGTTTATCGGCCTTAAGGCCCGTTGTCAAAACGTCTACGAGCAAAGGGATAAAAAATTCGGCCTCACTTTTCGATAGCTGGTGCTGTTCTTCCAACACGCTCGCCAAATCTGTGATTTTTATCATGAGTCGCCTCCTTTCTTCAACTGTTCTTTGACGGAAGGTATGGGCCTGAAACTAAGAACCAATTTGGGAGGAACCAACATCTTCTTGCCTGTTGAAGGATTCGTCAGGATGCGTTCCATCCGCTTTTTCACTTCAAAAGTACCGAAGGAAGGGATAGCAATCGATTCGCCCTCTCCAAGAATGTTTGTCATTTCTTCCACGAGCGTACGGACATAGTTTTGCGTCTGTTCTTGCGTATAGCCCGCACGTCGTGACAATTCTGCAATAAACTCTTTGTTATTCATGGAACTTGCTGTATATGTTTAGACAATCTCGCCGTACAAATCAAACTCTTCGGCATCAGTGATCTTCACTTGATAAAAAGAACCAATCTGCACGGCCTTCTGTCCACCTTGTATTAATATTTCGGGATCAACCTCTGGGGAACAAAATTCCGATCGCCCGATAAAATAGTCATTTTCCTTCCTGTCAATGATTACTTTCATGGTTGAGCCTATCTTTGCAGCCTCTATCTCGGCACTGATTTCCTGCTGAACCGCCATCAACTCATCCAGCCTTCGCTGCTTAACATCTTCAGGTACGTCGTCTGCATAGTGATTGGCACCGTAGGTTCCCTCCTCTTCCGAATACATGAAAGCACCCATGCGTTCAAATCGGGCCCATCGAACAAAGTCGAGCAACTGCAGAAAATCTTCCTCTGTTTCGCCGGGAAACCCGACCATCAGCGTGGTGCGCAGATGAATGCCTGGCACCTTTTCTCGGATGGTGCGAATCAAATCCATGGTTTCCTGCTTGTTCACATGCCTGTGCATGCGCTCAAGTACCGAGTCGGAGATATGCTGCAGCGCGATATCAAGATACTTGCAAACGTTTTGTTTCTCGTTCATCACGTCCAAAAGCTCAAGTGGAAACTGGTTTGGATAAGCATAATGCAAGCGTATCCACTCAACACCTTCTATGTCAGCCATCTCACTAATCAAGTCAGCGATATGTCGTTTGCCATCAAGGTCCACCCCATAATAAGTCAACTCTTGGGCGATAATTTGAAACTCTTTCACCCCATCAGCCACCAAGTTACGAACCTCTTGCAGAATTTCGTCTTTCGGTCGGCTGACATGCTTGCCAGTTATGAGGGGAATGGCACAATAAGCGCAGTGACGATTACAGCCTTCTGATATTTTAATGTAGGCATAGTGAGCGGGCGTCGTGAGATGTCGCTGACCGTTGCAAGCCTTGATTTCAGCCTTTCCCAAATCAGCCAACAGCTGCTTGTAATTGAACTTGCCATAGAATTTGTCCACCTCAGGAATCTCATTTTCAAGCTCATTCTTATAGCGTTCACTGAGACAACCCATGACAAAAAGTTTGTTCAAACGACCTTCTTTCTTCGCTTCAACAAATTGAAGTATCGTATTGATGCTCTCCTCTTTAGCTGTTTCAATAAATCCGCATGTATTGATTACTGCAATCTCACCATCAGGTTGTTCGCTGTCGTGCGTGCAGTCGTACCCATTCGCTTCAAACTGCTTCATCAGTGTCTCGCTGTCAACGAGATTCTTTGAGCAGCCCATCGTAATGATATCTATCTGATTCTTCTTCAAAATTATGGACTTTCTGTTATAATTCGTGCTGGAACAAACTGTCTACAAACTCTCGTCTGTTGAACAGCTGCAAATCATCCATCTGTTCACCCAGTCCGATATATTTTACAGGCACCTTCAGTTGGTCGCTGATACCGATGACCACGCCCCCCTTGGCCGTTCCATCCAATTTTGTGATGGCCAGCGAGGTAATCTGAGTGACGGCAGAGAACTGCTTTGCTTGCTCAAAAGCGTTTTGTCCCGTACTACCATCCAAGACGAGCAACACCTCATCAGGAGCCTGAGGCAGCACTTTTTTCATCACATCCTTGATTTTCTTCAATTCGTTCATCAAGCCCACTTTGTTGTGCAAGCGACCTGCCGTATCAATCAACACCACGTCGGCCCCATTGGCCTTTGCACTCTGCAGCGTATCAAACGCCACCGAAGCCGGGTCGGCTCCCATCTGTTGACTCACCACAGGCACGCCTACCCTTTCGCCCCAAATCTTGATTTGGTCCACGGCAGCTGCGCGATAGGTGTCAGCAGCTCCCAGGAATACCTTTTTACCCGATGCCTTAAACTGATAAGCCAGTTTGCCGATGGTTGTGGTTTTGCCAACTCCATTGACACCAACGACCAAGATAACATACGGCTGATGGTCGGCGGGTAAGTCCCAATTCTCGTGATCCTCAGTGTTGTTTTCAGCCAATAAGGCCGCAATCTCATCGCGCAAGATAGAATTGAGTTCAGCGGTTGACACATACTTGTCGCGTGCCACCCTTTGCTCGATACGTTCAATGATTTTCAGCGTTGTGCCAACACCGACATCCGATGTGACGAGCACCTCTTCCAAGTTATCCAGCACCTCGTCATCCACCTTAGACTTACCAGCAACCGCACGTGACAACTTTGAGAACACACTCTGCTTGGTCTTTTCCAGACCTTGATCAAGCGTTTCTTTTTTCTTCTTATTGAACAGACCAAAAATACCCATATATTACCTTGTTGTTATTGAGTCACTCCTGAATGGAGTATAATTATTCTAAAATTCCTTGCCGCAGCTTTTGCAAAGTTGGTGCGAGCCAAACACAAAGCAAGTTTACTTGTTTTGGTGAGGCGATACCCAACTTATGCAAAGATGGTGCGAGCCGAACACAAAGCAAGTTTACTTGTTTTGGTGAGGCGATGCCCAACTTATGCAAAGTTGGTGCGAGCCGAATACAAAGCAAGTTTACTTGTTTTGTTGAGGCGACGCCCAACTTATGCAAAGTTGGTGCGAGCCGAATACAAAGCAAGTTTACTTGTTTTGGTGAGGCGACGCCCAACTTATGCAAAGATAGCACATTTTTTTGACTCATTCTGCTTATAAAATAGATTTTCAATCAATTATTTTATAATTGCACTGCTCACCATCACGACAGTCATACCAATTGGCTACAAGAACAAGTTTGCAATGCCGTGTGGCCAGCCTTCGCAGCCCAACAAACATCACGAAGACATATCATCAAACAACCAATCAGTCAACGCATTATAAACTCATTGACTTTACCTGCCAATAACATGTGAATAAGGGCGCAAACCCTATGACATTGTCCATCAAAGTCAATGAGTTTGCATATGTGTTACATGAATGTGTAAATGGATGGGCTATTTTTGAAAAAAAAATGGGAATGTGACAACCAAAGTCGACAGGACGGGAGCCACCGAATTTATGATTGTTATCGGTGGGCTTGTTTTTCATTCAAACGACAGCTTGTGAAGTGCGTTTTTCAAACGTTCGGCCTCTGATTGACGAATGGCCAGCGTGATACTACAGGTGTTGTCAAAAGTTTGTGAAACGATTCGAGGCT
Source organism: uncultured Prevotella sp. (assembly GCA_934120735.1). GTDB lineage: Bacteria > Bacteroidota > Bacteroidia > Bacteroidales > Bacteroidaceae > Prevotella. The sequence continues at coordinate 5,011 of CAKOVA010000002.1, forward strand.
GCATATCTTTCACAATTCTCATCACCTGGTTCATCATGGGATAGGCAAATGTGTAGGTGATGGTTTCTTCTACCAGTTTTACCTCGATCTGTGATGCCTCAATGGCTGCCGCAGCAGCTGAGCGGTAGGCGACAATGAGTCCACTGGTACCGAGCTTGGTACCACCAAAATAGCGGATTACAACTATTAAAATGTCGGTTAACTCGAAGGAATTGATTTGTCCCAATATTGGTTTGCCTGCCGTACTCGACGGTTCTCCGTCATCATTCGCCCTGAAGTTAACACGTTCAGCCCCCAGCATATACGCGTAGCAACAGTGTCGGGCGTCATAATATTTTTTCTTGTACGCCAGAAGGATTGATTTTATTTCATCTTCTGACGTTACATGATGCGCAAAGGCGAGGAATTTACTCCTCTTCTCAGAGTAAAATCCCTCGCCTATTTTTTGTGATATTGTCTTGTATTCGTCTGATATCATGACAGCTTGTGAATCACCAAGCCACTACGTAGTTTGGGTTCAAACCAAGTAGCTTTTGGCGGCATAATCTTGCCAGAATCAGCGATGTCCATAATCTGCTGCATGGAAACAGGATAAAGAGCCAATGCCATCTTCATTTCTCCACTGTCTACTCGACGCTCAAGCTCTTCCAAGCCACGCAAACCACCAACGAAATCAATACGCTTGTCTGAACGTAAATCCTTGATTCCAAGTAATTCATCAAGTATCAATCGAGAAGAAATGTCTACGTCCAGCACACCTATCGGATCGTTGTCGTTGTATGTTCCTGGTTTTGCTTTCAAGCTATACCATTTTCCGTCCAGATACAAAGAGAATTCATGCAACTGCTGTGGCTTGTAACTCTTCGTTCCTTCCACTGTTACATCAAAGTTTTTCTCCAAAGCTTTTAAGAACTCTTCTGATGTCATTCCGTTCAAATCCTTCACCACTCTATTATAATCTAAAATGGTTAACTGAGAGGCCGGGAAACAAACAGCCATGAAATAGTTATATTCTTCATGACCCGTATGATTAGGATTGGCTTTCGATTTTTCGACACCAACCAATGCAGCAGCTGCAGAACGGTGATGACCGTCAGCTATATACAAGGCTGGCATTTTCTTAAATTCGGCTGTAATCGTTTCAATATCCTTCGCATCGGAGATTACCCAGAATTGATGTCTGAAACCGTCAATAGGAGCAATGAAATCGTATTCAGGCTTTTCAGAGGCATAACGCTCAATCAATGACGTAAGCGTGTTATTGTCGGGATAAGCAAAGAAAACTGGTTCTATGTTGGCATCGCATACCCGTACGTGCTTCATTCTGTCTTCTTCTTTATCTCTTCGGGTCAGTTCATGCTTCTTAATAACTCCATTGAGATAGTCTTGACAATAAGCACCTACTACCAATCCATACTGTGTCTTACCATTCATGGTTTGGGCATAGATATAGTAGTTTTCGTGTTCGTCTTGCTTGAGCCAGCCTTTATCTTGGAACTTCTTAAAGTTCTTGGCTGCTTGCTCGTAGACACGTGGGTCATATTCAGAAGTTCCTTGCTCGAAATCGATTTCTGGTTTAATAATGTGATACAAACTCTTTTCATTATCTCCAGCTTCTTCTCTCGCCTCTTCAGAATCCAAGACATCGTATGGACGTGACTCAACCTCTTCGACTAAATCTTTTGGAGGTCGAACACCTTTGAATGGTTTAATTGTTGCCATAGTGTTTACTTGTTAACTTGAAATTTAGTGCAACCGTCTTTGAAATAAGCATTGATTTGCTGTGCGGCAGCAATTCCTGCATTAGCGTTAGCTTCTGCTGTTTGTGCGCCCATCTTCTTAGGAGTAGTAAAGTAACGACCTTCGAACTTTGCGAATTCTGCATCAGCATCTGGCTTGATATCAGTCACAAATTTAAGATCTTCACGTTCACCCATTAAACGCAACAATTCTGGTTCGTTGATAACTTCCTTGCGAGCAGTATTTACCAAAATGCCACCCTTCTTCATCAAATTAACAACATCATAACCAACACTTTGCTTTGTATGTTCATTAGCAGGAAGATGTACACTGACAATATCACACTGCTTGAAAAGCTCTTCTTTGGTAGCTACAAACTGTACGCCATCTTCTTTTTTAGGATTCTCTGCATGCGAACGGCTGAAGCCATATACCTCCATACCAAAACCATTAGCGATGCGAGCTACATGACGACCAATGTTACCGAAAGCCAAGATACCTAATTTCTTACCTTTCAGCTCACAACCTGATTTTCCTGAGAAGCAGCTACGACACATATAAATCAACAAGCCAAATACCAATTCAGCAACTGCATTAGAGTTCTGACCTGGAGTATTTTCTACCACAATACCTTTTTCTTTGGCATAAGCGGTGTCAATAGAATCGTAACCAGCACCTGCACGAACAACAACTTTAAGTTTTGGAGCAGCATCAAGGATTTCTTTCGTAATTTTATCAGAACGAACTATCATCGCCTCTGCATCTTTAACAGCATCTTTGAGTTCATCGGTAGAAGTGTATTTTTCTAACAATTTAACGCAATGATTCTGACTCTCCAACTCTTTTTTAATAGCCTCGACTGCCTTTGCATTAAAAGGTTTTTCTGTAGCAATAAGTACTTTCATTTGTTTAGAATATTGAATGGGTTAATTAAGTACGTAACCACAATAGGAAGTGATTACGCATGAATTGATGAACAAACAGGCTAAAATAAGGTTGTATCAAGCAAACAGGATCATTATGCTCACCTAATTTTCTTATTTTAGCCTATTTGTAAATCATGATTAGTTTGTAGTTTGTAATGGATTAATGTTTGTCTTCGAATTCTTTCATGCAAGCAATCAGTGCTTTCACACCATCAACACTCATAGCGTTGTAGCAACTTGCACGGAAACCTCCAACAGAACGGTGTCCCTTGATACCAACCATACCACGTTCGGTAGCGAACTCGAAGAATGGTTTTTCAAGATCTTGGTATTCTTCGTTCATAACAAAGCAGATATTCATCAATGAGCGATCTTCTTTAGCAACAGTTCCCTTGAACAGTTTGTTTCTGTCAATCTCAGCATATAACAAGTCTGCTCTTTGGTGAGCCAACTTATCCATTGCCTCTACACCGCCGTTCTTCTTAATCCAACGCAATGTTTCGAGAGCTGAATAGATAGGAACAACAGGAGGAGTGTTGAACATAGAACCCTTCTCGATGTGTGTGCGATAATCCAACATCGTAGGTATTTCACGTCCGGTCTTGCCTAACATGTCTTCCTTAACGATAACGAATGTAACACCAGCCATAGCCAAATTCTTCTGTGCTCCACCGTAGATACATGCGTATTTAGAAACATCAATTGGACGACTAAATATATCTGATGACATATCTGCAATAAGTGGCACCTTTACATCCAAGTCTTCACGTATCTCTGTACCGTAGATGGTATTGTTGGAAGTAATGTGAAAATAATCACAATCCTCAGGTACGCTCCATCCTTTAGGAAGATAAGAATAGTTCTTGTCTGCAGAAGAAGCTACTTCTACTACTTCTCCGAAGAACTTTGCTTCTTTCAAAGCTTTCTTAGCCCATGTACCTGTGTTCAGGTAGGCAGCCTTCTTCACAAAGAAGTTGTTAGGAATCATGTGGAACTGCAACGATGCACCACCACCTAAGAAGATAACTGCATAGCCTTCTGGTATCTGCAACAACTCTTTAATCAAAGCTACAGCCTCGTCAACAACTGGCTGAAAGTCTTTTGCACGGTGACTAATCTCCATCAGAGAGAGTCCACTACCATTAAAATCGAGAATTTGTTTCGCTGTGTTTTCAATCACCTCACGAGGGAGGATTGATGGACCTGCATTAAAATTGTACTTTTTCATATTAATTGATTAGTTAGTAGAAATAAATGTTTGTCTTATTTGGGGGCTAATTTACGACATTAGTCTGAAAGAAAAAAATATTAATGCATTTTTTTTGCCAAACGCCTCTTTTTTTATGAAATTGGCTCTACCAAAGTCTTTATTCCCTTGATTTTTTCACCTTTGGACAGCTGGAGAACTTGTTGCAACTTATTTCGAACCACGGCTACATATACATAATAGTCTTTAACATCAATACGTCCGATTTCTGTTGATTTCAAACCACATTTCTTACACAAGAATCCCACAACATCCATCTTACTGATTTTATTTTTCTTTCCTTTTCCGATGTACAATGTAGCCATTTTGGGTTCCATGGGAACTGGTGGAAGTTGTTCAGGAAAGTCAAAGTTCGTGATGTCAGAAGAGATAAACTCTGGGATGCTCTCAGTTGGTCCGATGATGAGAAAGCTTTTTCCTTTTTTGTCCCATCGGGCCGTTCTTCCTATTCGGTGTATGTAACCATCTTCATGTTCTGGCAAATGATAATGAACGATATTACTTACATCGGGAATGTCAAGTCCACGAGAAGCCAAGTCGGTACTGACCAAGACATTGACAGAACCATTAGAAAACTGATAGAGTGAATCTTCACGCTGTTTTTGGTCAAGACCACCATGGAAGACCGTGGAGGAAAATCTATGATTCTGCAAGTAGTCATGAATTCGCTCGGCACTATCTCGGTAATTGACAAAGACGATACTACTTTGATTGTCAAAAGTGAGTAACAACTTAGACAAGGTCTCCAATTTATCTTTGTCAGGACTGGATACTGCAAAGATTTGAATCTGCTTTGTGGTATTATCCTCATCCAGATAATCCAAACGCTGCAAACGGTTTACATTGACAAACTCTGGGATGGAGTCGGCATCTGTTGCCGATAGGAGTATTCGTTGCTTGACTGCATGCAGTTGAGCCAACACCTCCTTCATTTCATCCTGGAATCCCATTTCTAGACATTTGTCGAACTCGTCTATCACGACATATTGTGTGGAATTTGTGACAATGTTTCCTTTGCTAAGATGATCGTTGAGTCGGCCTGGTGTGGCAAATATGATTTGAGGTTGAATCTGTTTCAACTGTTTGTGCTCATCCATAGCTGGCCGACCGCCATAACAAGCGTAAGAACGTACGGGCGTAGACAAAGCTTTCAAGATACTTGATGACTGAAGAGCCAACTCTCTGTTTGGCACGATGACCACGGCTTGCAGCTCATCACGTGATACCTCTATTTTTTGTATCAACGGCAGTAAATAAGCCAATGTTTTACCCGATCCCGTAGGAGACAAGATGACAACATCTGCCTGCCCACCCAATATGAGCCGAGATGCCTCTTGCTGCATGGGGCTTAATTCATCAATTCCCAGTTTGTTTAAATTAATATCGACACTCATGGTCACCCCTTCTTTGCGTTTATAATTTTATCAATCTCATCAAACTCTTTACCCATATTCAGATTTAGGTAAATAGTATAGAGCGGAAGGCTCCAGCGCTCTTTCATGTCAGGAGCCAGTTGTCTGTAGCGTTCGAGATAGGGCAAAGCCTTACGATAATCATTTAAAATCATTTGTCTATGCTGCTTTGATACCTGCAACTCTTTGTCCAAAATAACAGCTTGATTAAAATAGGCCAGCCCAGCATTTAAATAAGGTTCCATCATGCTATCGTTCTCTGCAATCAATCCATCACATATTTCAATACATTCGTCATATTGACCCGTATTCAGCAACACCGTACTCTTTGCAAACCGATAAATCTGATTGGTGCTGTCGACAGATAGAGCTTGATTGATGACGTGCAGTGCTTTGTCGAAGCGATGATTCTGCACATAATAGTCTACCAGCCGTGGAAAGAAGAACGGAAAGTCAGGATGTGATGAGAATCCTTCTTCCAATGTTTTCAAGTATAAGGTAGTATCGTTCATTTCCTTATACGTTTGCACCAAATATTGCAGCATGTAAACGTAGTGAGTTGTATCCTTCAATGCTAAAGGAGTGTGCTTCAAGGTTGCTTGGTGGTTCTTGAGCTTGTAAGCATTGTAGGCCGCCCAATAGGAAGCCTCGGGTATCAACTTGTCACGCTTCATATAGTCATACTTCTTGAACAAAGGTTGATACGCGCAATTGATGTATGCGTCATACATATCATAAGCTTCTTGATACTTATGCTTCAGCATGAAATAGGCTCCACCATTGAAAAGATTGGGTCTGATTTGGTTTAAGAACTGGGCATGTTCGTCTCTGTATTCTATTTTGATGACTCCTTTTTTGTTGGGTGTCGCATCAACAGAGTCAAACGCTTGCAAAACATCAAACATTTTCTTTCCCAATGAAAATAACTTAGCCGTATCGTACTTTTGCTTTAAATACAGCTTTTCATTTCCCTGTTCATACTGCTTTTTGACAGCTTCGAACAGTGTCATCCATATTTTCTTATTATTTCTGTTCGTGGAGTCTTTCAACAAATTACTCATGGATTTTTCTGCTTTTTCCAGATTATTACCATGTTTAATCCATTGTTTAGCCTGAGATATATCTTTTCTCTGTGCTTGCACTGAACAAACAACTATGATAAGTAAAAGAAAAATATGTATCAATCTTTTCATATTAATCAACTATTATAAATTAATCGGTTCTTGTAAAATCTCTCTAGCGAGATGATGTATTCAGCAAAAGTGATGAATAATTTCTGAATATTGAACCCTTACTTCTGCAAATATACGGAAAAAGTTAATATCCTCTACATTTATTACAATAAACTTAACATTATTTGCTAAGGGATAAATAAAGTTTTGCAATCATATAAAAACGTGGAGGATATACCTCACGATACATCCTCCACATTAAGATTATTAATAGTATTATTATTTATTCAAATTCTCCATTTCCTTCGTTCTACTGTCTTCAGCACCGTAGAGCGAGTAATAGCATTGATAAAGAGGATAGCTCCAGTTTGCACGACTCTTATCGGGATCAAGGTCACGAGCTTTTTCCAGATAGCCAACTGATTCTGTATAGAGTTTCTTTTGCTCGGCAGCATTATTCAAACCTTGTGCTTTTGAATTTATACAGAACCCAAGATAAGTGTATACAAGTGGGTCCTTGTCGTTCACAGACACCGCTTTCTTATAGCCTTCAATAGCTTCATCCCACTGACCAGCATTCATTGCAATTTGAGCTTTCATTGCCAAAGCACTGAAATTGTTAGGATCTTCTTGCAGTTTAGAAGCAACCAATTTATTCAGCTCTTCTTTGTTGTCCATGCCGTTATACATGGAACTTAATGCGCTGAACACTTGCTCATTGCCCTTTTCTTTTACATACAGTTCTTTCAAGCTTTCAATAGCTTTCAACGAGTCTGATTTAGATGTGAGCCCTTGTGTGATGAGATACGACTTCAAGTTCAATGCCTCCTTATGCACATCCTTTGCTGTATCCTGCAAGGCTACATCTGCATATTGGTTTGCCAAATCAACCTTCTTATCTTGGAAGGCATATACAGCTGCTACACGCGCCACCTCTCCAAGATATTGATCATAAGCAGGTTTGTTAGCAACATCCTTAAACAAATTAGCTTGAGACGAAGATACATACAGACCGAAGTTCTTCAAAGCTCCTTGCTGATCATTCTTAGTTCCAGCGTCCTGTCCAGCATTAATCAACTGTGGGCGTAAGTTGTACAAACGATTTTGATTTTCCTTGTGAAACTTAGGTTTTACCTTTCCTTTCGCATTGGGCATCATATCGTATTTGTCTGCTTCAATACCAGCATTTATTGCGTGGTAGAGTGCATCATAATACCCCACAGTATCATATTGTTGCTGTTCACCCTGTTTAAGCTGTTGACTAAGCATATTCTTCTCAATGATAGTCTGCTCTTTGTTCACTTTTTGCATAGCAAGGTCGACTAGCTTATTATAAGCTTTTGCTTTTTCTTCATTGTTTGCTAATTGTGACAAATTTGACTTGACCAAATTCTCTGCTTCAACAAATGTTTTTGCAGACATGATAGCCTTTAACGCGTCACTGTCGCCGGCAAAAGACGTTGAGGCACCCAGTGCCATCAAAGCCATCAACAATAATTTTTTCATAATTTCGTTATTTTTAAAGGTTTATTTTTATTCGTTAGGCTCTAACTCATCATCAAAATCTACCAATGGAGCCTCTTCAGCAGTTGTCTTGTCAGACCCAGAGTTCATGGTATCCTTTCCCTCTCTATCGGGCTGATCCAATTCCTCTTTATTATCTTCTTCCAAAGACGCTTCCAGTTCTGAGCTCATGGTCTTACATACACTGGCGATGACATCGTTCTTCTTTGACAGATTAATCAATCGTACGCCCTGTGTAGCACGCCCCATCACACGACATTCCGAGACAGCCAATCTAATGGTAATACCACTCTTATTGATGATCATCAAATCATTGTTATCAGTCACGTTCTTAATCGCAACCAGACGTCCTGTCTTATCAGTAATACTCAGTGTCTTGACACCTTTACCACCACGATTGGTCTTTCTGTAATCCTCTACCAAAGAACGCTTGCCATAGCCGTTTTCACTGACTACCATGACCGTCTCGTTAACAGGATCATTAACAACTATCATGCCAACAACAGCGTCGTCACCATCATCCAGTCGCATACCACGAACACCGGTTGCGGTACGTCCCATGGTACGAACGGTGTTTTCATCAAAACGCACTGCCCTACCATTACGGTTAGCCATGATGAGTTCGTTTTCACCATTAGTCAATCTCACATCAACAACTTCGTCATCTTCCGCAATATTGATGGCGATGACACCATTGGTTCGTGGACGGGAATAAGCCTCAAGACTTGTTTTCTTTACGGTACCATTCTTGGTCGCAAAGACGACATAGTGAGAATTGATGAACTCTTCATCATTCAACCCACGCAAACGTAAGATTGCATTGATAGCATCATCACTGTCGATGTTGAGCAAATTCTGGATGGCACGACCCTTAGAATCCTTAGCTCCCTCTGGTATGTTATAGCACTTGAGCCAATAGCATCGTCCCTTCTTGGTGAAGAACAACATGGTTTGGTGCATGGTAGCGGGATAGATAAACTCCGTGAAGTCTTGATCACGATGTGTGGCACCCTTAGATCCAACACCACCCCTGGCTTGTTCGCGGAAGTCAGACAGTGGTGTTCGCTTGATATACCCAAGATGACTCACGGTAATAACTACAGGATCATTTGGATAGAAATCCTCTGCATTGAACTCATGTTCATCAGGAATAATCTTTGTGCGGCGGTCATCACCGTATTTCTCCTTTACCTCGTTCAGCTCATCCTTCATCACCTTCTTACAAAGTTCGGGATCAGAAAGAATGTTTTCCAGATAAGCGATGAGTTTTTCCAACTCATCATATTCAGCATGCAACTGATCCATACGAAGTCCTGTCAACTGAGACAGACGCATGTCAACAATGGCCTTACTCTGCAGATTATCCAGGTCAAACCGCTTTTCCAAATTAGTTTGAGCTTCCGAAGGCGTCTTACTTCCACGGATGATGTGAACCACTTCGTCAATGTTGTCGCATGCAATAATCAAGCCTTCCAAGATATGGGCGCGTTCTTGCGCTTTCTTCAACTCAAACTTGGTCCTGCGGATGGTTACATCATGACGATGCTCCACAAAGTACTTCACACATTCTTTCAAGCTCAACAAGCGTGGACGACCTTTAACCAGCGCGATGTTGTTAACCGAGAACGAACTTTGCAAAGCCGTCATCTTAAACAATTTGTTTAAAATGACATTGGCATTGGCATCCCGCTTGATGTCAATAACAATACGCATTCCCTGCCGACCCGATTCATCGTTAACGTTTGAGATACCGTCCAGCTTGCCTTCTTTCACAAGAGCTGCTATGTATTCAATGAGTTGTTGTTTGTTAACGCCGTATGGAATTTCTGTGACAACAATCTTATCGTGGCTCTCATCACTTTCAATCTCGGCTTTTGCTCTGATGATGATACGACCACGACCAGTTTCGTAGGCATCCTTCACGCCCTGCAGGCCATAGATATAAGCCCCTGTCGGGAAATCAGGAGCCTGGATGTGCTTCATCAGTTCATCCAGCTCGATGTCAGGGTTGTCAATATATGCGCAACAGCCTTCAATCACTTCACGAAGATTATGAGTTGGCATGTTTGTCGCCATACCTACAGCTATACCATTTCCACCGTTTACAAGCAGGTTTGGTATCCTGGTCGGCATAACCGTTGGCTCCTGTAAAGTGTCGTCAAAGTTGCTGGCCATGTCCACGGTATCCTTATCCAGGTCGTCCATGACATGCTCACCCATCTTTGACAATCTACATTCGGTATAACGCATGGCAGCAGCAGAGTCACCGTCAACACTACCAAAGTTACCTTGCCCGTCTACAAGCGTGTAGCGCATGTTCCAGTCTTGTGCCAAACGTACCAAGGCACCATACACAGAACTATCGCCATGAGGATGGTACTTACCAAGCACCTCACCTACTACACGAGCACATTTCTTATATGGCTTGTCACTTGTATTGCTAATACCCAGCATACCGTATAAGATACGACGGTGCACAGGTTTGAAACCATCTCGTACATCAGGAAGGGCACGAGCCACAATCACAGACATCGAATAATCGATGTATGACGACTTCATTTCTTCCTCAATGTTAATCTTCATGATCCTGTCATGATCAATTGTCTGATTTTCGTCCATTCAATCGTTAGTATAAATATAATGTTAAATTCCGTCTAAAATCGTCTATAAGCACATTTAATTTCGCTCTGTGACGTTTTGCCTATTTATTTCAACATGCTAAAGTACAACTTTTTTCCGAATTAGAAAGGCTTTAAACGATAAAAAACGCAAAATTAAGCAATATTGAGCATATTGGTGAAACTGGAGTGATAGCAATTGCCTTCACACTTAACGAGGAGTAACCGACTGTGAATTCCCTGCCAGCAACGATGCTGACTTTTTTCAATCCCGGCTTTTCTTTGAAACATCAACACGCCTAGAGGTCTGTTAAAGAAGATGGTAATAACGAACAATCAAAAATTTCCATATATAATACTTCTTTTTAGATTCGTAAGGTTAAACTGTCCTGATTATGGCTTACATGTTACATAGAAAGCAGTTGTTCGTCTTCCAATTCACAACCACGGAAGCCCATTTCTTTGGCTCGTTTTTCATCGAATACAGAATATACCGCCGACCCTTCAACACATAGTTCACCCTGCCCATTCTCGATGGTTGCATCGATGAACACCAGGTTGCGCCGACGCTCTCGTATATGGGCACGTATGGTCAATTGAGGTTCTGTCGTGGCAACCGGCTGTTTATAGCGCACTTCCAACTTGCTGGTCATGCCAGTGGTTTGTAGTTTTCGGATGACCACCCACCCCGCTATCTCGTCGATGAGCGTACTAAGAATGCCCCCATGGATGGTTCCTACCCACCCTTGGCCATGTGTTTGTGGATTCCAAAAGGAGATGATGTCGTCGCCATCCTCATAAAACTCCATCTTCAACCCCATCTCATTGTCTGGGCAACAGCCATAGCAGTTGTATTTCTCCACACCTATCCAGGGATTCTTTATTTTTCTCATAATACAATACTCTATCTCGTCTTATTAGTTATCTCATGGTTATCAATTAATGAGTGCCTCATCTGCGGGCACTCATTCTAATGCAATAGCGTGGCATTGCATCCACTTAGAAGGTCATCATGAAGCTGAACCTCACTCCGTTCTTTTTAGCATAGGGATGTCCGTTGTAATTGATACGGTGAATGAAGTCTACCCCAAAGAAGTTGAATATGTTGTGTACGCCAGCTACAATCTCCATATAGGGCACTTTCTTGTCCATGACGTACGCCCCTTCTGGGAAGGCAAACAGGATATCATCGGCCTGATTGCGCTGCAAAAAGGGATTATTTTTGTCTGTCAAGTCGCCAAACATGCCCTTAAAAGCTATATATTCACGCCACTTCAATCGTTTGATGAGAGGAATACGATTCAACAGCTTACCATTCATGTCCCATGACAATGACCAGAACGCATAGCGGTCTGTCAGAAATTCCATGTTACGCATCATGGAGAATGTCTCTGCGTGTTCAAAGTAAGAAAGATTCACTGGTGGCATGATCAACAATGGGAACGGCACCTTGTCCCACTGTGCGCCCAGGTTGACATATCCATTCAGATAACCCCAACTGCCCAGCCATTGCCGCTTGTAAACCCCAACTTCCGTAAAATTCATCGTATATTGTCCACCCAGGAAGTTTTTCAATCCCATGGTATGGTTTACTTTGAACTCTGGACTATCCAAGTTGATGGGCACTCTTTTCTGTTTGGTGTTCATGAATGTCTGTCCAGGGCAGTAGCGAAAGCCAAGTTGCAGCTCAGTGGTTCTTATCTTAAAAATTTCCTGACGATCACTCATGCGCACGAAATGCAAGTCACCTGCCACCTCGTTACTCTCGGCTTTGACAGAGGTATTAACACTGAATCCCCAATCTGTTTCATAAATAAACGATAGTTTCTGGCGGTTGTAGAAATACATCTGCTCTACCTTCTGCGTCTTAAAGGCCATAAAGGCATTGTCTTTATTGTGTAGCAAAAACTTATCGGCTGGTGACATCACGTCGTAAGCGGTCTCAAAGACCAGATTACGTTGTGGAAACTCAAACGGCGAGTTTTTCTTTTTGTTCAAGGCATAAGTCACCTCTGTACCGTAATAGGTTTTCTGCGACCGTGTTCCGTATGCCACATAGCCATTCCAGAACAGATGCGGATTGAGTGCAGCCATCGTTCTACCACTGAGCCGGAAGCGCAATCCATCCACAAAGTTGCTCGATACAAGCGTATTGATAGGGCCGAAGTCGAACTTGCTTTTGTGCTGGCCGCTGCTTGTTTCCACGTAATTTTCAACAAGGGCCTTGACGCCCACCAACAGCCATTTGAAGTTTTTCGATTGTTCCATACGATGCACGAAAGCATCCATAGACGATTCACCCTTCGTCAATTCCACCGCACGATATCGATTCCAGAAATCCTCATCCCGAACCATGGCATCGGCTTCATGCCGCACTTTGGCCCTGCCCTTGAATATCTTGTTGGGCAATTCGTCAAAAGCATAGTCGCTCATGCGGGTATTACGCACAACCAGTACTTTGGAAAGAAAACTCGTCAGTGACAATTCAGCCCACATATCATCCTTGGTCAGCACCCACTCGCCGTTATCAAGCTTGGTGTATTCTTGGTCTACATGCAGTTCATCAACAAAGTTCACATCACTTTTCTTCGGCATGGTCAACTTACATTTCTTCACATGCAACGTCGAATCGGCCAAGACATACAGTTCTCCGCGGAATCCAAAGTCTTGCTGGTTGTTGGGAATAAACTGTAGATGATAGCACAAGTCACGATCTACATAGACCGTGTCTTCGATGTAATAGCGATAAAAGGAGATGGCCGTACGCCCGATGGGACTCACGAAAGAATTTTGAAGCAGCCGAACATAATCGTCGTAGATATCAACGTTCGTAAAGACGTCTTTCATAATCACGTTCAAGGCTTCACCTGTTTGCAAAATCTTATTGACACCCTGACTTTGATGCCCTTTGATGATATTTTTCTCCGACTTTGGATTTTTTCGGTAGATGTGCTGCGTTACCGTTTCGTCTACAGATACTGGGAGAACCAACTTATTGTTATAGCTACTGGTTTCAATCTGGTCCAACATCCACTGCGACTTACTCAGTCTGCCACTTTCCAAATCCTCTGGCTTGATGTCACTCAAAGACAACGTAAGCTTTTGATACTTGTTATACTGGTAGTAAGGATGATTATCCAGATGATTTTTCTTCTTGGCTGCAATCACCCGCCGCATCAGTTCCACGGCAGGGTTGTTTTTGCGCGAATAGCGACCACGCTTACTCTTTACCACCACTTCATTCAAGCGTTTGGCATCTTCCTTTAAAACAATGTTCAGATGTGGCTTTGTACTGGCATCTACCTTAATAGACTGCTGTTTAAAACCCACTGAACTGATTGTCATCACCCATCCCTCATGCCGGGCAATGCTGAATTTACCTTCTATGTCGCTGACAACAGCAACATGATGGCCTTTATACATCACGCTAGCGTATGGAATGGCATACCCATCCTCATCTACTATCACACCCGTAATCTGCGCATGAGCTACACAGACAAAAGTCATGACGATAAACAGAAAACTAAAAAATCTCTTCACCTTATTATATATAGGGTCACCTGACGGTGCAAGTGACATCTTGTCGATATTGTAATTTCATTTAAACCCTGAGGTAGGTCAGCCCCTATAGACGGTCAGGGGCGATTTCTCTCTATCATGCAAAGATATACATAATCTTAGAATTTTAAAGAAAACTCTTTGGATATTAATATTTTTTCTATTAATTTTGCACCTACTTATGGAGCGTCCGCCGCTGTTAGCAGTTATTATTGGCACCGGTTTCGGAAGCGGATTCTGGCCATGGGGGCCAGGAACTGCAGGTGCTTTTCTTGCCACAATCCTGTGGCTGGCAATGGCGGTCACATTCAGTCCCACCACCTTATTTTTCATCACACTTGCCCTCATTGTCGTTTTTACTGCTGTAGGCACCTGGGCTGCCAACGAGTTGGAACCATTTTGGGGTGAAGATCCCAAGCGAGTGGTCATTGACGAGATGATTGGTATGTGGATGCCGCTGCTGGCTGTACCTGTACAAAATGGCTGGTACATAGTAGCATCCTTCGTTCTCTTCAGATTCTTTGACATCATGAAGCCATTGGGTATTAGAACGTTGGACCGTCGTCACGGTAGTTTCTGGGTGATGGCAGACGATTTGTTGGCTGGCGTTTATAGTCTCATTATCATCCTTTTCACACAATGGGCTATATAAAAAATGCAGTCATCACCTTCGGCAAAGCGCAGATATCGGCTTGGATAGCATCGTTCGTCGACTTTGCCGTCACCATCATCTTGGCGCAATTTGCTGAATTATGGTACGGTTATTCCACCTTTATCGGCGCCCTCATGGGAGGAATCACCAACTGCATCATCAATTACAAATGGGTGTTCCATCCCGAATCCATCAATAAGCGTCACGTAGCAGCAAGGTATATGATAGTGTGGACGGGAAGCATTCTGCTCAACACCTTTGGCACCCTTGCCCTAACAGAAGCGACAGGTGTAAGTTTCATCATCGTGAAAGCGGCTGTCGCCATCGCCGTTGCCGTATTGTGGAACTACCAAATGCAACGATTGTTTGTGTTTAACGCAAAACTAAGCCGACCTCTGAAGAAAATAATCAACAAGAAAAAAACAACGATAGAATTGCCGGAATCTACATCCTCCGAAGCGTTTATCCTACCAGACATAGAAAATTGAACACGATGAACTATAGAGACTACTTACAAAAACTCATTTATACCCTCATCAATCCCATCATCAAGGGAATGATAAAGATGGGAATCACGCCCAACATGGTGACAACCATCGGTTTTGTTGGCAACGTCGTCGCCGCATTCCTCTTTATCCATGCCAGTCAATTCACACCGATATCCATGGGTTTTTCATGGATTGGCTGGGGAGGAGCCATTCTTCTTTTCTCCGGTTTGTTTGACATGATGGATGGCCGATTGGCGCGTTTGGGCAACATGTCCACTACTTTTGGCGCATTCTGGGATAGCACTTTAGACCGCTACAGCGAACTCTTCTCGCTCTTCGGCATCACGCTTTACCTGATGACCGCTTCAGGAATCTGGGCAGGCGTCATTACATTCCTGGCCCTGGTAGGTTCCATCATGGTGAGTTATGTGCGGGCCCGAGCCGAAGGTCTGGGCATTGAGTGCAAGGTGGGACTGATGCAACGTCCGGAGCGTGTCGTAGTGACCGCTCTTGCCGCCATCATCACCGGCATGACCAGCAACCTGTGGTGGCTCATCGGGGGCATGACGCTCATCGCTGTTTTGGCCAACGTCACTGCTTTTTGGCGCGTGGCGCATTGTTACAAACAATTGAAAGACCGATAAGTGTTCAGCATTTACATCATCTTGTTATACATCGTGTTGGCTGCTTACAAGCCCACACGCAAATTGGCCTTGGCCTTAACCCCCTGGGCCTTGTTTGGTTGTACCTATGACGTGATGCGGCTTTACCCCAATTACATGGTCAACCCGATAGACATTCGTAATCTCTATGAGGCAGAGAAACATCTTTTCGGCATCACCACAGCAGCCGGAATGTTCACACCCAACGATTTTTTCGCGCAACACCACTGCACGGTAGCCGACCTTTTGGCTGGCTTTTTCTACCTCTGCTGGGTTCCTGTACCCATAGCGTTCAGTCTATACCTTTATCTTAAGGGCGACCGCAAGCATTATCTTCATTTCTCAACGGCATTTCTTTTCGTCAATCTCGTGGGATTTGCAGGCTACTACATCCATCCTGCTGCCCCACCCTGGTATGTCATGCAATATGGATTCGAACCCCTGCTGCACACCAGCGGAAACGTTGCCGGACTGGGCAGGTTCGATGAGCTCATCGGCATTCCCGTGTTCCAGTCGCTCTATGGCAAAAACGCCAACGTGTTTGCCGCCATTCCATCACTACATGCGGCCTACATGCTTGTAACAACCATTTATGCCGTGATAAGCCAACAGCGGAAAGCGGTCATTGCCACTTTTGCCATCATCTGCATGGGTATCTGGTGGACAGCCGTGTACACCAGTCACCACTACCTCATCGACGTTGCATTGGGAATCGCTACTTGCGTTGTAGCTGTCGTGGTTTTCGAATGCCTGCTGCTCAAGGTTCCCTCCATCAGAAATACCTTTAATGGCTACATTCGTCGCATATCGTAAAATAAAGGCTTACTGGTCTGAAAACAAAGTCATTGAGTTTGGCTTTCAAACACGTTGACTTTGTCTGCCAATCTCCATGCTTTTAGACACCAAAGTCATTGAGTTTAATTACGCACCTCAATGCCTTGATAATTAGAGAAATATGGCGATATGTACTCCTACCTTATCTCTGTCGTCGGTAGGAATTGTTTTCCACAACAACATCCTGCAACTCTGCCGGAGCGATAAGTCCCACAATCCTCTTATAAGTTCACACTGCTGATGTCAACAAGGTTGGTGACAATGGCATAAATGGTAAGGCCCGCCGGCGAATGAATTTGCAGTTTTCTGGCTATGTTGCGTCGGTGCGTGATGACAGTGTTGATAGAAATGCAAAGATGCTCGGCTATCTCCTTGTTCGTCATACCCTGCACCAAACTGATTACCACCTCTTTCTCCCTATCGCTTAACGCCTCTTGGTTTTGCGGTGTTTGATTGATCATGGATGAAATCTTAACCGACACGTCATTTTTCCTTAACTGCCGCTCCAAATGACGGATGGCCGGTGTGAAGATTTCATCCTCTACCAATGCGTGCTGCGAGAGCCATTGTTCACAATTATACAGGTCGTAGAGGGTGGCCGTGAGCTGGTTATTCCTCAAACCATCAGAAGGTAAATACTTGATAATGATATTCTTGAGCTCTTTCAGCTTAAGGTCTGTTTGACCATGATGTTTTGAATAAGTTTCGATATCATAGCTCTCGTTGGCCTTGTTGTTCAGCAAATCGTTGACGTAGGGGAACACGTTCTTCTCTTCATAGCGCATGTGGTTTCTGATGGTGTGCGCATATTCATCGTAAATCTTGATGATGAGCCGTGCCAAATTATCATTTTCATCGAGTGCACTCTCCAATTCTTTTCGGATAAAAGGCAGTTGAAAATCAAGATAATAAGCGTGGCTGGCACTTAGGTATTTGATCAAGGTAGGTATACACAATCGCTCTACATCCTCGGTGTCACGATACCCATTAATGGTGAGGTTGACGATGGCCAAAAAAGTATAGGTGTCCACGTGTTCGTCTTCACAAACCTCACGAACGGTTTTATCACCAAAACCAAGGCTAATGCCAAACGACCCAAGACTTTGCAATATGCTATAATTGTCTGCGATGATAGAAATGAGCTTATCATCAGCCTCATACATCTTATGAACTTTCATTGTATTACCCTCATGATTATGTATCAGTTTGCAAAAATATAAATTATTTACGAATGACACAATCATAATATTTAGGTATTTGATTGATGAATGCAAGAAAAAAGTACCTATTTCAGGGTTGTTTCATACCTAAATATAATGAGCCATTCTGTCACCAATCTCCTTCATCAAAATGTAGCAGCAAGAAGAATTTAACACCAACGGAGGAAAGAAACAGTTATATGAAGCAACATTTGTTCGACGCAATTAAAGCAAAAGGTGCACGCCAAGTCTTGAGATACTCAAGGTTTAGCGTACACCTTTCCGTGGGTGCACCCAATATTTTTTTATGGGACAGCCGCGTGTAAGATTAGGGTTGATGTTGTTCTCTCAACAAATCATTCACGGTTTTAACAGGGTTGAATGTGGACAACGGAACCTCTACGAATACAGTATTCCAATCGCTCATGGCTCCATTCCACAATCCAGGTAACTCTAATGCTTTCAACTCTTTACCATCTTTACTTTTAGTAGAGATGAAACCTGTTTCCTTGTCTACGAAATCGGGCAAGTTGAATGGTTTTCCCTGATAATCTTTCAAAGCGCAAACCAGGTCTACCGGATTGAAATGCGTTCCCTCATTGAACATTTTAACGTATTCCTCATTGTTCTTGTCTATCTGACTGGACTCAAGGATTTGCGGACTGGTAGCGCCGTCTTTGCTATAAATAATGAAAGGGCCTCCGCCGGGTTCACCAATATTTCTCACCATCCCACACACACGCAAGGGGCGGTTAAGCTTTCCACGAAGATACGGGAAGAGTACCTCATCTTCCATGTGTTTCAATTTCTCATTGCGACACATCAGGTCACGTTGTACAAATCGTATGATTTCTTCCAACTCATCATGAGAGAATTTACCACTTTCCAACAGGCGCAAGCATTTGAAACATTTTTCCTGTAGCTCAATCAACACGCCACCAATCACCTGCTTGTAGGTAACGGTATCGGTCTTCAAGCGGTCAGGAACCACGTTGTCGATGTTTTTAATGAAAACAACATCAGCATCAATGTCATTGAGGTTTTCGATTAAGGCACCATGACCTCCCGGCCTAAAGAGCAGAGTTCCGTCTTCATTTCTGAATGGCGTATTATCCATGTTCGCTGCGATGGTGTCGGTGCTGGGCTTTTGTTCGGAGAACGACACATGGAATTGTACCTTGTATCGCTTTGTGAATCTATCAACAACCTTTTCAACCCGCTGCTTGAACAGCTCCAAATGCTGGTGTGATACCGTGAAATGAATGTAAGAGTCGCCATGACAGCTGGCATATAAAGCAGCTTCTACCAAATGTTCTTCCATGGGTGTGCGTGGCGCATCATCATAATCGTGGAACAACAACAGCCCCTTAGGCAGGTTGCCATAGTTGAGTCCTTTCGGCTCCAAAAGGTTCTCCACCACCGTTTTATATTGACCTTGGGCGATAAGCTTAGCCGCTTTTACACCTTCGTTTTGCTCGCATACTTCTGTGAGTTCTTCGTAAAAAGCAAATTTCTTGAGGTTAGTGAAGAACTCTTTTTCGAAATCTGTCGCTGGAACCGTATAGTCGGCATGCAAAAACGCATAGAGATTTTTGAACATACGGCTGGCTGCACCCGAAGCAGGTACAAACTTTACGATGCGATGGTCGCCCTGTTTGTACTGGTTCCACAACTCTACGTAATGCTTTTTCATTACTTCATCCAGCAAAACAATACCATACTCAACACTGGCTGCCGCCTTGATTGGAAGAAATGGGAAGCCGTTTTTAATGTCTTCCAACTGCTGATTGATTTGTTCTTCGGTAATACCTTTTTGAGAAATTTGTTGAAGATCTTGTTGTGTCATATTGAGTTCTTTATAAATTAGCGAAAGGATATAAGTATAAGTTTGCGTATTTGATACAAAGATAGTTACTTTTCATGAAATACACATTAGTTTACAATAAAAACATTATCTTTGCATGTATACTTTAAGGCAAATAGATGGATACAAAGTTTGAATTCCTTGCGTCGGAAAAATCTGAATATATAGCCATATTCAAGCGCATCAAAGAAGCAATTGGCGATTCTTTTCAGGAAAACGATGAAGCAAACATCAAATCGCATTTGAAGACATCTCTGGAGAATGGTCTCATCACAAGGGATGCCTTTGGGTTGAACCCAGTGTTAAACTCGATGCAGACAGCAGAAATTGCCGTCAACGAAATTGGACTGAAAAGGGATGGCGTGGTTGCTATCTTGCTGTATCAAAGTGTGGTCAACGGTTACTTGGACATCGATGACGTTAGCGCCAAATATGGTGAGGTAGTAGCACATATCATTCATGGTTTGGTAAGAATTAATGCACTGTATAGCAAGAATCCTGTGGTTGAAAGTGAGAATTTCAGGAATCTGCTGCTCACCTTTGCTGAGGACATGCGTGTTATCTTGATTATGATTGCTGACCGCGTGAACTTGATGCGCCATATCAGAGATGCTGAAAACATGGAGGCAAAGCGACAGGTGAGTGAGGAGGCAAGCTATTTGTATGCTCCCTTAGCCCATAAATTGGGGCTTTATCAACTGAAGAGCGAGCTGGAAGACCTGAGTTTGAAATACCTTGAGCATGATGCTTATTACATGATTAAGGATAAGCTCAATGCGACGAAAAAGGCTCGTGACAGTTATATCGCGAGCTTCATCAATCCTATTCAGCAGAAGTTGGAAGATGCGGGCTTGAAATTTCAGATGAAGGGACGCACCAAGAGCATTCATTCTATCTGGCAAAAGATGAAGAAGCAGAAATGTAACTTCGAAGGTATCTATGATCTTTTTGCCATTCGCATCATCTTGGATGCGCCTTTGGAGAAAGAAAAGATGCAATGTTGGCAGGTCTACTCCATCATCACGGACATGTATCAGCCCAACCCAAAGCGATTGCGCGACTGGCTCTCGGTTCCGAAATCCAATGGATATGAGAGTTTGCACATCACCGTTTTGGGACCAGAGAACAAATGGGTTGAGGTACAGATACGTACTGAACGAATGGACGAGATTGCAGAGCGGGGCTTGGCTGCGCATTGGCGATATAAAGGCATCAAGAGTCAGGGCAACATCGACGAATGGTTGGCCAGCATAAGAACAGCCTTGGAAGCGGGTGACGACTTGCAAGTAATGGATCAGTTCAAACTGGATCTATACGAAGACGAGGTATATGTGTTCACACCAAAAGGTGAAATCAAGAAGTTCCCCAGTGGGGCTACGGTCTTGGACTTTGCCTATTACATCCACTCTGACGTAGGTAGCAAATGTGTAGGCGCGCGTATCAACAACAAGAATGTTCCTATCAGAGAACAATTGAAATCGGGTGACACGGTTGAGATATTGACGCAAAGCAACCAAAAACCAAACCAGAGTTGGCTGAAAATCGTCAAGACCAGCAAAGCGAAAGCCAAAATACGTCTGGCGTTGAAAGAAACTCAGGTGAAAGATGGGCTTTACGCCAAGGAATTACTAGAGCGTCGGTTCAAGAACAAGAAGGTGGAACTGGACGAAACCATCATGAACCACCTGGTGAAGAAGATGGGATACAAGGAGATTTCTGACTTTTACAAGCAAATAGCTGATGAAAAACTTGATCCTAACGACATCATTGACAGGTATGTAGAGCTGCGTGACAAAGAATTGAACGTTAACAATCTGAAGGCTGTTCAACGTGCCGATGAGTTCAGTTTGGAGCATCCTGACGGACAAATGAGCAGCCAATCTGACGTGTTGGTCATCGACAAGAACCTGAAGGGCATCGATTACACGTTGGCTCAATGCTGTCATCCTATCTATGGTGACGACGTCTTTGGGTTTGTAACGGTCAGTGGCGGCATCAAAATACATAGGAAAGACTGTCCCAACGCACCGGAAATGAGGAAAAGATTCGGGTATCGAATGGTGAAAGCCAGATGGAGCGGACAAAATGGGGCATTGTATACCATCGTACTGCGCATCATAGGGAATGACGATATCGGAATAGTGAACAACATTACCAGCATTCTATCCAAAGAAGAGAGAATTGTGATGCGTTCCATCAATATCGATTCAAACGACGGATTGTTCAGTGGTAATCTTTCTGTTCAATTGGATGATGTGACGAAGCTGGATGCTTTGATCAAGAAATTACAAACGGTGAAAGGAGTAAAACAAGTCACCAGACTGTAAATAAAGAAGCTCTTTGCCCTCTCTTTTCATCCAGACACCAGCAAAGTATCATGATAAGAATCAGTATATCTGCATTGTCTTAGGCAGCAATTATGAAGCAAGTATTTAAGTTGGCATTGCCATCCATCATATCAAACATCACCGTTCCCCTATTAGGCATCATCGACCTGACCATTGTCGGACACATGGGTGATGTGATTTATATTGGAGCCATCGCCATTGGCACCATGATTTTCAATGTGCTGTATTGGCTCTTTGGTTTCTTGCGAATGGGTACCAGCGGCATGACATCTCAAGCATTAGGAAGACGTGATTTGACCGAAGCCATGAGATTGTTGGTTCGTTCGCTGACCATCAGTACGGCGATTGCTGTGATTTTCATCCTCTTCCAACTTCCAATTCGTTGGGTGGCACTGTCCATCATGCAGCCCACAGAACATATAGCGGAACAGGCAGCGATTTATTTTTCCATTTGCATTTGGGGCGCACCCGCCATGTTGGGACTATACGGATTGACGGGGTGGTTTATCGGCATGCAAAATACGCGAACTCCCATGTTGGTGTCCATCTTCCAAAACATCGTGAATATCGTTGCAAGCGTGACCTTTGTTTTTGGATTTGGCATGAAAATCCAAGGTGTAGCGTTGGGAACGTTGACGGCACAGTGGACAGGTTTTCTACTTGCCTTGTACTGTTGGAAGCGGTATTATGGCAGGTTGGCTGAATATAATTGGAAAGACGACTTGTTTAAGCGAAGCACGATGGTTCGATTCTTTGCCGTCAACCGCGACATTTTCATACGAACGCTTTTCTTGGTTGGTGTTAATTTCTTTTTCATTTCTGCCGGATCGAGGCAAGGAGCCATCATCTTATCTGTCAATACGCTCTTGATGACTTTGTTCACCCTCTTCTCTTACGTTATGGATGGATTTGCTTACGCAGGAGAAGCCCTTAGCGGGAAGTATTATAGTGCAGCGAATAAGCTGGCCTTTGACAGGGTCTATCGTAGCTTATTCGCATGGGGAGCCATCATGGCAGTAGTGTTCACGCTGGTCTACGCGGTTGGAGGCAATGGCTTTCTGATGCTGTTGACCAACGAAGCTGTTGTCGTTCAATCTGCCGAAGCATATTTCTGGTGGGCCGTGATGATTCCCCTTGTCAGCGTATCGGCCTTTGTCTATGACGGAATTTTTATTGGACTTACGGCCACGAGGGGCATGCTGGTGTCTTCAGTGATATCAGCTCTTGTCTTCTTTGCGTTGTACCTTGCCCTACAAAGCTACTTGGGAAATCACGCTCTTTGGCTGGCTTTCATCGTCTATTTAGGCTTGAGAGGAGGCATACAATGGTTGTTGTATCGAAGAATGCATCTCAATTGGGTGCAAAAATAAAATGCCGTGAACACTTTGAGATGCATGCCAAATCAATTATCTTTGCAATATGGAATTCATATACTTAGCCATAGGCCTCGTCGTTGGAGCAATCATTGTCTTTTTCTTGTTAAACGGAAAGCTGAAAAAGCTGGAGACCAGCAACGTTTTGTCTAATCAACAATTGGCGCACGAACAAGAACTTGGCACTCAGCTACAAGCAGAACGTGATCGACTTCAGCGTGAGAAAGAAGAACAACAGCAACAGTTGATAACCATCAAACTTGAGTTGGAGCGAGTAACCACGCAGTTGGAATCAGAACAAGCATCGCATTCGAAAGAGACAGAAATGCGCCGCGAGCAATTTGAACAACAACTGAAGACCGTTCAAGAGCAATTCTCAAATTTAGCAACACGCATCTTAGAACAGACTTCGGAAAGGCTGAAGACAACCAATAACGAATCGATGGAGCATCTGACAAAACCGCTTAAGATGAACATCGAACAATTGCAACAAGCCATTCAGCACACGAATACTGAAACATCCAAGAATACTGCCTCGCTATCACAACAACTCAGAGAAATGAGTTTGCAAACACAGAAGATTGAATCCACTGCAACCCGACTGACCAATGTAATTAGAGGCGGGAATAAGGCACAAGGCAATTGGGGTGAACGCATACTGACAGACATTCTGGAAAGTCAAGGTTACAAGGTTGGTATCGATTATGACATCCAGCATACATTAACGGATGAAAAGGGAAATGTGATTAAAAATGATGACACAGGAAGACGGATGATTCCTGATGTCATTCTACACTACCCAAATAATGAAGACGTCATCATTGATGCCAAGATGTCTATTGATGCCTATTATCAATATGTAAACACCGAAGAAGAAGCTCTCAAGAAAAAGTTTGCAGCCGACTTGGTGAGCAGTATCCGAACACAGGCCACCAATCTCGCCAAGAAAGACTATAGCAAATATGTGCATTCGCCACGAAAAGCCATTGATTTCGTCATCATGTTCGTTCCCAATGAAGGGGCTTTGCAACTGGCTTTAGACACGGAACCCAAGATATGGGGCGAGGCTTTTGACAAACAGGTGTTCATCACCAGTCAACAAAACTTAATGGCTATATTGCGAATGATTCAGATAGCTTGGAGACAATACGCACAAACAGAAAACCAAAAGAAGGTTTTCGCCTTGGCTGAAGAATTATTGAAACGCGTAGGTGAATTCATTAAACGATTTGACAAGATTGGCAAAGACATTGACATGCTTCATAAAGACTATGGGGAGGCTTACAACAAGGCTTATACGGGGCGGCAAAGTATTGTGCAGAAGGCCAACGAACTGAAAGAATTAGGCGTAAAAGAAAGTGCAAATCAACCGATTCCTATGACCCAGCCTGATGTGTTGGACATTATAGAAGAAAACGAAGATGAATGAGATGAAAAAGAGATTGTTATTCGTGTGTTTAGGAAACATTTGCAGAAGTCCGGCGGCAGAGGGTGTAATGAAATCCATTGTCAAGGCTGCTGGTATGGAAGATGAATTCGTTATCGACTCAGCAGGCATTGGAGATTGGCACATCGGGCAATTACCCGACCAACGAATGAGAAAACATGGTGCACAAAGAGGATATCGGTTTGACAGCCGTGCTCGCCAGTTCAATGCGGATGATTTTGCAAATTTTGATCATATCTATGTGATGGATCACGAAAACAAACGCATGATTACCGCTCTGGCAGCTACCAAAGAAGATGCTCAGAAGGTAGAAATGCTGGCTAGTTATCTAAAAGACAAGCCAAACGTTGATGTGATACCAGATCCATATTATGGTGGAGATGAAGATTTTAAATACGCGCTTGACTTGATAGAAATCGCTTGTAAAGAGTTATTTATTCAATTACAAGGAAAATAAGCAGGCCATCTGTAATTCCCAGTGAACACGGTTTAATTGGCTGAAGAGCATACCGCAGGAATCGCATATTTATAATCTTCTGGCATTTCATCAATGGCCTCAATATTCTATGAGGCGGCATGAGTACACGAGTTCCTATATTTTTAATCCTAATAAATGCAATGTATACATTGCACTTTTCTGTATAAATATTTTGCAAGATTATAAAATATTGTTATTTTTGCAAAAGCATAAAATAAATAAATTAAGAGAATACTTTTCGGTATGGATGTAAAAAGAGTTTATACTTTCGGCAATGGAAAAGCTGAAGGTAAAGCAGATATGAGAAATCTGCTTGGTGGCAAGGGTGCTAACCTTGCTGAAATGAATTTAATAGGTGTTCCAGTTCCTCCTGGTTTTACCATTACAACAGATGTTTGTAATGAATATTTTGATAAAGGAAGAGATGAGGTTGTTGAACTTTTAAAAGGTGACGTTGAACGTGCAGTCAAGCACATCGAGAGTCTGATGAACTCAAAGTTCGGTGATTCTTCCAATCCGTTGCTGCTATCAGTTCGCTCTGGCGCACGCGCTTCCATGCCAGGCATGATGGATACCATCTTGAATCTGGGATTGAATGACAATGTTGTGGAAGGCTTGGTGAAGAAAACCGGGAACGAACGTTTTGCTTATGACAGCTACCGCCGTTTTGTACAAATGTACGGCGATGTTGTTCTCGGAATGAAACCAACGAACAAAGAAGATATTGATCCCTTTGAAGCAATCATCATGGATGTCAAGGCCAAACGTGGAGTGAAGCTTGACAATGAAATGAACGTTGATGACCTCAAGACATTGGTTGTTCGATTTAAGGAGGCCATCAAGAAACAAACAGGAAAAGACTTCCCTACTGATCCCATGGACCAACTTTGGGGTGCCATTTGTTCGGTGTTTGACAGCTGGATGAACGAGCGAGCTATCTTGTACCGCAAGATGGAAGGCATACCCGCAGAATGGGGTACAGCCGTTTCTGTCATGGCCATGGTGTTTGGCAACATGGGTAACACCTCTGCCACTGGCGTATGCTTCTCTCGTGATGCAGCAACTGGTGAGAACCGTTTCAATGGAGAATATTTGGTCAATGCGCAAGGTGAAGACGTCGTTGCGGGCATCAGAACGCCACAACAAATCACCAAAGAAGGAAGTATGAGATGGGCCAAACAGCAAAATATTAGCGAAGAAATACGCAAGTCCAATTATCCTTCCATGGAAGAAACCATGCCAGAAATCTATGAACAGCTGAACAACATTCAACACAAGTTGGAAAAGCATTACCATGACATGCAGGACATGGAGTTCACTGTACAAGAAGGCAAGCTGTGGTTTTTACAAACCAGAAATGGAAAACGCACAGGTACCGCTATGGTTAAGATTGCCATGGATTTGCTGCATGAAGGAGAAATTGACGAAAAGACTGCGCTTAAACGCTGCGAACCCAATAAGCTGGATGAACTATTACACCCAGTATTTGATAAGCTTGCACTCGGTACAGCCAAAATACTCACCAGAGGATTACCCGCTTCACCAGGTGCTGCAAGCGGACAAATCGTATTTTTTGCAGACGATGCTGTTAAATGGCACGAGGCAGGACATCAAGTTGTCATGGTACGTATGGAAACATCTCCAGAAGACTTGGCAGGCATGTCTGCTGCAGAAGGCATTCTGACGGCTCGAGGTGGTATGACATCACATGCTGCCGTTGTTGCTAGAGGAATGGGAAAATGCTGTGTTTCGGGCGCAGGAGCCATCAATGTGAATTATAAAGATCGTACGGTAGAAATAGATGGCATCGTTCTCCATGAGGGCGACTACATATCTATTAATGGCTCAACAGGCGAAATATACCAAGGTGAGGTTGAAACACGCCCGGCTGAAGTTACTGGTGACTTTGCAGAGCTTATGAAACTTTGCGACAAATATACCAAGTTGGTAGTACGAACCAATGCAGATACGCCGCATGATGCTGAAGCTGCACGCAATTTTGGTGCGGTTGGCATTGGCCTGTGTCGTACAGAACACATGTTCTTTGAGAATGAAAAGATCAAAGCCATGAGAGAGATGATCTTGGCTGACACCCAAGACGGCCGTGAGAATGCACTCGAGAAGCTCCTACCCTATCAGAAACAAGACTTCTATGGCATATTGAAAGCAATGGACGGATATCCCGTTAACATCCGATTGCTGGATCCTCCACTACACGAATTTGTACCTCATGATTTGGCTGGACAAGAAGTCATGGCCAAGAATATGGGCGTCAGTGTGCAGCAAATCCAAAAACGCGTGAACAGCTTAAGCGAGGCTAACCCCATGTTGGGCCATCGTGGATGCCGTCTGGGCAACACCTATCCAGAAATCACTGCCATGCAGACAAAAGCTATTTTGGGTGCCGCCATTCAATTGAAGAAAGAAGGATACGACCCACGTCCCGAGATTATGGTGCCACTTATTGGTATCGTGAAGGAGTTTGATGTGCAAGAAAAAGTAATTAGAGACACGGCAAAACAACTGTTTGAAGAAGAGGGAATTGAAATACCTTTCCATGTAGGAACGATGATTGAAATCCCTCGAGCTGCTCTTACAGCCGACTTAATTGCTGAACGCGCTGAGTACTTTAGCTTTGGAACGAACGACCTTACGCAAATGACGTATGGATATAGCCGTGATGATATCGCAGGTTTCTTGCCTGTTTATTTGGAGCAGAAAATATTGAAGGTTGACCCGTTCCAAGTATTAGACCAAGACGGCGTAGGACAGCTTATTAAAATGGCCGTAGAAAAAGGCCGTTCCACTCGTAAGAATCTTACATGTGGCATTTGTGGTGAGCATGGTGGTGAGCCAACTTCGGTGAAATTCTGCCATAAGGTAGGCCTTGACTACGTCAGCTGTTCACCATTCAGAGTACCTATTGCTCGTCTATCAGCCGCGCAAGCAGCAGTCGAGGAATAAGACTATTCACATTTATCAACAGCAATAGGTCAGGTAGTTGCGTGTATCAACACAGGCTACCTGGCCTTAACTTAAAATTGACATGTTATCAAGATTATTTATTCTCATCCTTAGTTGTTTCTTTTTCATGAATACACAAGCTGACAATGCTGCAAAAGTGGCAACTGTCAGTATCGGTTCAGAATATCAACAAGCATTGATGGACATAAAGGCCGAGTTTGGTGAACCTACAACCATTGACAAACAAGCTATTGAATTCAAGAATATGACCTATCATAATTTTAAATTTGACTTAGTCATCTTCAAGTTCAAGAATGATAAATTAAATGAAGCACGCTTTTTCATGAGAGCCAAAAACAAATTAAGTGCCGATAAAAAAGTTGAAGCTTTGTCTAAAGAGCTGGGTAAAAAACATTCTCTATCAGAAGATTATGAAGATGGCTCATATTTCTATAAAGGCGGTTTATCACCAAAAGGCATAGGGCACTTGTTTACCATCTCGACGGCCAAAAGACAAGGTGTATGGAATGCTGAATTGACATACGGTCCATTCTAATTAATGCATTTGATCTATTTTTTGTATTCAATGAAAGCGTGGTGCAAAGCTACGATATAACTGTTGAATAAACACATGGCTTCATCTTACCCATTCCAGTTGGGGCACATGCAAGCTATACTAGATGCGCTGAGCATATTAAATGGTTAAAAAATTTTGGGCATTGCCAAATTATTATTACATTTGCACACTCAAATAGGAAGATTGGCAGAGTGACCGAATGCGCTGGACTCGAAATCCGGTATACCCTTTTTGGGTATCGGGGGTTTGAATCCCTCATCTTCCGCTAACGAAAGAGGCATCAAACTCATTGATTTTGAATATCAAAGTCAATGAGTTTGAGCTTTTAAAGCATTGACTTTGGGCAGTTAAAGCGTTGACTTTGGGCTGTCATCTATTTGGTTATGCTTTTGACGCACAAAAAAAGGAACAAAAATAGTTCGAGATAACATCATCGTGTCATCTCGAACTATTTTGTTCAATTACATAAAATCTCTAGTTATTAATAGTACCGCCAACAATATCCAGCAACTCGTTTGTAATAGCCTGCTGTCTACCCTTGTTATACTGTAAATTGAGTGAACGAAGCAAGTCATCTGCATTGTCGGTAGCTGTCTGCATGGCAACCATCCGAGCAGCATGTTCACTTGCGTTACTATCCAACAATGCCGTATAGAACATGAGGTGTAATTGATTGGGTATCAAAGTTCCCAACACAGTCTTAATATCAGGCTCAACAATGAAATCATCGTTCAATGGCTTTACATCTATCTCCTTCCTTTCTACTTTTAGATTCTTTCTTCTCAAGTATTCCTGTGCCCTTGCCGTTGTGTAAGAAGATTTCAAATCACGATCATTTCCCCATCCAATCTCCGTTGACAAGTCAATGGGCAAGAAGGTTTTACGAGTCAGAATCTGAGAACCCACACTCTTAAAGTGATGATAAATCATCTCAACCTTGTCATACTCACCGTCTAGAAACTTATGTGCAATTTCATGAGCAATCTTTTGGCACGTCTGCGCATTAGGCTTATCAGCCAATTCAATGAAATTTCCAGCAGAAGGATATCCCATCTTTGCAACACGCTCAGCGACTTTTCGGCCAATAGGATAAATAATGATATTATCCTTGTCAATTCCTTGACGATGGTACTCTTCTATAGCCTGTTGCATCATTTTCAACACATTAACATTGAAACTACCGCAAAGGCTGCTGTTTGAAGCAAAAACCACCAGTGCCACTCTCTTCAAGTTTGGACGTTTAGCGTCAAATGGCGTGTCAGTATCTGGCATGGAAATAAGAAATGACTTTAGAATATGTTCCAACATATTTTCGTATGGAAGCATATTCTCTACTCTAACCTGTGCATGATGAAGTTTGCTGGATGCAACCATCTTCATCGCACTGGTGATTTTTCGGGTATTCTTGACACTGGCAATACGTGTCTTTATCTCTTTGAGTGACGGCATAGGTTATGAAACTTTATAAGAAGCTGTCACTTCGCTCATGGTCTGCTCAATGGTCTGGATGGCTTCGTCTGTTAATTGGCCTGACTCAAGAACCTTCAGTACATCAGCATGTTTGGTGCGCATGGTTTCCAAAAAGGTATCTTGGCATGAGCGAACTTCATCAATTGGCACATCATGCAGCAAGCCATGTACACCACAATATAGAATGGCAACTTGCTCGCCCACAGGAACAGGACTGTATTGTGGTTGTATCAACAACTGATTGTTCTTTCTTCCTCGGTCAAGTGTCATGGCTGTAACGGAATCCATATCACTTGAGAACTTGGAGAATGCTTCAAGCTCACGATACTGGGCTTGATCAATTTTCAAAGTTCCGGCAACTTTCTTCATACTCTTAATCTGCGCACTACCACCGACACGTGACACGGAGATACCTACGTTGACGGCAGGTCGGAAACCTTGGTTGAAGAGATTGGTCTCAAGGTAAATCTGGCCGTCTGTAATAGAGATAACATTGGTAGGAATATAGGCTGACACATCGCCTGCCTGGGTTTCAATAATTGGCAAGGCTGTCAATGAACCACCACCTTTAACATGACCCTTCAGACACTCGGGCAAGTCGTTCATCTGCTCAGCTACCTCTTGCTGATCATTGATACGAGCAGCCCGTTCCAACAATCTAGAATGTAGATAAAAAACATCGCCAGGATAAGCTTCACGTCCAGAAGGACGGCGGAGAATCAGAGAAATCTCGCGGTAAGCCACGGCTTGTTTAGACAAATCATCGTATACAACCAGAGCTGACTCTCCTCGATCGCGGAAATACTCACCGATGGCAGCACCTGCAAACGGCGCATAGTATTGCATGGCAGCTGGGTCAGCGGCAGTAGCAGAAACGATGATGGAGTAAGGTAAAGCGCCACGTTCTTTTAATGTCTGAACAAGGTTTGCAACAGTGGATGCTTTTTGGCCGATTGCCACGTAAATACAGTATACGGGTTTACCGGCATCATAAAAGCTCTTCTGGTTGATAATGGTGTCAACCGCAATTGCAGTTTTACCTGTTTGGCGGTCACCAATAATCAACTCACGCTGTCCTCTACCAATTGGAATCATCGAGTCAACAGATTTCAATCCTGTCTGCAGCGGTTCTTTCACGGGTTGTCTGTAAATCACTCCCGGAGCTTTACGATCCAGCGGCATTTCAAACGACTCTGTCAAATCGAGCTCGCCCAATCCGTCAATAGCCTCACCAAGAGGGTTGATGACACGTCCAAGCATGTTGTCATTCACGCGGATGGATGCGATGCGATGGGTACGTTTCACAACCATCCCCTCTTTGATGGCGGATGATGATCCCAAAAGAATACAACCAACGTTATCTTCCTCCAAGTTCATCACAATGGCCATTACGCCATTCTCAAACTCGAGCAACTCGTTAGCTTCGGCATTCTGCAAACCGTACACGCGAGCCACACCATCCCCCACGTTAAGTACGGTACCAGTTTCTTCAAACTGATTGTCCGAGCTGACACCACTTAGTTGTTGAAGTAGTACGTCTGACACTTCGCTTGGTTTTATTTTGTCTGACATTTTATTTTTTCTTTTTAATTTATTTCTTAAGCTCTTTCAGGATATTGTTCAGCTTTGTCTGAACGCTTGCATCCATACGGTAAGAATCATATTCAAGGATAAAGCCTCCAATGATGTCTGGGTCGACTTCTGTTTGGAACTCAACCGTACCTTGAGACTTGCTTTGAACCATTTGTTTCATTTTCTGCTCCACCTCTGGCGTGACTGTTGTTGCAGTAATCATTCGGCCACTGATGATGTTTTTCTGTTTTCGATAAAGAGTAATATAAGATGTAGCCATCATCTGCATGACATTCTCTCTGCCTTCGTGTAGTACCAAGTGGATAAATTTCTCTGTCAATTCAGAGATATTCATCCCACAAGCAGCTTGCAAAAGTGCTTGCTTTTTGTCCTTATCAAGCATCGGATTGTCTATTGTAGAACTCAGTTCAGGTACACGATTATATTGATCAGCAAGAGTTATCATCTCCTGATAAACCTGGTCTTCCAGGTTCAGCTCCATCGCACATTTTAAAAGCGCCCTTGCATATCTGACTGATATTACACCTATAGCCATATCCTTTTACTCGTTTTGTTTACCAACAGAAATGTCATTCAGCAGTTTGTTGATTAATTCCATTTGACTCTCATTCGAAGAAAGTTTCTCGCGAACAATCTTTTCTGCTACCTGAACGGAAATCTCAGCTACCTGTGTGCGAATGTCGCGAATGGCATTTTGCTTTTCTACTTCTATTTCAGCTTTTGCTTCTTTGAGCAATCTAGAACCTTCATTTGTAGCTTTCTCCTGAGCTTTCACAACAATCGCATCGCGAGTATCCGCTGCATCCTTCAATATTTGTGCCTGCTTTTCTCTCGCATTTTGGAGCATGGCTTCCCCTTCTTTCTGTATGTTTACTAGCCTTTCATTGGCCTCATGAGCCTTTCTCAAGCTGTCGTCAATGAATTCCTTTCGGCTATTCACCATATTGACAATCGATGGAAAGCCCCATTTCCATAAGATGGCCAATACAATGATAAAGACGATGGCCATCCAGAAAAACAATCCAAAATCAGGAGTTATTAATGACATAAGCTATTATTAATTTCTTGTTAATCAGTTGAATGTGTATTTTCTACATCGACAGATGGCAAGACAAATACCATCTGCTATTTCAACCTCTATACAAACAATGAAAGCAGAGCAATAATAATCGAAAGGAATGCTGCACCTTCAATCAACGCGGCCGCAATAATCATGGAAGAACGCAAGTCACCAATCTTCTCTGGCTGACGTGCCATGGCATCCATAGCATTACCACCAATACGTCCGATACCGATACCTGCGCCAATTACAGATATACCACCGCCAATTGCGGCACCTACTTTTGCAACAGCATCTGCTGCTAATAATAATGATAACATAGTCGTTTTAATTTTAAGTTATTATTTTAATATATTTCAATTTCTATTCTACAGATGCCTTGTGTTCCTTAACATGTGCGAGTGAGATAAAGACTGCGCTCAACATGGTAAACACTAATGCTTGGATATAGCAAACCAATAGCTCCAGCAACATCATGAAGATGCTCATCAGGACGCTGACGACAGTCATCAAAGTACCTGATACTGGATTGATTGCAAACATGATAAAGATGATGCATGCAAACGATATGGCAATGGCATGGCCAGCCATCATGTTGGCAAACAATCGAATCATCAATGCCAAAGGCTTCGTGATTATTCCAAAAAACTCAATAAAAGGCATCAAAGGAATCGGTGCCTTCATCCACAAGGGGACATCTGGCCAGAAGATATCCTTCCAATATGCCTTCGTTCCTGTTAAGTTCGTTACCAAGAAGGTGCATAGAGCCAAGAAGAAAGTACAGGTGATATTCCCCGTAAGGTTACCTCCTCCTGGTGGAAAAGGTATAACACCCATGAAGTTAGAGATGAGGATGAAGAAAAAACAGGTCAACAGATATGGAGCATACCTATCGGCTTCTTCACCCAGTGTCGGTTTAATCACATCATCATAAACTGACATGACAAACATGTGCACCATCCCCGTGAATCCTCCAGGAGCAGGGTCACTCGGCTTATGATTGCGACACCATCTAGAAGGAATGAGAATACACAGAAGTAAGATAATGGCATTGATAAACAGAATGACGACGGTTTTGGTGATAGATATGTCAAAAGGACGAACCTCTTCTCCATTCACCATCTCGCAAATCTTATTCTCGTGTACCTCGTTATTTGCAATATACAAGCCATAAGGACCTGGCCTGTTACCTTGTTCATTGGGCTCATGTGCAAATTCATTACTACAAAAAACATGCCATCCTGTCGAGCTTTTGACGATAACCGGCAAATGCAACACAATCGGCTTGCCCATAAAGTCTGTTATGTGCCACTCGTAGGAGTCTTTAATATGGCCCATCAAAATCTCCTCCAAGTCAATATTTTCCTTTTCCTGGTCAGCAGCCATCGCTGGAGAAAAAACCAGAAACAGGGTCAATAGACAGAAGATATGTTTGATATATTTCATTTCTTAATGCTTATTTGATTCTTCTTCTCTACTCGGGAAAAATATGTTGCGTCGTAAATAATCATCGCTAAATAGTAAATCGAGAACATAGCAGCGAATGCAATGACTTGTGTTCTTGTTCGAACGATGAGGCAATACGCCAGAACAACCAATATTCCCACAAAGAACTTCACGGCCATGGCTGTCAAGTAGAAGCCTGTTAGCTTCGTTGGAGATGTCTTAGCTGTTTTCTTCCACAAAGCAGCGTAGACCCAGGTTGAGGTTAAAAAATATAGCACACAAACCACCAGTCCTGTCAGCATGGCTGTGTTGGAAGTGATTTGAATCGCCAATAAGAAGACTAGCATGAATCCTGCAATGACCCATAAACCAACTTTCTTATATTGTTTAACCACAGAATCGATCATAAACTTGCCGTCTATTATACTTCCACACAAAGTGAAACGTTGTTCTGCTTAACCTCAACGAAGCCGCCCAGAATATCGATTTTCTGCTTTTGCTGATGTGTTTTATATTCCACCACACCTTCTTCCAGAGAAGAAATAATGGGAGCATGGTCTGTCAAGATTTCAAAGCTTCCTAATGTTCCAGGCACCAGTACGCTTTCAACCTCGCCATCAAACACCACCTTTTCAGGAGAAACAATTCTTAGATGCAACATATTTCTCTTTCTGCTTTGTGATTATCCCTGTGCTGCCGCAAGCAATTTCTTACCTTTCTCAATGGCATCCTCTATGGTACCCACGTTCAGGAAGGCCTGCTCAGGCAGGTCATCAACCTCACCGTCAAGAATCATATTGAATCCTTTGATGGTGTCTTCAATGGAAACCATCACACCTTTCACACCAGTAAACTGTTCGGCCACCGTAAATGGCTGCGACAAGAAGCGCTGTACGCGACGTGCACGGTTCACAATTTGTTTATCTTCATCAGACAACTCGTCCATTCCCAGAATGGCAATGATGTCTTGTAATTCCTGATAGCGTTGCAAAATTTGTTTTACTCTTTGCGCACACTCATAATGTTCTTTGCCAACAATCAAAGGATCGAGGATACGCGAGGTAGATCCTAAGGGGTCTACAGCCGGATAAATACCCAGCTCTGTAATCTTACGGCTCAACTCTGTCGTAGCATCCAAGTGTGTGAATGTCGTAGCAGGAGCTGGGTCTGTCAAGTCATCTGCCGGCACATAAACAGCCTGAACGGATGTGATAGATCCCCTCTTGGTTGATGTGATGCGCTCTTGCATAACGCCCATTTCAGAGGCCAAGGTAGGTTGATAACCTACAGCCGATGGCATACGACCCAGCAAGGCAGATACTTCAGAACCTGCCTGCGTGAATCGGAAGATGTTGTCAACAAAGAACATGATATCTGCATGTTCACCCTGACCAGCAACGCCCTTGTCACGAAACTGCTCGGCAACGGTTAAACCCGACAAAGCTACCGATGCACGGGCCCCAGGTGGCTCGTTCATTTGTCCATACACGAGTGTAGCCTGTGATTGTTTCAATGCCTCTGGATCGACCAATGACAAATCCCATTTGCCTTCATCCATGGCTTTGCGGAATTTCTCACCATATTTAATCACCCCAGATTCTATCATGTCCCGAATCAAGTCGTTGCCTTCACGCGTACGTTCTCCTACGCCAGCGAAGACCGAATAGCCGTTGTGACCTTTGGCGATGTTGTTGATTAGTTCCATAATCAACACCGTCTTTCCTACGCCGGCACCACCGAACAATCCGATTTTTCCACCTTTCATATAAGGTTCCAGCAAGTCAATCACCTTGATGCCAGTTGCCAGCATTTCTTTGTGCGTGGACAAGTCCTCAAACTTTGGAGGTTCTCTATGGATAGGATATGGATCATCCTTGGTCAACGCTTCCATTCCGTCAATCGCCTGGCCTACTACATTCATCATTCTGCCCTTGATTTGTTCTCCAGAGGGCATGGTGATGGGGCTTCCCGTAGGGATTACTTCCATTCCACGTTGCAATCCATCGGTATTATCCATGGCTACACAACGAACCGTGTCTTCACCAATGTGTTGCTGAGTTTCGATTATCAGCTCCGTTCCATCTTGGCGTTTGATGCTTAGAGCATCATAGATTTTTGGGAGCACTTGATCTGAATCTTGCCCTTTGGTGTCAAAATAAACATCGATGACTGGCCCAATAATCTGAGAAATACGTCCGGTTATCTGTGACATGATTTTATATTTTATATCAATATTTTTCTAAATTAATCTTAAACTTAAGTCCTGCAAAGATACGAAAATACTTTGTATAGCTCGTTCGCTTTGCCAGATATTAACAAAACCAATTGCTTTATTAACATATATTACCTTTGAAAACTTTCACTAAATGCTCAGTTCATCAAGCACCTTGATGAGTTTTCTGTCAAAGGGTTTATCACTCCTAATGGCTTCTACCAGCGGGATATAATCTATCTCGTTGTTTTTTATACCTATCATGATGTTGCGTTGTCCTTGCATGATAGCCTCAACAGCCGACACGCCTGTTCTACTTGCCAAGATTCTATCATGCGCGGAGGGGCGGCCTCCTCGTTGAAGATGCCCTAAAATGGTGACGCGGACATCATATCCGGGAAACTCTTTCTTTACGCGATCAGCGTAATACAACGCACCACACTTAGGACTTTCGCTCACGATGACGATGCACGAGCGTTTTGATTTACGTATACCCCGCTCCATGAAGTGTCCCAATTGGTCCACGTCTGTTCTATCTTCGGGTATGATGGCAGCTTCTGCTCCCGATGCGATGGCGCTGTTTTGCGCCAAGAAACCAGCATCACGGCCCATCACCTCTACAAAGAAGATGCGCTCGTGGCTTTGTGCCGTGTCCCTAATTCGGTCTACGCATTCGACAATCGTATTCAGGGTTGTGTCATATCCGATGGTGGAATCCGTACCATACAAGTCGTTGTCGATCGTACCGGGCAGGCCAATACAACGTACGTCGTATTCCTTGCCGAACTCCATTGCACCCCTCAACGAACCATTTCCACCAATCACAATCAGTGCGCCTATCTGATGTTTTTTCACATTTTCATAAGCTTTCTTGCGTCCTTCAGGTGTCATAAACTCTAAAGATCGTGCTGTTTTCAAGATTGTGCCACCCGACATGATGATACCACTCACGTTTTCGGTCGTAAAATCTTTGATTTCATCGTTGATCAGGCCATCAAATCCCTTGTAGATACCTTTAATCTTAAAGCCATTACAGATACCCGCGCGCGTTACCGCACGGATGGCTGCATTCATTCCCGGAGCATCTCCACCAGAGGTCAAAACTCCTATTGTTGTTATATTATTCATACTTCAAAAAAAATATTTCATACAAAGATATATAGAACCAAATAGCCTAACATGGTTCCCACCAATGCTTTCCATCCAATATTGCGCAAATACCAGCCCACACGGATGCGTTCAGTCTTGATCAAGGCTAACCCACTCATCGAGCCAATGGCTAAGATGTTACCGGCAACGGCTGATGTGTATCCCACTATTTTCCAATATTCTCCGTCTTGTGCGAATGCTGACAGGGAAGCTGCGGTGTGAACATTTTCCACTGCATGGAGCGACAGCATACCCATGCCTGTGGCAAAGTTGTCTAAGATAGTGCTCACCAGTGCGCTCACTGCGCCCAACATCCACACATTCTGCACTCCCTGGTCCAACAAAAGTGTAAACCGCTGCAAGAATCCTGTCTCCTGTAAAACACCGACAGCCAGCATGATGCCCATCACAAAGAGCATCATTTGCAGCACTCCGTATTGCAGCACGCGTGGTGTGCGGCGCTGTATCATCTGTTCTTCATTCATCAGTCGATGGTTGAACAATTCGTTCACCACCCAAAGAACGGATAGTACACAGAGCGCTCCGAGGAATGGACTCAACCGGGTGATATTACTAAACGACGGGATGAACCACAACCCACCAATGCCGATGAACAGCATCAACAAGCGTTGTCGCACGTTGAGATTGGTATCATCGCCACGATAGGGCATCACAATCCACTCGGTCTGCATCCGCTCGGGCAACATCCGTCCCACCCAATAAGTTGGCAGTGCCCATGCAATGAGGCATGGGACGAGTAGCGACAGCGAATAGTTGGTTGGCGTAACGGCTCCCTGATTCCACAGTACCAGTCCCATGGGGTCGCCGATAACCGTCAACGCTCCCCCACAATTGGCAGCCAAGACGATGGCCGAACCATAAATCATGCGATATCGCCTGCTTGGAATAATCTTGTGCATGATGGTGAGCATCATGACCGTAGTAGTGAGGTTGTCGAGATTGGCCGAGATGATAAACGTCACAATGGCCAGCCGCCATAATATTTTCTTGCTGCTGCGCGTCTTCAATAGTTGGCTGATAAAATCGAAACAGCCATTATTGTTCAAAATCTCCACAATGGTCATCGTAGCCAATAAGAAAAGAACAATCTCGGAGGCATGACCCACATGCTTAAGAAACACGTGGCGGGCAATAAACTCTTTGACGAGTATTCCTGTAGATTCTGCTCCGTCCAAGAAGCTAACATAGTCGGTAGCGTGTCGGCTCATCACAAAATCAGTACCATAACCGACATACAAAACCCATCCTACTGTACCTGCAAATATGGCAACAGCAGCTTTATTGACGTTCGTCTTGCTTTCTGTAGCTATCAAGAGAAGGCAGACTGCTAAAATACTGACAATGATGGGTGTCATGATAAAGCAACTTAATCACCGCAAAGTTACTAAATATAATATGAATTAAACAAAACAATTGTGTGATTTTTCCATTAAAACCTCAAAACAGCCTTGTACTTCTATTTTGAATCTTCACATGGAACATGCTTGGCAAACCCATTGACTTTAATGGGCAATTGCATTGACTTTAATGGGCAATTGCATTGACTTTAACGGGCAAACTCATTGACTTTGGACCCCAAAACCAATGCTTTTAGATGAGCTTCATGACCTACTGTTTATCAACTACTTACAGATACCTGTATTCATTGAAAAAGGCACAGAGCGTAAACCCTGTGCCTTTGATTATTTTCCAATAAGATTGTCGCTTTGCTTGTAAACGATCTTAATCTTCCTCCGGTGTGATGAGCTTATAGCCCTTGCCGTGGATGTTGATGATTTCAATCTGGTCATCATCCTTCAAGTGCTTGCGCAACTTGGTGATGTAAACGTCCATCGAACGAGCGTTGAAATAGTTGTCGTCTATCCAGATGGTCTTCAAGGCAAAGTCGCGCTGAAGTATTTCGTTCGCATGTGAGCAGAGAAGGGATAGCAACTCGTTCTCCTTGGTTGTCAACTTGGTTTGCTTGTCACCGATGGTGAGCAGCTGCTTCTGTGTATCGAATACAAACTTGCCGATTTTGTAAACTGTGGCTTCCTTGTTTTTCTTACCTCGTACTCGGCGTAAGATGGCCTCCACACGCAACACCAGTTCCTCCATAGAGAATGGTTTGGTGATGTAATCATCGGCTCCAATCTTGAATCCCTCGAGGATATCTTCCTTCAAAACTTTTGCTGTGAGGAAGATAATGGGCATGTCTGCGTTGGCCTGACGTATTTCCTGAGCCAGTGTAAATCCGTCTTTCTTAGGCATCATCACGTCCAGGACGCAGATGTCAAACCTGTCTTTCAAGAACTCTCTATAGCCAACCTCACCGTCTGGGCATAATGTTGCGGTATAACCCTTAGCCTGTAAATACTCACGAAGCAGCATTCCTAAATTCTCATCATCTTCACACAATAGAATTTTTATTTTCTCTTCCATAGTCTTGTATTTATTAATGAATAATTATTAATCTTTAATGACGGGGAGTTTGATTGTAAACTTAGTCCCCTTTCTGTATTCACTGTCAACGGCTATCTCACCATCGTGCAGTTCCACAATTTGCTTGACATAAGCCAATCCCAGCCCAAATCCTTTCACATCGTGCACATTCCCAGTATGGACGCGGTAAAACTTCTCGAAAACTTTCTTCAAATTTTCTTTCTTGATGCCCAGTCCCGTGTCGCGAATTGACAGATACAAATGCAGATCATCGTTCCAAGTAGACATGTAGATGTCCAGCGGCTGATCGGGTTTTCCGTACTTCACGGCATTGTCCATCAGGTTGAAGATGGCGTTTTGGAAGTGCACTTCATCAACGTAAATGGTAGAGTCAACGGCACCTATGTCGGTATATATCCTTCCTCCGGTATGTTCAACACGCAATGAGAACGAATGGGCAATGCTCTCAACCATCTCGTTGAGGTCTAATTCCTTCTTCTTGAACACGGTTTTCTTACGATCGAACATGGACATCTGTAACACCTTCTCAACCAAAAACCGCAGACGCTTGGTCTCTTCTTGTATCACCCCACCAAGATGGTTCATCATAGACTCGCTTTTGGTCAGGCTCTTGTCATTCAACATCTGCGCAGCCAACGAGATACTGGCGATTGGAGTCTTCAATTCGTGCGTCATGTTGTTGATGAAGTCGTTCTTAATCTCGGTATACCGTTTCTGTCTGAACACCACCACGATGGTGAAAATGAACGTGATCAGCAAGATGAAGGTGAAGACGATAGCTGGCGTCATGAACCTTACTGAAGAGAAGATGTAGCTGTTCATGTCGGGAAAATGTACCTTCACAACGCCCATTTTCGATGCGGGATCGTTGCGGAACAGCACCTGCGAATAGGTATACTCCTCTCCTTTCTCAGAATAATCAGAGCATCTGTACACCTCGCGCCCATCCTGTGTTGTCACACGGAAATGATATGGGATGTTGATACCATTGTTCATCAGTTCCGACTTGAGGTCTTGATCCAACAATTTGAAGTTGATTCGCTCTTTCAGCGGCTTGTCAGAAGCTGAATACAAGATGGAGTAAACCACTTCGTCGAGCAACGCTTTCTGGTAGATGTACCGGTTCTTGACGATCTCCTGCAATGACTTTGAAGCTTCTGACAGAGAGTTTTTGTCGTTCTGCAGAATCATTCCCTTGGGCATCTGTGAGGGTTTCACCGTGATGGTCTTTAACTCAAAGGCCGAATACATGGTTCCATCCTTGCCCGTCACCGAGAACTGGTGAGACTCTTGCAATGTACCATCGGGCTTTCCTGAACGAGTTCCAATCGAGTCTTGTATAAAAGCTCTACGTTCTGTCTCGTTCACATCCTTCTGTAGGTAGCGCCACGTCTCGTTATATTCCAAGTTGCGTGATGCCTGGTTCAAGGCTCTGTTGACCGATTCGTCAAACTGTTCCTTCTTCATGTCGGCCATTTCCTGAAAGTATTTCAACTGCAGGAAAAGCAACACCAGGAACGAAAGCCCCATGATTGTCGAGATGACCCAAATTGTTCTCTTCTTCATACCTCACAAAGATAATAATTTTCTTAATTGCTTAACAATAAGCTGTTAAATATTTCTCTATTATTATCGATAATTAACGAATTATATATTTATAATTATATATACTAGACTATAAAACAGAATTGTCAAGAAAGAGTATTAAGCTTGTGAACCCTTCAAACAGAAAAGGTGTGACATGG
Organism: uncultured Prevotella sp.; assembly: GCA_934120735.1. Classification (GTDB taxonomy): domain Bacteria; phylum Bacteroidota; class Bacteroidia; order Bacteroidales; family Bacteroidaceae; genus Prevotella. Next base: position 47,252 of record CAKOVA010000002.1, read on the forward strand.
CGAACCACATCACACCCTTTGACTTGTAAACAAACGGTTTACTCTTCCTCATTCGCAAGCTCAGCCTCATGCTCTTCAATGAGCTTCGTTTGCAAATCGTTTGGTACTAACTCGTAACTTGAGAACTTGGTCGTGAACGATGCACGTCCACCGGTCAACGAACTCAACGAGATGGAGTAGCTGGACAATTCTTTCAATGGTATCTTGGCAGACAGTTTTTGGTATCCTGCCTCGCTATCCATTCCCATAATCAATGCGCGACGGCCTTGCAAATCGCTCATCACATCGCCCATATAGTCAGCAGGAACATACACTTCCAAATCATAAATTGGTTCAAGAATCTTAGGACCGGCAGCCTTAAACGCCTGTGAGAAGGCATGACGCGCAGCCAAGGTGAACGACAATTCATTGGAATCTACGGGGTGCATCTTGCCATCGTACACTACAACCCGAACATCACGCGCATAACTTCCGGTCAATGGTCCATGCTCAATGCAGTCCATTACACCTTTCAGGATAGCGGGCATGAAACGCAAGTCAATGGCGCCACCAACCACAGAGTTGATAAATACCAACTTACCACCCCACTCTAAGTCGATTTTCTCCTTGCTCTTGATGTTCATCTTGAATTCCTGACCGTTAAACTTGTAAACCGTTGGGTCAGGCATACCTTCGGCATAAGGTTCCACAATCAAGTGAACTTCACCAAACTGGCCTGCACCACCCGATTGCTTCTTATGTCGATAGTCGGCTCTGGCTTGCTTGGTGATGGTTTCGCGGTAAGGTATTTTGGCATCCACAAAGGTCACCGGTAGCTTCTCATTGTTCTCCAAACGCCATTTCAAGGTACGCAAGTGGAACTCACCTTGTCCGTGAACAATGGTCTGGCGCAATTCTTTGGATTGTTCAACCACCCATGTCGGATCTTCTTGACGCATCTTCAGCAAGGCGGCCATCACCTTTTCTGTATCAGCAGAATTAACAGCTTTGATGGCACGACTGTACTTTGAATTAGGATATTTGATGAAGTCGAAACGCCACTCACAATCCTTTCCATTCAACGTATTACCCGTTTTAACATCCTTCAACTTAACCGTGCAGCCTATATCACCTGCGTTCAGTTGGTCTACAGCTATACGGTTGGCACCCGCACAAGCATACAATTGGCCAATACGCTCTTTCGATCCACGGTCTGCATTGGTCAAATCATCGCCCGACTTCACGCTACCACTCATGACCTTGAAATAAGATACCTCGCCAATATGCGGCTCCATTCCAGTCTTGAAGAAGTAAAGTGACGTGGGACCTTGTGCATCTGGGGCCACTTCCTCACCGCGTGTATTGTGGATTTTCGGCATTTCACTCACGAAAGGAACAACATTTCCCAAGAACTCCATCAGTCTTCGTACACCTTTATCCTCACCAGCGCAAACACAGAATACAGGGAAGATACTGCGCGTGACAAGCCCCTTGCGGATTCCTTCACGCAATTCGTCCTCACTAAGTTTCTCTTCTTCGAAAAATTTCTCCATCAAACTATCATCATTCTCAGCTGCTGCCTCAACAAGTTGTCTATGCAGTTCCATGGCTTTTTCCATCTGGTCTTCTGGGATATCCTCTATAATAGGCATTCCACCTTCAGCCTTCCACGAATACTTCTTCATCAACAGCACATCAATGATTTCGTTAAAGTTGGCTCCTGTCTCCACTGGATATTGTATTTGAACACACTTGGAGCCATAAATATCTTTCATCGTATTGATGACAGCATCATAATCACATTTATCTGAATCAAGCTGATTAACCAAGAAGATGACGGGCTTCTTCAGTTTTTCCGTGTATCTAAAGTTGTTCTGCGTACCCACTTCTGGTCCATATTGCCCGTTGATGAGAATCACAGCTTGGTCGGTAACATTCAAAGCAGTGATGGCTCCACCCACAAAGTCATCCGAACCGGGACAGTCAATGATGTTCAGTTTTTTGTTATTCCATTCTACATGGAATACGGTAGGGAACACCGAATAGCCGTATTCCTGCTCAACTGGAAAATAATCACTGACGGTATTTTTGGCCTCTACTGATCCACGGCGCTTGATGATACCACTGCCAAACAGCATACTCTCGGCAAGTGTGGTCTTGCCGCTACCCGCACTGCCAAGCAATGCGATGTTTTTAATTTCGTTCGTTTGATATACTCTCATAACGGTTATAGATTTTAAAAAGGGTTAGTATTACGTTGTTTAAGATTATGCCGTCTAAGTTAGGCATTTTTTGAATAAAGACAAAAGTATTATAGAAAAAATATAACATATTTAAATCAAATTAGTACTTTTGCATGAAAATAGTCCATACCCATGGCTGGCTTATACATACACATTCCTTTTTGCGCCAGTCGCTGCATTTATTGTGGCTTCTACTCCACCACGCACCTTGGTGTGCGCCAACAATTTGTAGATGCTTTGTGCCGAGAGATGCAGCTAAGACGCCATTACCTGCCCACGACAGACGACACAGGTGCAGTTCCTCAGCCTCTGATTTCCACCATATATTTAGGTGGAGGTACCCCTTCCCAACTCACTCCTGCACAACTTCAACAGATTTTCTGTACCATCGTCACGGTTTTCTTTCAGGGAGATGATACGCTGATGCGCACCCATTGTGAGGTAACCATGGAGTGTAATCCCGACGATATCACCCCGTCATTTGTTCAATTCCTACAGCATTCGCCTGTAAACCGAGTGAGCATGGGGGTACAAACATTCAGCAACGAGCGATTGAAGTTTCTTCACAGACGCCATCATGCGCAAGATATTTCTCCTGTCGTGCAGCAACTCCGAAGCATAGGCATTGACAACATCAGTATAGATTTGATGTTTGGCTTTCCCAATCAAACACTCGATCAATGGAAACTGGACATCCAAAAGACCCTTGCGCTACGGGTTGAGCACATTTCGGCTTATAGTTTGATGTACGAAGAGGGCACACCACTCTACCAACTACTAAGAAATAAAAAGGTGAAAGAAATTGATGACGAACTTTCTTTGACCATGTATCAAGCTTTAGTGGATGAGCTGAAAGCTTCTGGATATGAGCACTACGAAATCAGCAACTTCGCTAAACCGGGTAAACGGAGCCAACACAACAGCAGTTATTGGCACGCTATACCCTATCTGGGCATCGGTGCGTCGGCCCACTCGTACGACATTCAATCGCGACAGTGGAACGTTTCCAACATCAAGAAATACATCTCATCCATCGAACAAGGTGAGATTCCTTTCGAGCGCGAATGGCTTGACGACGATACCCGCTACAATGACTTGATAACAACCGCACTGAGAACATCCGAAGGCATCAACCTCTCAACGCTCACTCCTAAGCACAGGACGTATCTTTTACAACAAGCAGAAAAGCAAATCGCCCAGAACCTCTTGGAGATTCGGGGCGACTCAATTCGTTTGACGGCGCAAGGACTGTACGTAAGCGATGCTGTTATGGCTGATTTAATTTACGCTTAAAAGCTTCGTATGCCTGTGTTTTGACCTCTTTTTCTACCTCATCCAACGGTCGATGACCAGAAACAGCTGACTTAACCCAGACACAAACCAAGAATACAACAATGACAGCTCCCGCAGAGGCCAACCACTTCAGCACCTCGCTCTCACTCCTGACCACGTTGAACGTCAGGATTCCCACCACAACAGGCAAGGCCCAAAGCAGCCAATCGAAGCCCGTTCGCATCTTATAGCTTTCTTCTATCTCTCGATACTCTTTGTTCTTCGCCAGAAGTTCACGGCGGTTTTCCAGCCAATAACGCTCAAAGTCCTCCTCCATCATGCTTCTTCCTCCTCGGTACGCTTAGGCAACGCCAAGTTAAGTACTACGCCCGTAATGGCACTCAGGCCAATACCACTCATCTTGGTCAGTTCGCTTTCACCACCAGGAAGCAAAAAGAAGATCAAGGTACTTAAAGCAATGCCACCTAATATAATAAGTAACACTTTGACCAAACCTTGCTTCATGGCATTGGCATAAACCAAACAACTAACCATGAGAATGCCGATGATTACGCCACGCAGACTGAAATCGAGCATCGCACCACCAATTCCCAGCGTCAAAGTCACCGACACAATAATGATGTTGCGCTGGTTGTTAAGATTTACTTTGTGCTGAATCAGATTTTGAACTCCCACACTGGCAATGGTTCCAAACAGCAACAGCATGATTCCTCCCAGCACTGCTTGCGGAATACTCTGCAACAGAGCACTCAACTTTCCAATCACAGAGAACACGATGGCCGTCAATGCTGCGATGCGAATGACCTGCGGATGAGTCACTTTGGTAATCTGCATGGCACCCGTCACCTCCGAGTAAGTGGTCACGGGAGGGCCACCAAAGAAGGCTGCCGCAAGACATGCCAACCCATCACCCAACATGGTGCGGTGCAATCCCGGCTCTTTTACGAAGTCTTTGTCAGCCACAGCACTCACCACATACACGTCGCCGATGTGCTCTATCACCGGTGCAACAGCAACTGGTATCATGTAGATAAATGGCTTCCAAGCAAACTCGGGCCAATGAAAATGGGCCAATGAGCCGGGCAAGGCAAACCACGACGCCTCATGCACTTTCGTGAAATCCACTTCACCCATCAGGGAGGCGACGATGAATCCAACCACAATGCCACACACGATGGGCACTAATTTAATTAACCCCTTGCCGAGTGTCAGCACAAGGATGGCCGTCACCAAGGATACAAAGGCCAACGCCCAGTTCTCTTTGGCCATGTTCACGGCCGATCCCGACAAGGACAAACCAATGAGGATAATCACCGGACCGATGACAACGGGCGGGAACAAGCGATCCAGGAGCTTCCTTCCCTGCCATTTAATCAAGGCACTCATCACAAAATAAACCAAGGCTACGCCAGCAATACCCGCCAACGTACCAGCCATGCCCCACATCTTGGAGGCCTCAATGATAGGTGCGATGAAAGCAAAGCTTGAGCCTAAGAAAATAGGTACCTTCCCTTTCGTTACCAAATGAAAGATGAAAGTACCTATACCAGCGGTAAACAGTGCGGTTGCCGGGTCCAAACCTACCAACAATGGAACCAAAACGGTTGCACCGAATGCGACGAAGAGAAATTGCACTCCCACAATTCCCTTACGTAAAGGAGTTAATTCAATGGTATTCATCATGCAGGCAAAATTACAAATTAATATCGAATTGTGAATAAAAAAACAATAAATGATTGCTACAGTGGAAGAAAATGAATATCTTTGTCTTGGTCAATCGTACCTTGTACGGTTTCCACAACATCTCTTGTTTCATCTGAGATGACGAACATCAACAACAAAACATACTTTATGAAAATCAGGAATTTACTTTTACTCGCCTTGACTGTCTTCGGCCAAGTGACGTTACAGGCACAAGACAACATCAAACTAATCGTTGGAACCTATACCAATGGCACCAGCAAAGGCATTTACTCGTTCAACTTCAATCAATCCACCGGTCAGGCCACTCCTCTCGACACACTCGAACTGCAGAACCCATCATACCTAACACTCGCCTCAGACGGCACGATGATTTATGCCGTAAGCGAAAACCATGACGAATCGGCAGCAGTCAACGCCATCACGTTTGACAAGACAACGGGACACATGCAGCTGCAAAGTTCGTTCCCCACCAAGGGCGAAGCCCCTTGCTATGTGGAGACCAACGGCAACCTGTTGCTGACGGCCAACTATTCGGGAGGCTCCATGAGCGTGTTCCCCTTGAACGTAGACGGGTCGCTCTCAGCCATGTCGCAACAATTCAAAGGCTCGATAGGCGGACCAAACTCTGAGCGTCAGCAGGCACCACACGTTCATTGCGCACGATTCCTTCCCGACGGAAATGGCGTTATTGCCACCGATTTCAGTGCCGACCGACTGCTGCGCTTTGAACTGGAAGACATGAAATCACTGGGTAACGCCAACGTTACCGCAAAGCTGTCCAAAGGTTCAGGACCTCGCCATATCGCCTTCAGCACCGACAGCAGGTTTGTTTATGTGATGAGCGAACTGTCTGGAGCGGTCACCGCATACCAATATAACTTTGGCAATATGAAGAAAATACAGGAGATACAGTCTGATGAAGTGGGCGCACAAGGCGGCGCAGACATTCACGTTTCACCCGACGGCAGGTTCTTGTATACCAGCAACCGATTGAAAAACGACGGCATTGCCATCTTCAAAATCAATCAAAAAACAGGCTTGTTGACAAAGGTAGGCTATCAGCGAACAGGCATCCACCCACGTCATTTCAACATTACCCCCAACGGACGGTTCTTACTTTGTGCCTGTCGCGACGACAACACCATTCAGGTTTTCCGCATCAACAGTGCCAATGGCTTACTGACCGACACGCATCAAAACATCTCTGTGGATAAGGCGGTGTGTGTACAGTTCTACCCCATCGTGATGCAACCTGACATCCAGGGTGACGGTGTGTTCAGGGTGATAGAAGTGACAAAATAAGTTTGTCGATTCATCTGCCTAAAACCATCATCCCCCTTCTGACCTATTTTTGTCCTTATAAATGACAAAAAAATGGCCATCGTAAAATGATGAAATAGAAAAAATCAATAGGCAAACGACACGCCTACATGGCATTCATTTCCAACAAATAGGTTGTTTTAGCATAAAGTCATTGAGATTGTGCGACAATAACATGCATATTGTCGCACAATCTCTAAGTTATTGCGGCTCAAAACCATTGTTTTTTCACCGTTTTTCTTGGCTTTTTGGGGAAAAATCGGTGGCAAAAAAACCTGTTTTTTCACCCCTAATTCCACAACACTCTGATTCACTTTGATTTATACAAATCGTCCATATTTCGTGTATTTGCGTCAAGTTGTATGCTTGCTTGCAAATAAGTCAAGCACGGAAGCATGTTTGTAAAAATCTTTCTAACACGATAGTAGAATTTTCCTATGCAAATAATCTATCTACTCCCCTCCCCCTCGGGGAGGGGTCGGGGGTGAGGCTGTCTTTATCATCTCTTCCAAATAATATAGATAATCACCGGTGCGCCAATCAATGGAGTTACGGCATTGAGTGGCAAGATGCCTTGCGAACCGGGCAACACGCAAACAAGTTGGCACAAAAGAGCAATCAACGCCCCCATGGCCATGGTGATGGGAAGCAATTGAAGATGGTTGTCGGTGCCAATCACAAGACGCGCCAAGTGAGGAACAGCAAGCCCGATGAATGCCACCGGACCGCAATAAGCCGTGGTAACGGCCGTGAGCCATCCAGTAATCACCAAGAGCCAACTGCGCACCGAGCGCACGTCTACGCCCAAGTTGCGCGCGTATGTTTCGCCCAACAACAGAGCATTGAGAGGTTTAATCAGCAAAACGGAACCCACCAACCCTACCACAATCGCACATGTGAACATGGGCAGTTGCGACAACGACACGCCGCCAAAGTTGCCCATGCCCCACATGGTAAACGATTTCACGCCCTCTTGGGTGGCGAAAAAGTTGAGAAGGGCGATGGCAGACGAGGCCAAATAACCAATCATCATGCCGATAATGAGCAGCATCACACTGCTTTTCACCCACTGGGCGAACATGAAAATGATACCTGTCACAGCCATGGCTCCCACAAACGCGGCCAACAAGACAGCCCATGCCCCACCTACACTGAACAAAGCCGTGGACACACTGCCGCCCAGCAACAGCATAACGAGAGCCACGCCCAATGCGGCACCGCTGTTGATGCCAAAGATAGAAGGGCCTGCCAAGGGATTTTGAAACGACGTTTGCAACAGCAAACCAGAGGTAGAAAGTGCAGCTCCGCACAGCAATGCCGTGAGGGCTTGCGGCAAACGCGACTGGAGGATGATGAATTGCCAACTGGGTTTGCCCACATCTTGCCCGGACAAAATAGCCAACACATCCTGCGTAGGTATCGAAACGCTACCTACCAACAAGTTGAGCATCAGCAAAAGGCAGATGCAAAACGATAAAGCCAAACTCAAAACGATGGTATTGTTCTTTGTCATACCCATGGGCAAAGTTAGTTAAAAAGTGGGATAAAATAGCTAACTTTGCACACTGAATAAAGAAACAGGATATGGAAAATCAGTTTACCCGAACCGAAATGCTCTTTGGCACCGCTGCCTTAGAAAAGCTAAGCCGGTCGCACGTCATGGTTTTTGGCGTGGGCGGCGTGGGCAGTTATGTAGTGGAAGTGCTGGCGCGAAGCGGAGTTGGAGAAATCAGTTTGGTAGATAACGACGAGGTAAGCCTCTCGAACATCAACCGACAACTGGTGGCATTGCATTCAACCCTCGGGCAAAAGAAGGTGGAGGTGGCGCGAAAGCGCATCTTAGACATCAATCCCCACTGCAAAGTGCATGCGCATGCGCTGTTTTATTTGCCGGAAACAGCGCATGAAATTGATCTGTCAACTTGCGATTATGTGGTAGATTGCATTGATACCATGGCTGCCAAACTGGAAATTATCAAACAATGTGACGCGTTGCACATACCCATGATTGCCTGTATGGGAGCAGCCAACAAGATGGATGCCACGCGTTTTAAGGTGGCAGACATAAGCAAAACGCAGATGGATCCGCTGGCAAAGGTTATCAGAAAGAAACTCAGAAAGTTGGGAATTGCCCACCTCAAGGTGGTTTATAGTGATGAAGAGCCCCACAAGCCCTTTCCCATAGCGTCAACCAACGAGGACTCATCTGCCCCAGAATCCGCATCATCAGCACCAATCGTTACTAATAAAAAGCGGTCTGTACCGGCCAGTAACGCGTTTGTTCCTGCCGCTGCAGGACTGATTGTTGGGGGTGAAGTGGTAAAAGATTTGTGTGATTTATAGCTTAGGGTCAGGAGTTAACGGGAGTAAAAAGGGAGTTAAGCGGAGTTATCAGACAAATGTCCGTTAACTCCCACTTAACTCCTAATAACTCCAGTTAACTCCTTCGCATGATAAACGGACATTTGTCTGATAACTCCCGCTTAACTCCTAATAACTCCAGTTAACTCCTTCACTCCCCCAGCTTCTGCAAGATATAATCCCGACACTTCTCCATAAGCCACTTAGGCGTGCTGGTAGCACCACAAATGCCAATGGTATTGACACCTTGCAACCAATCAAAATCGATTTCGTCGACATCCTCTATATGGTAACTATTAGGGTTCACACGCTTACACTCGTTGAACAAGACACGCCCATTCGAGCTCTTTCGACCACTCATGAAGAGTATCAAATCATGCTTAGAAGCAAAGTTAGCAATGTTAGGCATACGGTTTGCCACCTGTCGGCAAATGGTATCGAAGCTGCGAAAGACGGCATCGGGCGAGATGTGCGATTGTATGTAATCAATCACGCGATGAAACTCGTCGAGGCTCTTGGTGGTTTGCGAATACAAATAAATATCGCGTGAGAAATCCAACAGCTTCACATCATCTACCTTTTCAATCACAATCGCATTACTTTGGGTTTGACCTACTAATCCCAACACCTCGGCATGACCAGTCTTTCCGAAGATTACGATTTGCGCATCAGGATGATTTTCGTATTGTTTTTTAATGCGACGTTGCAACGCCAGCACCACCGGACAGGTGGCATCAATAATCTCGATGTTGTTTTTTCGAGCCAACTCGTAGGTTTCAGGGGGCTCTCCATGCGCCCTCAGCAACACTTTCACATCGTGCAGTTGGCGCAAATCATCGTGGTTAATAGTCACCAGTCCGCGTTCATGCAGACGCTTCACTTCAATACCATTATGCACAATGTCGCCCAAGCAGTACAATGTTCCGCCCTTAGCCAATTCTTCCTGCGCTTTCTGTATGGCGGTCGTCACACCGAAACAAAAGCCACTGCCACTATCAATTTCTATTTGTACCATCGGAAAATCAGTTTGCATGGATTTCAATAGTCACCTTGGGCAACTCCGGGTCGTTGGTAATCATCAAGATACGAGGTTTACTCTTGGCCTTTTTCAATTGCGCTGCGATAGCCGTCACTTTGAGTTTGGCGGTCTGGCCAGGCTCCAATTTCGACTTGTTGAGAGATATTTCCAAGCCACCGGTGAACATCTGCACGTTCTCTATCTCCAATATGCGCTTCCCAATATTTTGGATGAAGATTTGTCCTTTCAGCTTTTTCTTACGCCCAAAGGTTCCCAAATCCAGCTTGGTTGCAGAAAGTTGCATCTTTGGTTGGGGCATGTGCGCGGCTGTTTCGTGATCTTTGAAATCTGGCAGAAGCACAGCTGATACAGTCAACTCATTGTCGGGATTCACTTTATCGCCCGGAACAAAACCCATAAAGATGGATGTCTGGGTCAGTCCGTAGTCGCGTATCAGCTTGGAATTCAAGGTGATAGTTGCCACTCCGGCACGGCCTGGCGCAATGCGTGAGGGTGACACATCGGCCGAAAGATAGTTGGGCAGGTGCATCAAGATGGGCTGTGCCATCTGCGTCGTGTTGTTCTTGATGTGTATCTTAGCCTGCGGACGCTCGCCACGATTCACATCATCAAACTCGATGTTGTTGACATCGGTTTGCAACTGGCCTAAAGTAAAGGGATAAGATCCGCCGAAATCAATGATTTCATCCACGACTTTACCCTTGATGGTCAACTCCAAAGGAGCGGCAGCGCCATTGCTGTAAATGCGAACCAGCTTGTTGAAAGTTCCCATTTGCTTGGCATCATAGGTGACTTTCACGACAGCCGAACCGTGTGAAGCGATGGCTTGGCGGGGATAATCTACAGAGGTGCAGCCGCAACTGGTCAGCACTTTGCTGATAGCGAGCGGCTTGTCGCTGACGTTCCTGATGTCATACGCCACCGTCACGGGAGCCTTATAAACGACTTGTCCGCAATCTATCACCTCGTTGACGGCTGTCATCCGCTGCGCAGAAGACAGGAGTGGAAGCGCCATGAGCGCGAATATCATGAGTTTTCGATTCATCTTCTATTGTATATTCAAAGTTTTGGCAGCCTCCCTACCATTGTACTCCGGACTGTAAGCACACTGAATGGTACAAATGCCCGTTTGGTAGGTTCCGGCTCTGTCTATGTAATAGTCGGTTTCTATGCGATGTTTTCCTTTGCTGAGGCGGTCGAAATAATAGTTGGTGGCATTGTCTTTGGGCGCACAGTAGTAGCCTTGATGATAGCCACTCAACTGACCTATCGGTTCAAGACATGCCGCACGCTTATCCTGTAGCTGCACGAAGTCGTAGTCGCGGTCGGCCTCTATCTCGATTCTCACGGTCACCCTGTCGCCCACTTTCAGGTTCGTTACAGGCTTACCATTATATAATAAGGTACGAGTTACCTTAATACCAGATGACTGACTGGCCACCTCAGTAGACTTCTGCATGAACTGTGCGTACACAGATCCCCATGATGTGCCGGCTGAAGTTTTGTTCACAGCAAGCGTTCGCACATCCTTGCCCGACTTCGACACCTTGACATAACCCAGACCTGCGGTGGCCTTAGGCAGGTCTACAGGCTGATTGTCTAACTTGATAACGGCATCTTGGGACGACTGGGTGAGCTTTTCGGTGGCTCCATGCAAGAAGGCAAACACGGCATTCACGCTGTTAATGGGCGTGTCCCAAGCCTGTGTGCGCTTGGATTGCAACAGCCAACGTTGCATTTCCTCGATGCTGGGGTCGCCAGGACGCAGGCGTTTGGTGGCCTCGATGGCTGCCACCTGAGACGGTATGCGATAGTCGCACCAGGTATACTGGGCGCGCGGCGTGTCGAAATAGCGTCCCATTTCCTCTTTGTACACGCTATATTCGTTGATACTTTGCAAATATTCCTTGGCCAATACTTGTTTACCATACTGTGAAAGGATAATCGCAGAATTGGCTTTTCCATAGATTGTCAACGCAGAAGGCTTCTTGGCGAGCAAGTCAACAAGATATTTAACGGTGGATGTCGATGGTCTTTCAGCCAACGCATGGATGTACAAATAGTCGCAAGCCGCCTCACTGGGAGCCAGATTCTTGCTTCCTTTGGCTTTCAATTCTTTCAACTGAGCTACCTCCTCAACCGCCTTCTTGTCCAAATATGCAAGAGCCTGCCGGATGATTGGCGTTGTTACCTGCTGCTTACCAATGAGCACATTCAACCGAACCAACATCTTGACAACGGCTGTTGTCATATAACGACTGCCCGACATGCCCTTCCACCAGCTGAAAGAGCCGTCAGGATTTTGCAGTTTTGACAGCTTGTCGAGGGTGGAGTTCAATCGGTAATCCATCGTATTCGGGTCGAAGAAAGTAATCAGTTGCTGCTTCTGCTCGCTCTCACGGTTTGCATCGGCAACCCAAGGCGTTTCCTCAAGTACCATTGTTTTGAGTGATTGGTTCTTTTCCAAACTACTCATGAGCGAGGTTTCACTACCCTTTTCCTGCTTCCACAAGCTGATGGTCGACTTCAGTTGCGGTGCCTCGTTCAACAGATAACGCCCAATGCTGTTAGTATAGTAGGCTGCTGACAGGCTAATGGCATTGTCACCATCGGGCGTTCCCATCGAGGGAAGTGCCTGAACCATAAGCCATGCTGGGTTGTTAGTGTATTCGATGGTCAGCCGATTGGCAGCATCATCCACGGGGAAGAGCTGTTTTAAGTCAATCGTCTTGGTGCCAGGGGCATGCTGCGTAAATGGTACAGTGGTGGTCACCCATTCCTTCTCGGGCAGAACAGGCAGGTAATGCTGTTCGCCATCGCTGTATCCCTTACCGCTTACCGTGACCCGTGCGATAAGCAATGACAGCTGCGGATGAGCAGCAAGCAGACGAGTTACGTCGAAATCGAAGACTACAGACACGGTTGTGTCGGGTTGTAAACGGCAGGACTGCTGTTTACTGAACACCACACCTTCGGTCTCGGGGTTGAGCAACTCCAGTTGCACGGTGCCTTCCACCACTCGCTTAGAGGTGTTGATGATGCGCGTCGACAGCGTGGCATGATCGCCCATACGCACGAAACGCGGCATGTTGGGCTGCACCATGACGGTCTTTTGCGCCACAATCTCGTCTTTGAGCATGCCATGACGCATCGCCTTGTCGTGCGCAAGGCCCATGAACTGCCATGTAGTGACACTCTCCGGTAAGGTGAACTTCAAACTCACGTTGCCTTTGTCGTCAGACAGCAAGGCAGGAAAGAAGAAGGCTGTCTCGCTCAAGTTCTCGCGAACGCTCATTCGTGAGGCTGGTTGTTGGGGCTGAGAAAGCTCTGGTAAGGCTGGCGAAGCTGTGTCATCAGCAAATTCTTCCCTTGCATTGCCCCCTCCAGCTGTCGATTTCAGCATCATGGCACCTGACTGCTTAGCCATCGCAGACAAAGGCATGGCCTTCATCGCACGGGTTCCACGTATCTTGATGCCAGGGACATAGCCTGTGAGGAACACCTCATCCCTGGGGTCGAAACTTGCAAACACATCGTCAAAACGACTGAAATCAAGCTCCCGTTCACGAAGAGACACGATAGGAGCATCACCATAGAGATTAGCTTCAGTAAAGTTTAATCCGCTCCATTGGGTAAAAGGTAAGGCTGGATGATAGGTAGTATTGAGCCTCCAATCATGTTTTCTGATTTCATTAAGCGTCTGGTCGAACAACACAGCCATCAACTGAGCCTGCGCTGGCGAGCCATCTGGCTTAGTAATTTGCAACATCCACTCCTCCTTTTGCCCTGGGGTGAGGCGGTTGCGGAAAGTCTTCCATGTGACTATCAACCGCTTGTCGGGCTGCGGTTTTTGTATCATCTGACGATGACTGTATAGCTTACCATTCTTCACCCATGCGAAGTTGACAAGCAATCCCTTGTCATATTGGGGCAAATAAGTCAGCTTCTTCTTAATCAACTGGTTGTTGATTTCAAGCGTTCCGCTATCAATGACACGGTCGCCAGCAATCATTGTGTACACTACATGCACCTGCTTGTCAGACGAACCGAACAACAAGTACACCGGTTTGTCCTTGTGTGGGAAGGTGTCTGATGTGGCATAAAAGAAATCAGAGGTCTTGACAACGGGTTTCTTGTCATCAAGAGAGAAGATAACAAACTTCTGATCAAGCGTATCATTGCCGCAAATGGCGACTAAATGATGCTCACCCGAAGACAGATTCTTCAATCCCTGAACGGTCGGCTCATTGGTTTTTACTGAATAAGCATGCCCGTCTATCGTATAATTTACTTGTTCATCGACAGGCTGACCGGCATTATTGATGTACCTGAAGGTCACAGACGGGATGCTGTCTCGCAAGCTTTGAGCCGGCAAGTTACAGGTGAGCAAGGTTGGTTTATCGCTCAATGGTAGACGAGTTTCAGCCGAATGGCTCTCTCCGCCAGCGTCAGTGACATCGACATGAACCTCGAAAGAATAGTAACGGGCAACGTGATTGCTGTAATCATCGGGCATCTCCATCGGCACAGGAACCATGAAGCGTCCGTCACCGTCGGTCACCAAGGTGTCTTTAGTGACCATGACTTCCCGGTCTTTATTCATACGATAGAACCACCACATGGCAGGTCTGCGCACAACTGTGTACCTAACTTTGGCTGATTGAACAGGAACACCAGCGAAACTCTTCACATGTCCGACCACATTCACGGTGTCACCCGCCTGATATTTCTCTTTCACTTCATCGAAAGAAACCTGGAAGGTAGGACGTTTATACTCTTCAACGGAGAAAGATTCGTAACCGTTATTGCCAAAGTTTGTACGCAATGAGAACATGCCAGTAAGTCCTGAGGATGGCAAAACAAAGTCGGTTGACGCCGTTCCAAAGTCGTCTGTAACCACCTCTTTGGTGGCTACAATCTTATAATTGGCATCACGCAACGTCAAGGTCATGGTCTGATGGGCAACTGCCTCGGTACGTTCATCATCCACCCTTCGGTAAACAATGGCAGCAGCATGCACGGTCTGTCCAGGACGATAGATGCTTCGATCCGTATAAAGCTCAACCTGCGGACGAACTGGGACTCGGTCTTTTGTGAATTGTCCATACGCATTGAAATAAGTTTCCGCACAAGCTTGGTCCTCATCTGTATAAGGATAAATGGATTGATAGGACGACCTACCCATTTCGTACACCGCCTCACCTTGCGCATTGCAGGTCAAGGTTTGGGAATGACGCTTGTTATCATAATTGTTACCGTTTGTGATTCTAATCTTAGCGTTCGGCAATGGCTGTCCTGAGGTTGCACTCACAGCAACCAATCGTACCCGGTTGTTGGGCAGTGTCTGTGACATGAGATACATATCGCTGACCCGTAACAAGGCACGCTGTGGCTTGATGGACTTGTTGTTGGTGGTCATCTCCACGAGATACACGCCGATTGGCAAGCCTTTGATGGTCATCGTGTCGCGCATGACTTGATAGTCTGGCAATCCAACGTATCGCTTTGAGGCTGTGTACACCGGTGTTTTAGAAACAATATGCGACTTGATTTTTGCATAGTCGTGCGGGTCATTGGGATCAAATGAGGTATCGCCTTTCAGATTGAGGCGCCACACCGACATGTCCAACTGATCAATATTGCAGATTTGCATGATGACCACTTGCCGCTCCTGATGAGGAATTTGGACGCTTTCTCCCAGTGAGAGATGGAACATTGGCAACGTCAGCCGTGCCTGGGCGTTGCGCAGAATGTTCATACGAGGCCACGCTCCCCATTGGGTTAGTGCATAATTGATGTAGTTCATCTTGCTTTCGGCAGAAGCATCGTCAGCCTGTTCCATAAAACGATAGCGCTCTATGGCCAGTTCACCTGCGACAGGGAGATCTTTATAGTGGTCAATCAACGAATCGATGGTCAGCAGATATTTCGACTTCCTCACCTGCATCACGTTCTCATCTCCATCTTGTCGCACGCGCAGCAAGGCCGTGATGCACGCTGCAGGACGGTTGTTTCGTTTTTGGTAATAATCGTGCAGCATCCCATAAGCCTCAGCCTCCATGCCCAATACATGCAAGAGATCGTTGCCGAAAATCTTACTATCAATGCCTTCTATCACCATGGGCACATACTCCGAGGCCTTGTGAGCAGCCAACAAGTCGGGGTGCGACAAGGATTTGCGGTAATACTCCTCACTCAACTCTTTGCTGTTGTCTGACAGTTGGGCATTTTCCCGATAGAGACGACCCAACGACGATTGGTAAACAGCAGCTAACACCGGATCCTGCTTCTCGGCCTTCTGCATGCTGGCGACCAGCCTTTCCACTTCTACCGTCAACGAATCGGGCGATACCTGATTAGCGAGGGAGCCGTGTAGCAATTCAGCTTTCAAGAGATGGCCGTATCGTTTATCGGCCTGTGCCTTGGTTATAATCTTCTTCAGCACATTCATGGACGTTTTAGGTAGATCCTTCTGCTGTGCTCGCTCATACTGCTTCCAAAGTACAGTATAACTGTCTGCCATCATGTGAGACGGCAACATCAGTAAAGTAGCAATCA
>CAKOVA010000003.1 GCA_934120735.1 uncultured Prevotella sp.
TTTGTTCTCAGCCCACGAATAAAAGTGAGCACCCTTAGCTTACTGTTTGTAAACCGACGGCAAAGGTATGACTTTTCAATAAGACTAACAAAGAATATCCGCAAAAACTATCATGTGCCAAGCAATTCTATAAAAATGGACTCAGGGCAAAAAAAAATCCAAAGCTCGAGAGCCTTGGACACGAAGTCTATTTCATTCTGAATATTGAAGAAAGCGACAAACAGGGATTGAGACAGCCGGTTATTGCTTCAACTTGAACGAATTCTCAATGCTTATCACCTCATTGGAGAACATGGAGTCCAGCTTCAGGCGTTGTTCGATGCGCGAACAGCTATGGATGACGGTGGAGTGATCGCGCCCTCCCACCAGCTTTCCGATGCGCGAAGCGGGCATCTTGGTGTACTTCTGCGCCAGATACATGGACAATTGACGAGCCGTTACCAACTCTTGCTTTCGACTCTTGCTGTTCACTGCCGATACAGTGACGTTGAAATGCCGACAAACGGTGTCGAGAATCTCATCGATGGTGAGCGGTTTGTCATCGATCTTCACGGCACGCTGTATGACTCTTTGGGCCAAACGCATGTCCACCACGCTGTTGTATACCACCGAATAGGCCAGCAACGAGTTGATAACGCCTTGCAAATCGCGCACGCTTCCATTGGCCGTCTGTGCGATATACTGTACCACGTCGTCTGGAATTTGAAGACCGTCGCGCTGTATCTTGCTGTTCAGGATATCGATACAAAGCTGCAAGTTGGGCTTCTCCAACTCGGCAATCAGTCCGCATGCGAACCGTGTCAGCAACCGTTCGTTCATTCCTTTCAAGTCAACTGGTGGCCGATCACTGGCCAAGATGATGCGCTTACCATTGCGGAACAGGTGGTTGAAGATATGGAAGAAGGTGTCTTGTGTCTTCGTTGCCGTCATCCACTCTTGAATATCGTCGACAATCAACAAGTCGATGGTCTGGTAAAAGTTGATGAAGTCGTTCACGGAGTTCTGCAAGACAGCATTGGTATACTGCACCTGAAACAAGCGTGCACTAACGTACAGCACCCTTTTCTGCGGGTAGAGCTGCTTGGAGAGCATGCCAATAGCATTGATCAAGTGGGTCTTTCCACAGCCCGACGGACCGTAGATGAACATGGGGTTGAACTGTGTTTTGTTGGGATGTTCGGCAATAGACATGCCAACCGAGCGCGGCAACTTGTTGCTGTCGCCTTCAATATAATTATTGAAAGTAAGGTGTGGATTCAAATTTGGGTCCAACTGTTGCGGCTGGGCGGCATCAAGTGCCGAAGGAGGTTGATTGGCGCGGGTTTTCTTCTGTGGCTTAACGCCAGTCACATCGGTCTGCTCGGCCTCAACATCCTGTGTCAGATGATGCTCCTGATCGGTGACGATACGGTATTTCAAACGAATGTTATCGCAAAAAGAACGCCTGAGTACCTTGCTCAACAAGTCGATATAATTCTCTTCCAAGTACTCGTACACAAACGGACTGGGTACCTGTATCAACAACGTGCGGGTCGTTTCGTCGAACGACTCGTAGGTGATGGGTTGAAACCATGTATCATATTGTTGCTTGGAAACATTCTCACGGATGAGCGCAAGGGCTTGGCCCCAAGCTTGATTAGGACTTACATTCATTGAATCATGTAGTATTTTACGTATGTCTTTCGATCAATTCGATGATCAATCGACTGCAAATTTATAAAAGAAAACTTGATTAAACAAATGCATGTTTCTATGTTTCAACAGGAGAAAAATCGTAAGTACCTAACTACCCGCATATTAGCAACTTTCTAAAAGAAATCTCATTGCTTTTGATGTCGCTTGTTCATAAAACTTTGAGAACAAGTAAGTTAAGTTGAATATCATCAAGATACATACTTGAACGGTGAAACATAAATGAAATATCTATTATTGCCTACGCTGTTAATGCATTATGCCATTTCGACCAGTGTGAAACAATTAGATTTCTTATTTATACCAATTTTAATTAAAGACACATCGCATTCGACAGATGATGATTGTTCATAAATAGCGTCCTTGCAGTCATGTGATGTACGACACCTTACTTATCTTTCCTTCCGAAGATAGAGAAATGGACGTAACGTTTAGGATGTTGACGGATATTGACCATGAGAGAATCGGCACTACGCACAGTGGTATTGAGCTGATTGTAAAGCGAAGGGTCGCGCATCAACAATCCCAGCGTGCCTTCATTGCTGTTAATTTTGGCTGTTACCGCTTTGACATCAGCCATAGCCTCGTCCACTTTTCGCATGGTAGTGGCCACATCTACCTGTGAAAGATTGGCCGTGAACGTTTCAGAATGATCTAAAATGGTATTTGTTTTCATCACCACACCCGGAATTTCACGGTTTAATTTTGCAACGACGGAATTCAGTTCGCGAGAAGTTTTGGTGAGATTGGCTGTCATGTCTTGCACATTGTGTACGGAACTTGCAATGGCTGGGTCGGCCAAAAGCTGGTTCAGGCTCAGCAAAATGGAATCTAATTTAGGCAACATCTGCTTCACCGCAGGTATCATGGACGTCACTTCACCCATGGGTCCTCTATCGATGTCTCCCGGGATGAGCCCGCCTTCCTGGATAAACTCGCCTCGATTGGGAGCGATGTTCAAGGTTACCTTGATGTTACCCAGCACGTCACTGCTGATAAAGGCCGTGGTTCCCGTGGGGATTTTCATCTGCTTATCCATCTCTGCAATAACCTTGGTCTTGTTCTTGTGGCTGTAATCGAAAATGATATCCTTAACCAATCCCACCTGATAACCAGAGGCGTAGATAGGACTTGACTTGGTTAAACCGCTGATGTCATCGAAAGCAAAATGGTAAGTCTTGCTGCCTGTGAACAGATGTGTGCCCTTCAAAAAGTTCATTCCGATGAACAAAGCCACGATACCGGCAACCGCCACGAGGGCAATTTTTATTTCATTTCTTACTTTTATCATATCCGTTGGGACTTAAAAAAAATACCTTATTTCTTTTTATTCTGTAAAAACATGCGAATCGCCTCGTTCACATCCATGCGCTGTCCATTCTTGAATGCAATGATGAAAGCATCAGGGAAACGATCGATGATTTCTTTTCGAAGTCGACGTATCTCATTGTAATCGGCCGATGAACCGTAAGTGTATTTCAAATAACCACCTGCTTCATACCAATCGCACCCTTCGAGGCCTTTCAAAGCAGCATCCGTTGATGCCAGTTTTCGATGAGTCGTGAGGATTTGAATCTTGAACATGGGAACCTCCTGAGCGGCATTTGCGGTGGGAGGTGTAGATGTTTGAACGGGAGTTCCAGCCTCATTTCTCGCATTGGGAGCCGCTTCGGCCTGCTGTGGCATGGCTGTAGTCGCCTGTACACCAGGCTGATTGGCTGCCATCTGAGATGTTTGCTGATTGATGGGTGATGTTTCAGCCACCTTGGGTTGTGATCCGTTGGGGGCAACAGATGCCTCACGAGTCTTAACATTTTTCGAAGATTCGGCTTTTTTACTCTGCTCCTTGTAATCCTGCGGAACAATTTCGGGCACTTGTGGCTCTGGCACGGCTGGAGCCTTGTAAGGCACAACCAGTCCTTGATGATATTTGTTCTTGTATTGTACGAATGCGTTGAAGATGCCACGGGCATACATATCGGCTGCTCCGGCGGCATTCATGAAGTCTTCTTCCTCGGGGGTTGAGATGAAACCCAATTCCAATAAGCATCCCGGCATGGACGATAGTCGCAACACTGCCAAATTGTTTTGATGCGCCCCCATATCGTTCAAGCCAGTAGCAGCACGAATATGGTGCTGCATGTAACGCGCCAATTCCACACTCTGCTGCATGTTTTTGTCTTGAATGAACTCAAACATGATGTTGCTTTCGGGCGAAGAAGGGTCAAAGCCTTGATACTTTTGCTTGTAATCTTTCTCCAGAAAGATGACCGAGTTCTCGCGTTTGGCCACCTCCAAGTTCTCCAAGATGCCTTTTTGTCCGGTGTTCTGTCCCCGTCCAAGGGTATAAGTTTGCAATCCTCTCACCCTGCGTCCACCCGACAAGGCATTGATGTGAACAGAGATAAACAAGTCGGCACGATTCTTATTGGCGATTTCAGCGCGTCTGGCCAGTGGAATAAAGACGTCTGTCTTGCGCGTATAGATGACCCTAACATCGGGACAATTGCGTTCAACCATTTGCCCAAAAGCCAGTGCGAACTTCAGAACAAGATCTTTTTCTTTTGAATAAACGCCTGCTGCACCATGGTCTCTTCCGCCATGTCCGGGGTCGATGACCAGCGTAAACTTTTTGTTTGCAGCCAAACCCACTGACGCAAACAGCAAGAAACAAAGCAAACAGTGCCAGACCTTCTTATTCATATAGTTGCAAAAGTAATGCTTTTAGATGGAAAACCCTTTATCTTTCAATCGTTTTTTTCATTTATTAAATGTATTTCCACGCCTGCACCGTCGCAATCGGCACCCATGGGAGGATTAACCTTGGTGAGTTTCAGGTCGATAGCCTTAATCAACGGGAATTCCGCCAGCAAGCGCTTCCCTATCCTACCCACCACATGTTCGAGTAAGTTGGAGGGCTGTTGCATTTCCTGTTGAACGAGTTGATACACGTCGGCATAACTCAAGGTGTCGGCCACATCGTCGGTTTCCATGGCTTTACCAAAGTCGTAAGCCAGCCGAATGTTCACGATGAAGTCGTTGCCCTCAACGCGTTCCTGCGGTAACACGCCGTGATAGGCGCGAAACCGCAGGTTGCTTAAATAAATATAACTTGATTGTTTAATCATAAAGGTCGATTATCCACAACGGCTGGCACCACAGTTTTTGCAGATCAAACAGCCCTCTTGATACACAAGGGTCTCATGTCCGCACACCGGACACTTCTTCCCTTTGGCCTCGGTGCCATCGTCTACATATTTCTTCAACGCGCGCTCCACACCATTCTTCCAGGTGTTGATGCTCTCGTCTTTCAACTGTAGTGAACTAACCAGATTAATAACACGTTCGATAGGCATGCGATAGCGCAGCACACCACTGATGAGTTTGGCGTAGTTCCAATACTCTGGGTTGAACTTCTCACTAAGTCCCTCGACCGTAGTCTTATATCCACGCTTGTTTTCAAACTGGAAGTCGTATCTGCTGGGGCCGTCATCCTGCTTCTGTTTGATGATTTTTCCTTTGACAACCGACTTAGGCAGTACGATGCCCTCATCGTCATCTTGCAAACCAGTGAAGATTTCGTAAGGATAACCATCAAGCAATCCGACGAATGCCACCCACTTCTCCTTGTTGTTTTGGAAGCGAACCACATCGCACTCCAGCACCTTCGGTCTCACTTCTATCACCTCGGGCTGCTTGCAGGGAGGCAGTGCATTATGGTCAGCACTGTTATCCTTGACTTGTTCCTTGCCTTTCTGTTTCTTCTCACTCTTAGAAACAGAAATCATAACGCCTGCTCTGGACCCGTCTCGATAGATGGTGCAACCCTTGCATCCGCTCTTCCACGCCTCTACATACAAGCGATTAACCAAGGCCTCATCTACGTCGTTGGGCAGGTTGACGGTCACACTGATGCTATGGTCTACCCATTTTTGGATGGCACCTTGCATCTTTACCTTCTCCAACCAATCCACATCATTGGCCGTAGCCTTATAATATGGCGACTGCGCCACCAGCTTATCAATCTCTTCCTGGGTATATTTCTTAGTAGAATCGATGCCATTGACGTTCATCCACTCCAGGAATTTCTTGTGGTACACGATGTATTCTTCAAAGCTATCACCCACCTCGTCCACAAAGTCTACATGCACGTCAGTATCGTTGGGATTTACTTTTCGGCGACGCTTATACACCGGCATGAACACGGGTTCGATGCCACTGGTGGTTTGTGTCATCAGCGAAGTGGTGCCCGTAGGCGCGATTGTCAGACAAGCGATGT
Source organism: uncultured Prevotella sp. (assembly GCA_934120735.1). GTDB lineage: Bacteria > Bacteroidota > Bacteroidia > Bacteroidales > Bacteroidaceae > Prevotella. Next base: position 5,972 of record CAKOVA010000003.1, read on the forward strand.
TGCGACGGCCATACTTTTGCAGGTCGGCATACAACTGTTTGTCGGCTTCTTTGATGCGAAGCAAGAAGGGATTGTTCTTCTCGCGACTGGCATCAAACACGGCGAAAGCTCCGCGTTCTTGCGCCATGGTTACGGAAGAGCGGTAGGCGCTCAACGCCAAATTTTTGTGAACGTTGACAGAAAACTCGGTTGCTTCTGGCGTTCCATAGCGCAACCCCATGGCTGCAATCATGTCACCCTCGGCCGTAATGCCTACACCTGTACGGCGTCCCTGGCTGCTCTTGTGCTTGATTTTCTCCCAAAGGTGATATTCTGATTCCTTGACTTCATCACTCTGCGGATCTTGTTGTATCTTCTGCATGATACGATCAATCTTCTCCAGCTCCAAATCCACGATGTCATCCATGATGCGCTGTGCTATTTGAACATGCTTTCTGAATTTGTCCATATCAAAATAGGCATCCTTGGTAAATGGATGAACCACGTAAGAATAGAGGTTGATGCTCAACAAGCGGCACGAATCATAAGGACACAAAGGTATTTCGCCGCATGGATTGGTGCTTACGGTGCGGAAACCCAGGTCGGCATAACAATCGGGGATGCTTTCACGAGTGATGGTATCCCAGAACAATACGCCAGGTTCTGCACTCTTCCAAGCATTGTGAACAATTTTTTCCCACAGAGCCTTGGCGGAGATTTCGCGTTTCACAAGCGGCTCATCACCATCCACGGGGAACTGCTGTACATAAGGTTTATCACTGGTAGCGGCCTCCATGAAAGCGTCGTCTATCTTGACAGAAACGTTGGCGCCGGTGACCTTTCCCTCGGTCATCTTGGCATCAATAAACGCTTCGCTGTCGGGATGCTTGATGCTCACACTCAGCATCAGCGCGCCACGGCGGCCATCCTGCGCCACCTCGCGGGTGGAATTGCTGTAACGCTCCATGAAAGGCACCAGGCCGGTGCTGGTGAGTGCCGAGTTGTTAACTGGTGAACCTTTAGGACGGATGTGGCTCAGGTCGTGCCCAACGCCTCCCCTACGCTTCATCAGCTGCACCTGCTCTTCGTCAATTCGCATGATGGCACCGTATGAGTCGGCATCACCATCCAGCCCAATCACAAAGCAGTTGCTCAGACTGGCCACCTGGTGGTTGTTGCCAATGCCGGTCATCGGACTGCCTGCAGGGATGACATACTTGAAATGATCCAACAGGTCGAAGATTTCCTGCGCACTCATCGGGTTCTTATACTTCTTCTCGATGCGCGCTATTTCATTGGCGATGCGCCAATGCATGTCCTCTGGTGACTTTTCATAGATATTCCCGAAACTGTCTTTCATGGAATATTTGTTCACCCATACTCGTGCAGCCAACTCGTCACCAGCAAAGTATTTCAACGCCTCCTCGAAAGCTTCTTCGAAAGCGAAGTTTTTTGATTGCTCCATTTCTTAGTTTAAAAAAAAATGTTATATGGTTATGATTTAATATTCAGTATTATTTGCACAACTATCCGTAAACGATAATTGTTTTGCAAATCTACAACTTATTTTCGATATAAAAAAAATATTTTTGGGTTATTTATAAGAAAAACTTGTTGCACAAAATGTTTCTTTTTGAAAATATTTATATCTTTGTCAAACAATAAATTTCCAAGATGAAAACAATAACAACACGCAGAAGTATCCGCAAATATCAAAGCAAGGAGGTTGACAATGAGTTGATAAACAAGCTATTGACCGAATCTGAACGTACGCAAACAATGGGCAATTTGCAACTTTACTCGGTCGTTATCACGCACAGCGATGAACAAAAAAGAAAACTGGCACCGGCACATTTCCATCAACCCATGGTGACGCAAGCGCCTGTGGTACTGACCTTTTGTGCCGATTTTAGGCGAACCACCTCATGGGCGGAGTGCAGAAAAGCGCAACCTGGCTATGACAATTTCTTGAGTTTCATCAACGCTGCCACCGACACCTTATTATATTGCCAAACCTTCTGCAACCTCGCCGAAGAAGCAGGACTGGGCTTATGCTTCCTGGGCACCACGCTATACAACCCCAAGAGCATCGTTGACACGCTCCAACTGCCCCGACTGGTGATGCCCGTAGCCACCATCACCCTGGGATGGCCCGACGAAACACCCGAACTTTCAGACCGTCTTCCGCTCTCGGCCATCATTCATGACGAAACGTACCGCGACTACACACCCAATCGAATAGACCAATTTTACCAGGAAAAAGAAAGACTGCCCGAGAACATTCAGTTCTGCCAAGTGAACGAGAAAGAAACCTTGGCACAAGTTTTCACAGACATACGATACACCAAAAAGGACAATGAGGCCATGTCTAAAAACCTGTTGGACACGCTTAAGCAACAAGGTTTTTTGTAGAAGTTGATGCTAAGGAATAGATTGACCCACTGGCAAGGAGCGGAAAGTGCGTAAAATCATCCATCCTTACTGCACGTTCAAGCTGCCTAAAGAGCCTGAATTTTCTTGACAACTCATCGCTTCATATTTGACGTATTTCCAAACAGCCATGCTGCTGGGCGCAAATACGCCAAATATGCGTGATTTATGTATGTCTTTATCATACAATTCATTACCTCATTATACATGCTATCATGCGTCTGTTTTTCGAACTATTCTGGCCAATAGCAATGCTTTAAGCCGCTAATATGTATGCTTTTGCCGTGCAATCTCATGCATATTGCCCTTAAAAGTGATGCATTTAAGCACATAAAAGCATCGCTTTGAGGCAAAAAATTGCTTCTTATCCCATCTTTATCTCAATTTTGCACCCTGCGAGCCTATCGTTTTTTTCTAGATTAAAAGTTTTGAAGTGTCATTTTAGGGGGTATAATCAATCAAAATATCAGACAATTCATGAGGCGGAAAACCTACCTGTCAGCAGGGGAGACCCGTAGCCGATTCCACAGATCCGCTGTCCTCATAAGGTGAAAATTGGCGACCATGCCTCAACAATATCAGCCCCATTCAAGGACTGATGGACAATATTAATATTGTAAAAAATACAAGAAAGATTTCTATAACTAAAAAAAAATCGCTATCTTTGTAAAAGTTTTACAAGACTTCTTAAAAGGTTCAACACTCTAACGGGTCAGAAATTAAACGTTAGACAACAAAAAGACGAGCATGCCCTGAGAGCAATGCACCCTCTTAAGTTAATTCTTTTTATTAACATAAATAAATGATTCAGTAATGAAAAAAAACATGACGAAAACACTTTCCATCGCAGGCTTATTGCTATTGGGAAGTCTAAAGTCCACGGCACAGGTACATGACGTGTCGTTCATCGCATCACCCACCGCAGAGTACATCTGGTGGGACAAAGATCTTTCCATAGACAACATGCCGCTGTACGGTGGAAAGTTAGGATTCGGCTTTGGCCCACTCTTCGAGCTACACGCATTCTACTTGCGCGGTGACGATGTGAATGCAAAAGTACGCGGCCATAATTGGCTTACCGATGAAGGATGGGCCGGGCACATAAGAGACACTAAAATGGATCTTACCAAATACGGTGGTGAGATGAAACTCAACTTGGGAAAAAACAGCTACTTTGCTCCTTTCCTCACAGCTGGTGCCGGTGTACAGCAAATGAAGTACAACAGCTTCACCGGAGATGCCGAGATGAAGGAGGTTCCGTTGAAAGACGAACAACTCTTTGTTTCACTCGGTGTGGGTGCCAAGATTAACTTGAGCAGCCGCGCTGTGCTCTCACTCGAAGCTAAGAACACCATGTTCAACGCCAGCAAGGGCAGCTACCTGATGAGACCAGAATACAACAAGGAGGATGGCGGCAACCATTTGTACAATTGGGGCGCAGCCGCTACACTCAACTTCTATTTGGGTGGAAGGGCTGAAAACAGCGACGATGCCATCAGCCGCGAATACCGCAAGTTGTTCTCAAGCGGTTTCAAAGGATTCAAGTTCGTGGTAGAACCTGCCGTGACTTATCTGGATTTTGACAAGAAGATGGCTTTGACCGACACCTATCTCGCCGGTGGAAGCGCAGGATTTGACTTCTCTTCACTCGTAGGCATACGCGGATTCTACTACCAGGCAACCAAAGATGCCGACAAGCTTTCGCTGTCGTTCAACAAGAACTTGGCACTGTATGGTGGTAACATCATCACTCGTCTGAACTTCCCAAGAGGTATCAATCCTTACCTGCAACTCGGTGGAGGTTACATGCATGTGGGAAGCAAATATGCTGACAAGCATGGAAACACTGACGCTGAGAGTACACCATTCGTATTCGGAGGTGCCGGCGTAGAGATTCCATTGTCAAGATATGTCGCACTCTTTGGTTCGGCAAACGCAGTGTTCACCTCACAAAAGGGTGTTGAAGAAGAAAACATCCAGAACCCTGACCACATCAACACCAGCATGATGTACAACGCCGGTCTAAGATTCAACCTGGGACTGGCTGCAAACGGCGAAAAGAAATATAAGAGATATCTCAACCGCCGATTGGATGACGAACGTGAAGCCTCTAACGAGAGACTGAATGAGCTGAGATCAAAATACGATGAACGGATTTCTGACTACGATGATCAAATCGCAGACTATGACAAGAAGATTGCTGGTTATGACGAGAAGATCACTAATTATGACGAGAAAATCGCCGACTACGATGACCAAATTGCAAAATACGATGAGCGCGTTAACAAGCTCAAGGCTGAATACGAAGCACGCATCAGCAAACTGGATAAGGATTTGGACAAAGCACTCAAGGCAAACGACACCATTCGCGTGGCTGAAATTGCACGATTGAAGGATCGTCATCAGCAAGAGCTCGAAACGATAGAGAACGACGAGATGGCCATGAAGCGCAAGCTGGTGAACGAACTGGGTGAGAACAGTAGTAGCAAGGTAAAGATGACTCGCAGTCAACTCAACGACTTGGTGAGCCGTATCACAAGGGAAGCTCGCCAGAGTGCACGCAGCTATGATGATGGTTATGACTATGACTACAGCAACTACAACTACAATTACGAAATGCCACAACAGCCAACTCGTACCGTTGTACCGATGCAAAGAATGCAACCAGCTCAGAACAATGCTGAAACAGAACAGCTAAGAAGAGAGCTCCGCATCATGAACGAGAAGCTGAACAAGGTTATCAGCCAACGCAATGCAGGCGAAACAACAGTTGTTTACGAAGGTAATGGTGCCATGGGCAACCAATATGTTCCAGGAACTGTAGATGATGAGACTGCTGGTTACCATCCTACAACAGGCAAACGTCTGAAGCTGAACCGCCTTGGTATCATCACAGGTGTGGGATTCGGTGATCTGACTGCCTGGAACTTCGGCGTTCGCGGATACATGCAGATTGGTTCTACCAACCTCGACTTCGTACCAGAGCTGTACGCAGCAATGGCCAACGACAGCGGAATGGGTATCTCAGGAAACGTTATCTACAACTTTAAGTCCGATGCATTAGGCAAGTTTATACCATACGCAGGTCTTGGTCTTGGTGTATTCCATGGCGATGACACTCACTTTGGATCTAACATCATCCTTGGTGTAAGCGTAGACATGTTCAGCGGAAGAGTATTCTTAGACTACTCCGCACGCAGCCTAGCCAAGCAGAACCAGATTGCCTTAGGCTATTCGTTCACATTCTAATCTAAGAAAATATGATGAAAAAGTACGGTCTGGCAACACTTGCCTTTCTAGCACTACCCTTCTCCTACACAAGTGCAGCACCCGTTATGGGTGCGGCACCTGCTGCGGATGACACCATCGTGGTCGACAGAAACGAACTGATGGAGGTGCTAAGAGGCGTGGCTGCCAGCGAAATGAGAAATCAATACAGGCCGAAAAGAAATGTAAGGCGACAGCGGAGAGGATACAACTACCGTCCATCTCAGCCGGGACAGACGGTTCCTGTATACAACTCGTCAGCCAGAAGAGTGGAGTACATTCCAACGTATGCTCCACAGAATGGCACACAACCCATCTATCCGCCATATCCACCGGTACAAAATCTGAGGCCGGAGAACGCAGAATCGGATAACTCAACACAAACTGAGCAATTGCAAGAACAAATCAATCAATTGCAAAAGCAAATTGAGACCTTGAGTTCTACTGTTCAAGATCCGGCCGTCAGACAACAGGTAGATTCCATGGCACGGCAGCTCAACAACTTCCGTGCGCAAAAGGACACGGTGATGATGGCTGCTCCGCAAGAGGAAAGTACCCAGAATCATGAACTGGTTCAGCCGGCACAGCCAGCGAAGATTGCACCATTTGACACCAATATCAGACAGGTATTCTTTGAAATATCGTCGGATGCATTGTCAAAAGAGGCGAAGCACACGCTCGATGACTTGGCAAACGCACTGAAAAACAACCGCAAGCTGAAAGCCGAACTGACAGGATTTTCCAGTCCAGATGGGTCGAAGGCGTTCAATCGCGACCTTGCTATGCGCAGGATGAACAGCGTAAGAACCTACTTACTGAAGAATGGTGTTCACGCCAATCAAGTGTCTGCGCTATCTTACGGCATCGACAAACATTCGGAAATGAACACGTATGCGCGCAGAGTTGAAGTGTGCGTGTCACTCTAAAAGGTAAAGAAAATAGAACAGATAGTGTGGCGAGAGTCAAGTAAGTCTTGTTCCGATTGAGGAGATAAATACCTGATTCAAACTTTCACTTATCTCACATAAACCAACAACCACTCGTGGTTTTGCACATATCGATAGTTAGGATGGACGAATCCAACTAACATCGACAATTAAAAAAGCAAAACTACGAGTGGTTGTTTTATTTGGATTTCACGCACGCACATGGTGACTCCCGCATAGGTAATCAGCAGGTGGCGTGTTCTGGAGGTTCTCTCTATCATCCCAGAAGCTACATGTTCCGGCTATGTCAGATAAGAAATCAAATCCAAGAAATCAGCACTCTCCCCTGTTGAGATGGAACAGATGTGATAAAGTTGTACTGCGATGCAACAGAGACAGCCTACGGTTGTTTCTCCATGAGCATGCCGTTGCCAGCATCAATCTGCTGACGTTCGGTGTCAAGTCGGTAAATGGTGATGTTGTTGGGATCGCCAAAATCGCAAACTAACCGTCGGTTTTCATAATAAAACGTTCCACTTACGGTCTCATCGCCAATGCTCTCCGTGATTTTCTTATCGTTGATGGTCAACTTGATGACCCCATAATCAGTTCCGTATGTCCATGTTCCTTGTATCCAGCTGGGAGCTTTTCCAGGATGAACCTCTTCGAATGGGTCAACCTCTGCATGTGAAGATGGCACGTCATGCTCCTGATCAAGGCGATATTCCGTATTGTCATCGGCCAAGGAAGAGCTGTCCAACCGATCGGTGCGAGCTGATTTCCAACAACTTCTGACAGTCAAAACTAATATCAAAAGAATAACAAAGAACAGAAAGAAACATGAACGGAAGAAGCCTCCACGCTTTTGATTCTGTTCGTTGGCAATGCCTGTCATGGGCGAATGATTCTTTCTTACAGCATTGTCACGAGGTGTATTCATTCGCTGCCAACTCAGATTTTCGGAACTACCGGCAGGTCTTTTTGTTGTAGTGCGCGTTGCTCCTACCACAGAAGTGTTGGCTGGCGTGTCTGTCTGCGCAGCGGAAACATCGCTTACCGCACCCTCTTCAGCCGCATCTTGATTGGATGTCGAAGATTCAGCCTGCTCATCAGAAGCGTCTTCCATGAGATAAGTAAAGGGCTGTCCGCATCTGGGACACACACAGGCTATCTCAGTCATACCGCTCGGGGCTGTGATGTCGTAACGAAATCTACACTTGGGACATTTTACTTGCATATCAATGGGTTTACTTTCAAAAAGAGTTTTCTAACTAATTGTGCATCAAGGAGTAACCAATAGCTATCAAATTGGACTTCAATAGCAATGAGTTTGGCATCCAATAGCTATGAGTTTGATGTCCAAAAGCAATGGGTTTGGCATCCAATAGCAATGAGTTTGAAAAAGCGATTCTATGACTAATCAAATTTCACCACCGCCTTGTTCACCACGCGCCACATTCCATTCTCGAACACAGCCGACCCTTCGTCAACCGTTTCGATGGAACGAGGATAGACACTGGCGTTGCCAACGACCTTGCACACCGGCTTGACAAACTGCGAAACGCTGATCATGGCCGTGGCAATAGCATCCGGACTGTTCAACATGATGAACGTGCCGTTCACACCGTCTGTGGTAGACAGCTGGTAGATGCTTTTGCCAATCTGCTCGGTAGGCGATGCGCTGTTGAAACAGCCGTCACTGCTTGGCGCCGGCAAATAACAGACACGACTGTTTGATGGCGAGGATGTGGCCATCTGGCGGGGCTGTGCACGCTGAAGCTCCACACCTGTCTGCGGTTCCAACGAATCAGCGGTGTCATACTCCGTCATAGACTTTTGCTCCTGCTGTTCCTGCATTTGTTGCAGTGCGTCGGTCAGTTGTTTTACCTGATCCCGCAACGCAACAAGGTGCTTCTCCAACTTTGCGATGCGCTCCTCATAGGGTTCGAGCTGCTGTTGTATCTGCCGTTCAATCTGTCCTTCAAACATAAGTCTTTACCTTCCCGCGTTTTTATAGGTTCTCAATCAAGTTATCTCGAATGCTGCCAATAATCGGATAGAAGAACAATGTGTCCTCAATGGGGTCACTGCCGTTCTTGTCATCTTGATTCTTGTTGACGAAGTTCCAGCCATTCACCAAGTGATGCATCAAGTCTTTGTTAACCAATTGTTTGAACATTTGCAGACTATGGTTGTCAACCAACAACCTGTCCACCACATGAATATCATCGCAGAGCTGGCAGAAGAAGTCATTGAACTGGCGCACCTGCTCAACGATGGCGGCGCAAACTTCCTCCTTGTCCATGTCTTCGTAGCGCAGCGTTTCCTGACTGAGCATGGTGTAGTTGTACTTCACGGAGCTGTCAAAGCTGTCCAATAGTCGGTTCAATTGGTGAACGTGTTCACAACCAGTACTGTCAGCCACTTGCATCAAGGCACCCCGGCAGGTAATTTGTTTCGGTTCTTTCTTCTCCATGACGATGTTGAACCCATCCTCATCGTACTGTTGGCCGTACACTCGCTCGATGACTGTCTGTGCTATGAGGTCAAGGTCGCGCTGCGTGCCAACGATGTCCAGCACCTTCGAACCCGTACCAGAGAACATGATGCTGCGAGGCATGTCGAGATTGCGGTGCTTCATCATCTTGGCAACATAGTAAATGAGCGTCACGAAGAAGTAAATGAAGATGATTTTGCGCTGTCCATCTTCGTTGAGTCGCATGTTGTAGGAGAAGACATCGTTGTCGCCAACCACCTTATTATTAATCACCGAGAACAAGAAAGCGTTGATATCTTCAGACTTCCGCTTGGCTGTGATGTCGTCCAAGATGCCGTTCAACTCGCCATATTTGTCATCGTCGGCATCAAACAAGCGCTTGAAATAATCGACATACTTCACGAGCATGGGGTTGGTATCGCCGTGCGGAACGTCCGAGAAGCCGTCACCGAAGAGTACGTTGGCGGCGAACCTGAACGACGTGAGAATAGTAGGTTGCTGCGCATTGCTCGCATAAACCACCACATCGCTGGATCCACCACCGATGTCAATGCTGGCAACGGTGCTGGCTGCACCCTTGAACTGACTTGAACTTTTGTAGAAATAGTATGGAGCCACGCTCTCGGGCATCTGTATCAGATTGTCCTCTGTCACGGGGATGCCAAAGACTTCACTGAAAGTTTTGGCCCACATCTCGCCCAACTTGCGCACGTTGCCCACCTTCATGGACAGCGGATAGAACCAAACCAGGCGCGTCTTGGCCATGTCGCCGTTTTCCAAGAACACCTTGGTGCGCATCAGCAAGGCCAACTCCATCAGGTAAGCGCGCACCCGCTTACTGTTAGCCACCTCTGTAGACCATTTCAGGTTGGGCACAATTCGGTTGCCATAGCCGATAGACTCCTTCTCATAGATAAAGGGAATGTTCGCATCGCCCAACGCCACAATTCGGTCGACATTGATGGCATCAAGGCGTTCACACTCAGACAAGACGGTGCGTTGTGGGAATCCATAGTTCTCACCGATGACCTTTGGCAGGAACTCCTGCTTCATAATCACGTCATACAAGATGCTCTCTCCGTTATACGAGGTGGCCAACAGCCGTTCACGCGCAGAAGCACTGACACCCAAAGGCTCGGGCATGTCGCCGTTTTTCATCGACTCTACATGTGTGTTGGTCGTACCAAAGTCGACTGAGAACGTAAAGGCTTCGTTGCCTTGGACGTGCGCCGGCCATCGTGGACACAGCACTCCTTCGGCCGCCAGGTTGCCATGATCGTCGGTAAGGGTGACGTTGAGGTAATCGAAATCATCCTGCAAGCGATAATATTTGGAACCCACACGTTTCTCTGCCTTAAGGGATCGGTCGCGCATGACCACGTCATCGGGGTTCATCCCATTGCGATAGCCATCGTGATAGAATGACAAATCGATGCGGAAGTTCTCTAACATGCCCAGCGCACGGTCAACCAACTGCACGTTATATTGTTTCAATCCCGGCGTCCGCATGAACGGGAAAATGCTCAATGCGAAAGGTACGGTGACGAAATAGCCATGGTCGTTTGTCCTATCATAAGCCAAATCGACGTTGCGACTCGACACATAGGTGCGCTGCAGCGTGATGTAATGGCGCTCTTTCTGCACTGGAATGCGCAGCGTGGCGGTCAATGTTTCGACATTTCCCCTCATGCCATGCGTCATTTCGAAGCGTGGTCGACCATTGATGGTGCCCCACAAGTCGCTAACATTGAAATACTTGAAGTAAAGAGGTTTCAAGGGCAAGATGAAGTTGTGGTCATCGGCATCGCGCGTTGCACTGGTGAGATTGCCGTCAAAGAAGCAATCACGGTCGAGGGTGTAATCGAGTTTAATCAACGCAGGTTGGAAAAAATCATTGTCAGTCAGCCACGGATACTGATGCGTGGTGGCTGGTAAGATGCGCTTTTCCGGCTCTACGGAATAATCTTCCGGTCTGATTACGGTGTTGTCATCCCATGTTCCGGTGATATAAGTGAAGGTGTCTGTCTGTGTTGCATTGAGATGATTCTGCAGCACCAACGGCACGATACCATCCACAGGTCGTGAGGGTTTCATTCTGAAGTCACTGGCTGCAATGGCCGCCTGAACGTCTTCTGGGCGGGCACCGTAGAACGGAACGCCCAACGCTTGCACGCCTTCTTCCATCTGCATGAAGTTTGTTTCGAGGAAAGCGCGTGCCCGGTCGGCGTTATTCAGGTCCATAGCGGCAGGATTTCCTATCTCTTTCAGGATGTCATTTTGTACCATAGCGGGCAACAAAGGCAGATTGGCGATGAGGTAACTGTTCACCTCACCGCAACGACGCTTCAACTCTGGGTAGGCTGTGAACAAGGCATAGATGTACTTAACGAAGCGTTCGCTGCGCATATACAGCGGACGCCACAGGCTAAAGAGCTGCACATTCTGCTCTACGGGGATGTCGCAGAGCCCTTCTTGCGCATTGGGTGACGCCATGAAGAGCGTGATTGGCGAGGTTGAACCAATGACCTGGTTGCCATAAACCAAAAAATACAAGCGATCCAACTGGTCAAAGTTGAAGGCTTCTTGGTCTTGATGCAAGAACATCTCGATGGTTTCTCCCAACAAACTGTGCTGTGGTGAGTCTTTCAACTTCTCCAAATCGGTGGCTCGGTTCCATTCCACTATCTGCAATTGATTACGCAATTCAGAGTAATTGAAGAACAACTGGGCGATATCCAACGCATTGGAAACCAACTTTTCGTCCATCGCTTCGCCTTGCAGACGAGCATTCATGGACAGTCGTTTGAAAGCGTTCTTCACCAAATCCATCTGTGCGAACGGAGAAGGAATGGCCGTACGAGGCTGTTGTGACAATCCCGCATTGGGGTCAGCGATCATCTCTATCTCGTCAGCGTTATATTGACTGCTCAGCGGAATCCAATCTTCGCCGGATGTTTTCTTATTATAGGATAATATCTTTGACATGAATTGACTTTGTATTTACGTTCAACGATGCTAAACCACCGAGTTGTATTTCTCTTCAACCAGCTTGTCCAGCGTCTCATCCAGCAGGTTCATCAGCTTGTAAGCCACACGGTCTGTGCCATATTTCTGCGTCTTGACAGCCTGCTGACTCATTTTGTTGAGGGAAGAAAGCAAAGACTTGTAGTCGATGGTTGACTTAAACAAGCCGCTCTTGGGCGCAATGCCGTTCAACGCATCAGACAGCTTGTCGGTTGTCAGATGGAAGGGTTCGAAACTGCGCTGATTGAGTTTCAGTTCCTTCAACCAAGTAAGATAAGCCACATAAAAATCGCTTGTCAGCGTGTGGAAGAAACTCGTGGAGAGGAAACCGCTGGTTATTTCCGGTTTGTCCTCGGTGTAACCGCGTCCCACGTCGCTCTTCAATTGATTGGTGATGTACAGATATGCCAAGTGAAACTTCGCCAATTGCTTGTTGACATGCAAGCGCGTTGACGTACCAAAGTCTTTCAGTGACAAGGTCATCTTGTCGTTGGCCAACCCATATTCCTTGTAGATGGGGTTCACGGCATTGCCGTTATCCGTGAGCAACTGGTCATCTGGAATCTGAAGAAAATCAAGAACTGCCAGCGCACCTACATATTCCACAACGTGTGCGTCATTGCGCTGTCCGTTGCCACCCGGGTCGTTGAAGTAAGGATTGCTGGGTATTTCGTCACCCAGATAATAGCAAGCGTTTACTTTCGACATGGGCAAGTCTACACCATTCTGCCGGATTCCCGTAAGATTGTCATGATAATAGAACAAGGCCGACTTGGTTTTTGAAATGAAATCAGCCCGCGAAATCGGACTGTTCTCATCCTGTTGGATGTTGAAATAAGGCAATACGGTGAGCGCACCAATCCTTGCATCGCGCAAATCGCCACGGTTGTTGATTTGGATGTTATTGCCGGCATTGCGAATATTCTTCACGATGATGGGATAGCCGGCAGCTCCCGTACCGCCGAAAATGCTGCTGACGACAAAGATGCGATCATTCTTTTGAAACACATTGGAGAACTGTTTGAATTCTTCCGAATCCTTAAACTGGTTCAATGCGACCGACCCTATGTTGGGTGATCCCACAAAACCGATGTCCATCTTGGTATCAAGTTGATCTTTGGAAAACATCATTGAGCACAAGGCTTGATTGCCTGTATCCAATGTGGAATAAGAGATGAAGTCGCTGAACTTCTTCGATGCGATGGAACCCATGTTGAAGAGGAACGTGTCACTCAGGTTACTGCCATTGGGCAGGATGTCACTCAGGGTAGATATCTTGACCGAAAAGAAGCCTTTGGTCACGTCCACGCGGTCGCCGTACAGTGCCTGTCGTATCTGTTTATACCACCGCAACAGGTTGCTGGTGCGTTTTAAGTCCTCGTTGGCCTTGTGGGGATCCACGATGATAGGCACCACTTCGAGCGGCATGGGTTGTCCCGCTTCGTCCAAAGGATGAATGCCAGCAGCAAACTGCATGATGAGTGGCCGCATGACACGCGAACCTGTTCCGCCCACTAAAAATAAAAATAGTCTCACTATGGTAATGTTCTGATGATTCTTGATTATGCAATATTCACACCCTACTCTGGGATTGGCGTGTGTCGGCAGTTGGATGACCACCAACGAATGGAGAAACTGGCAATGACAAACAGCACGGCCGTCACCGCAACGTCAACCAGACAGAAGCTGAAGAGCTGTGCGCTGAAATCGAGTCCATCGGCCGAAAAGACACCACTGGGATAGGTATAGTTGATGACGGGTGCCACAATCATGGCAGCAATCAGCACGATAAGCCAATGGTACCACCGGGAGAAACTCACCAAGTTGATGACATAATAGTATATACCGGCGAAAGCCCAGGCTATCAGAGCTGTCACAATGGCTACAATGAAATAAAGGTTGGCCGAATACATCTCATTGGAGAACTCTCTTTCATAGAACAGTGACTCAAACAAAGATGTAGCAAAAATGATGAACAGCAGGGTAATCACGGCGCCTGCCAGCAACAATATTGTATTTTTTTTCATAACGTGGTTCTATCGTCATGCCGCACAAAGGCCGCAACCAAGCCGGTTAGCACTCGTGCGAGGCATGCTATTTGCTAAACTTCAATTCCATTTCAAAATAATAAGGCTCCCCATCCGAATTCTTCCGGTAGCTGTTGTAGATGCCTTGCAGCAGATATTTCAACCCGAAGGTAGTGCTGCCGTCCACCTTGGTGTCGTTGTCATTCGACGAAGCCTCAATCCATTGAGGCAGCCTATTGAGCAACTTGATTTCAACTTCCTGATCGTGTTTCAGCTCATTCGCAGACAACACGAACAGATGGGTGGCCGATTGAATGTATTTTCTTTCAGCCGGCGTGACGTCCGACTTGGTGATAGGACGAATCTCCTTGATGGTAACTGCGTCGTCAGCGTCAACCACATAGTTGTTCACGTCCGTGAGATATTCGTCCGCAATGAGCATCTTGCTCAGGTCTACCGCCAACACCAGCCTGATATCTCCACTGTTGCGGTCCTGCTTAAGGCCTTCCAACTTCGTCACCTGCGTACCTTGTCCGCGTTCAGGCTGGAACCGTCCGCGTATCTGGGGATGACTCAGCAGCAAAGAATAATAAGGTTCGTACACGTCATCTGTTTCAAAGAGATACATGTTCTCATAGCCCCGCAGTCGAGACAGGTGGGCAAAAGCCTCATAATTTTCATCTTGTGTCAGTCGGGCAATGTTCTCATTGTTGCCCACTATCACGATGTAATAGGGTCGCTTGCCATTGTAAGCCACCCCTTTGCTGGGTGAATTGTACGGATAATACAGACCATTGTACGAACCCATCATCTTCACAATGAGCATTGACTTCTTCTTCACCTCACTCTTGAAAACCGAATTGGTCATGCCTTGCGCTTCAGCAAACACCTTCTGTGGATTGACACCCGTCATGTCCTTGGTAGAATAAATCATGTCGGTCACCAAGATACTCAGCTCATCATCCTTGGTATTGTTGAGGATTTTGTCGAAGATGGCTCCGAAATCAGTAAAGCTCGGGTCACCAATTCCTTTGGTAGCCTCGAAGATGTTGCTGTCTTTTACGAACTGGTCGAACCCCTTTGGATAGGCGTTTATCGAATTGTTAACCACATAAATCTTATGATCCGCATTGTTTCCCGGCAGATTGTTCAGCATTTGAACAATGGCTGCCTTGAACGAACCGTCACCGGCTGGCGAGTCGTAGGCGATCATCGACCCCGAACGCTCAAGGTAAAAATTCACTTTGAGCGGCTCAACTGCCATACCCGAGAAGTCGATTTTCTTGGCATCACGGCGATGACTGAAAAAATCTTCGATGAATTCGCGCACCTCATCTGCGTCAAGTTTTCCCCCATCATAGAACTCTGGGAAGTTTGCTTTCTGCCCATCTAAATAGTTTTCGAGGGTCATCCAGTCATCGTGGTCGATGGTGTGATCTGTTCCCGCCAGCTCCATGAGCAGGTGGTTTAAATCTTTTTTAGCCCTGTTGCCACAGCTGCTCACAAAGAAGGCGATGAGCATCAAAGCGATTAAAAAAGGGTTTCCAAATATTTTTTCCATTCCATTAAGACGTTTTATGGGCCGAGATAGTTGCAATGCCCTACCGTTGAGCCGATAAGCATGCAACGATTTTGATACATCAGATAGACAACCGCACAGCCAACCACGCAGTAAAGCCCATTGACTGTCTTTGTTTTCGTTTCGCTCTCTATCTCTTGCAAAGATAGTGCGAGCCGAAAATAAAGGAAGTTTACTCACTTTGTTAAGGCGAAGCCTATCTTATGCAAAGACAGTGCAAGCCGAATACAAAGGAAGTTTACTTACTTTGTTGAAGCGAAGTCTATCTCTTGCAAAGATAATGTAAAGCGGTGGGAACGACAAATAAATTAAGTCTTTTTTGCCGTTTACAAGCCACTGGTTGACTCTACACAAGACATATCACCATAGTATGCCATCCCGAATGTAGGTAAAGTTTCATCAAAGCCTGTTTGAAAAGACACAGTGCACATAGCATTCATCATCATTGACGCGTTGTTGGAGATGAGCAACTCACAACCGTCAATGGTGATGAATTTTCTTGACATCGAGCCTCTTCATAGCTGGCGAATTTGCGAACAACGATGCATCTTGCGGCAAATATGCCCTGCATTTGATTCTTTTGTATGCGGCTGATAGACAATATATTACATTTTTCTCATGTTGGTTTGTGGCTATTTTCAACTTCTTTTTTCGTTAAAAGCATTGAGTTAGGAGTTCAATATGCATGCTTTTGGGGTGCAACAGCATGTAGATTGCCCACCAATAGGATGCTTCTAAGAATGTTATCTCCATGCTTTTGCGGAAAAAACCTATTTTGATGGCAAATTAAACTCCTATTTGCTCCGCGTTTGCCTATTGATTTTTTCTATATTGAAAGTTTTCATGCGCCGTTTTAAGGGCAAAAAACAGACGAAATATTTTACAATTTCGTAGGGGCGTTATTTTGGTGGAAAACGATAAATAACGCCCCTACGCCCATTAAATAGAACAAAAATCGTGTGGTAGAGACATGCAAACATATTTCACAACCACACCATCTCATTTACGAGTTGCCCCATCCATAAACGGATCTGCTGGTAAATTGAAAGGCTGGTTCTAACCCATCATCAGGTTAGAGCCAGCCTTTAAATTTATCTTCTCAATCAATGCCATTCGGGCGATGAATGTTCATCCTCGCTTATCTGCGACGCCTGCTTTTCTTACTTTTCATGCTTTTCGCTCCAGTCAGTTCTTTCGTGAACGAATAAGGAGCGTCGCTATCGCTGATGCCGCGCTGCTTATTGGGGGTACTACCCATGACATACTGGATGTTACCGCCCTGCATCAACTGTTCGTGTGTGAAGAAGTTTTTGGTGGAAGGCGTGCCATTGATGCTCAACGACTGAATATATTTGTTGTCTTGATTACAGTTTTGCGCCGTGATGGTCATGGTCTTGCCGTTCTCCAAATGCAGGGTCATCTTGTCAAAGTAAGGTGTGCCGATGACATACTGGTTGGCACCTGGACAAACGGGATAGAAACCCATGGCCGAGAAGACGTACCAAGCAGAGGTTTGTCCGTTGTCCTCATCACCGCAATAGCCGTCAGCTTGAGCCGTGTAGAGCTTGTCCATCACCTCGCGAATCCAGTATTGAGCCTTCCAAGGCTGCCCGGCATAGTTGTACATGTAAATCATGTGCTGGATGGGCTGGTTACCATGGGCATAGTTACCCATGTTCATAATCTGCATTTCGCGTATCTCATGGATCACACCTCCGTAGTAACTGTCATCGAACAAGGGCGGAACATTGAAGACAGAATCGAGCATTTGGACGAAGGTTTGCTTGCCGCCCATGAGGTTGATCAAGCCCTGTGGATCGTGGAACACTGACCAAGAATAATGCCAGGAATTGCCCTCTGTAAAGGCATCACCCCACTTCAAGGGACTGAACGGTGTTTGGAACTTGCCATCCTGGTTGCGACCGCGCATCAAGTTGGTTTCCTTATCGAAGACGTTCTTATAGTTCATGGCGTTCTTCTTGTATTGTGCCAGTTCTTTTTCAGACTTCCCCAGTGACTTACCAAACTGATAGATGCACCAGTCATCGTAAGCATACTCCAAGGTGCGAGCCACGTTTTCATTAATCTTCACATCGTAAGGCACATAACCCAATTTGTTGTAATACTCCCAGCCCAAGCGACCCGTTGAGCTAACTTTCGGGTGAACCGCATTGGCACCGTGCGTCACAGCTTTCCACAACGTTTCAGCATCGTAACCACGCAGCCCTTTCAGGTAAGCGTCAGCCACGACAGACGCCGAGTTGTTGCCCACCATGCAGCCGCGATGGCCAGGACTGGCCCACTCTGGCAGGAAGCCACTCTCGAGATAGGCATTGGCCAAACCCTCTTGCATCTTGGTGTTCATAGATGGATAGATGAGGTTGAGCATGGGGAACAAACAACGGAATGTATCCCAGAAGCCTGTATCGGTAAACATGTAGCCTGGCAACACCTTGCCGTTGTACGGACTGTAATGGACGATTTTGCCATTGGCGTCTTTCTCGTAGAAGCTGCGAGGGAACAACACAGAGCGATAAAGACATGAGTAGAAGGTACGCAGATGGTCCACATTTTTATCTTCCACCTCAATTCGGCTCAACGTTTTGTTCCAGGTCTGTCGGCCCTGTGCCTTGACTTGTTCGAACGACAGGTTGCCCAGCTCCTGCAAGTTGAGTTCTGCTTGCTCAGGACTAATGAAAGAAGAGGCGATACGGGCATGCACTTGCTCGCCTCGTTTGGTCTTGAAGCCGATGATGGCACCAGCGTGATTGACCATTGCTTCAGTGGTACCTTGCTTGATTTGACCATCGGCCACTGCAGCTTTGTATGTGAAAGGCTTGTCAAACTTGATGACAAAATAATTCTTGAAATTGTCGGGGACGCCCCCACTGTTGCGTGTTGTATATCCTATAATCTTGTTTTCTGAAGGAATAATCTTCACAGACGATCCACGGTCAAGGGCATCTACCACCACATACGACTGTTCGGTCTCGGGGAATGTGAACCTGAACATGACGGCACGCTCTGTCGGAGTCAATTCCGTCATCACGTCGTGGTCAGCCAGATAAACGCGATAATAATAGGGTTTGGCCACTTCTGCCTTGTGTGAGAACCAACTGGCACGTTCATCTTCATTAAATACCGGTTTGCCAGTGATGGGCATGATGGCAAACTGTCCGTAATCGTTAATCCATGGACTGGGTTGATGTGTTTGCTTGAACCCGCGAAGTTTGTCGGCTGTATAAACGTAGGCCCAACCGTCTCCCATCTTACCAGTTTGAGGCATCCAGAAGTTCATGCCCCATGGCAGGGCGATGGCCGGATAGGTATTACCCGTTGAGAGGGAAACCTTGGACAGGGTGCCCACCAAAGGGTTCACATAGTCTACGGGGTCTTGTTTGTCAAGTGCACTTGCGTTCATGGCAGTAACCAGTGCGAGTGCAGACAGACACGTTTTAATGATGTTCATATTATTTATTTAGTTAGTGTTATTAGTATGGCAAATTTACAATAAAAAACAAGAACAGGCAAATGCGTTATCATTTATTCACTCTTATGTTAGATGTACCCAACTGAAGCCATGAATTGCAGATTCGTCAACGAGCTCAACGAACTTGCCGCTGCGTTCGATGTGTCTACTCTGCTTCTAGCAAGATTTTATGAAACCTGCTCTACATGAGTTGAATTAATCAGTCTATTTGTGAGCAGCGGAACTTAATTCATCACGTTCTACTGAATTATAAAATATTTTATCTGTTTTTTACCCTTAAAACGGTTCGTGAAAACTTTCAATATAGAAATTTGCCGAAAAAATGCATCGTTGATGGTAAATTCGCCAATTATAAAAAGGTTCGATGTCAAAATAAATCATCATCAACGTACACCTTGTTTTTCTGTCAATCCACAGGTTGAGTTGCGGTTTTACAGCATCTGGTGCAGCCAGCGATGCAACATGCACAGGCGCTTCATGCCAAAAAGACGAAGCAGCTTTAATTTCAGAGTGCCGTAAAAGGGAAGTTTAGGAAGCTGGATGTCGTTTGTATCGCCTGTCAATTCGTAGGTATGCAACTGGACGTTCAACACATGGGCATAGTAAGAACCAAAGCCTTCGCAGGCTTGAAGGGATGTATTTTCCAGCACGTTGAGATGCGCTTGTAACAGGTCTTTCCATTCGTTGCCTTGCGCCCTAGCCGTTATACCATTCTTATTATAGGTATATTGGTAAAACCCGATAGGAGTGGTACGAACACAGCGAACCTTACTTAACAGCTGTGGAAGCACAAAAACGTCCTCAAATTTACGGCCAACGGGAAACTGGATGGTGTCAAACAGTATTCGTTTGAATATTTTATTACAGGCGAAACCATGCAGATAAGCCTTGGCTTCAAACCAGTAGCGCCACACGTCTTGATAACACTTGTCGTGAAGGGTATGCGTTTCCACCCTCTTCCCATCGTCTCTGACAAACGAATATTCCAACAAGTCGATATCGTCATCCGCTTGTAATACTTTCATCAGCGAGGCATAGAGGCCAGCATCCAGGTAATCATCCGAATCAACAAAAGAGACATACCTGCCTTTGGCCACCGTTAGCCCCGTGTTTCGTGCTGCAGAGAGGCCCGCATTGTTTTGATGGATAACAGTGATATTCTTTTTGTTGCCGTAAGTATCACAGAGAGCAGACGAGCCATCAGTCGACCCATCGTCCACCAAGATGATTTCCATGTCGGACAAATTCTGAGTCAACACACTCTGCACACACCTTTCAAGGGTGTGTTCTACATTGTATACGGGAATGATGACAGACAGCAACATCTTCTTTAGTCAGGTTTGATGAATCAGTTTTTTAATACCCATTTTCACGTTCCAGGGAAGCGCCTGAACAACAAAGTGAATCATGTTATATCTAACATAATCCCACTTGTACCGCATGAGTCGGCGGAAAGATGTTCGATGTTTTTTTCTTTTTTCATCGTTTGGCAAAAGTAAGCAATATCCGTGATAATCAAGAAAGAAAAGGTTTATTCTTCTTGTTGCGGCATTCATTATGCGCTCAACTACCTGAACAAAGAAATGTTCCAAGCAATGGGGAACGATAAGAAAAACGAATGCCGGGCCACCTAAATGGTACCCTCGGTTAGAAAATCGTTCTACCTACATGCGACATTGTGGAACGTAATTCATCATGATTCGCTTCATCAAATGGAAAATAGGAAAATAGGAGAATGAGCATCATCCTAAATCATTGACATACAAGTAATGTAGACAAAAAAAATCCAACTGATAGCATCCTATTTCAGATTTCTAACAGTTGGATCTCTATAAGTCTTAAATCGGTAAAAAAGCGAAACCCTCTAATTATCCTCTCAGCACCTTCATCACTTTCCTGAAGTAATGATGCGTACTACGGTTACTGTAGTTAGGTCCACCGTTCCATGAACGGATTGCTTTCTCAACGTTGTTATTCGGGTTATACACCGATTGAATCAATAGAAACATCTCTTTAGACTTTGCCACACTTAGGCGGTCTGACAGCTTGTAGCGTTTCTTGCTGTTACGTCTTTTCAAGATTTGATTGCATTCTGCGACGAGTATCGGCGTAATCTGCATGACACCTACCGAATTTCCGCTCCTCGCATTGGCTTTTCCATGACTCTCCACATGAATGATTGCCTCCATCACTGGAGTCCAATCGAAATTGCTTGTTGCACTGGTGCCTTTCTTTTGTCCTGCCATGGCAAAACTGGGAAGAAAGAGCAAGATTATCCATGTTGCAAAAACAATCTTTTTTATTCTCTCCATATTTACTTGTTTATGGAGCCTGGGCTTGACAACGCTCTTGTCAAACATGCCCGGGATGGCAGCTATGTGAAAACTTTTTTTCTGCTCATCCGGCTCCGTTAGATACTTAGTAGATGGCCTGCTTATAATCACTATAAAATGCCATCTCTATTTTTATCGGGTGCAAAGGTATGCAAAAAAAGGCGAACAGACAAATTATTCAATCTTTTTAAGTCTAATTTCAAAAATGTAAGACATTGATTTGTTGATAGTTATCATGCTACAACCGTCTATCCATGGGCATTCTGGGATGATTGAAACACGATTGACGTGGTGACTGTGAAAATGCAAAACGCCCTCCGATTATCTCAACCGGAAAGCGTTATTCTTTGTTTTCGGTGTCGTTCGCTCCTGTGCGCGGTGCATTTACTTCGTCACCTTGCGCGCGGTACTTGTGCCATTGCTTCTCACCTCTTTAATAAGGTACAAGCCATGGGTAGGTTCGGCGTTGAGTTGTTGGCCGTTGAGGTTGTAATACAAGCGGCGCACGACATCGCTTAAACCTTCTGGGAGCAAGTGGTTAACGCCCGATGCGATTTTCTCGGTTACCTTCCAACCTTTCTGCTCCGCGTCGGCATTGTGCACGTCGGCATTGTTCTGACGCGAGTACACCAGCTGATCGCTCCACGTCACACCTTGGATGGGGTCTTTGCCATTGACGTCAGGCAAAGCTGCAATGATTTTGTTCAGTTCAGCGTCAGCAATCGCATTATCCTGAATGAACAGTCCTCGCAGACTTTTCTTGCCCTGAAGGTCGAGCGTGGTGAGTTTATTATGTTCGGCTGCTACCAGATGGAGGTTTTGGTTGGCCGACAAATCCAGGCTGGCAATCTCATTGCTGTCGCAACGGAGGTAATACATTCTCGGATTTTTAGAGATGTCAAGGGTCGTCAACTGGTTGTTGCCGATATTGAAATCAAACAGGGATGGGTTGTTGCTCACATCGATATTGGTAAGCCGATTGTGCTCGGCACAAAGCGTGTTGACCATCTTATTGGTTGTAATGTCCAACTCAGAGAGGTTGTTGTAAGAAACACGCAACAACGCCACTCCGGCTGAGACTTGGTGCTGAATTTAGACAGGCATGCAACCTGCTGCGCAAACGCATAGAGTTTAGTGTGCAAACCCATAGAGTTTGGAGTGCAAACCCATAGAGTTTGGAGTGGCATCTATGCCAAGTGTCCATCACGCATCAATAACATCTCTCATCTCGCATGAGGAGGGAGGGGTTGCAACTGGGTTTTACGACTGACCCTTACTTTCAATTATTTTCAAGACTTGTCTCTATAAAGGCAACAAGCGGAAAGCCTTTGCTTATCGGGCTTTCCGCTTGTTAATGGGGTGGGTGGCAGGTGGGACTCGAACCCACGACATTCAGAACCACAATCTGACGCTCTAACCAACTGAACTACGGCCACCATGTATAAAAAACTTGCTCCCTCACTTGGAAGCGATTGCAAAGATAAGGGATTTATTTAATCCAACCAAACAAATCCCTTATTTTTTATCCATTTTCTACTTTGCCGGTTTTACCGGAGCTTTTGGAGCTGCGGGTGCAGACTGCGTTCCCTGTGTAGCAGGTGCTGCTTGTCCACCAGCTGCCGGAGCTTGTTGCTGACTGGCACCAAATCCAGGCGTTGTATTCGGGTTGGTGGTCTGTGTCTCAGTAGCGGTCTTCTCCAACACACTCTGACTGTTGGCTGAGTGAGGAGCCACATAGGCGCATGCTACGCTCAAGACAACCATGGCGATGGCCAAGCCCCAGGTAGCTTTTTCGATGACGTCGGTCGTTTTTCTAACGCCCATGATGGCGTTTGAAGATGAGAAGTTGGAAGCCAAACCGCCTCCTTTTGACTCTTGGATCAATACGATTCCCACCATCAACAAGGACGCAAGAACGATGAGTCCAACGAATAATGTGTACATCATTTTCTTATTTGTTTATTTTATTGTTTAATATTAATTTCTCTAAAAAACGTAATTGGTCTGCAAAGTAACTATTTTTTTTTGGATAATTCAAATTTAATCGCTGAATTATTTCCAATGCCTGTTCATATCTCCCCTGCTTGATGTATATTTTGGCCAGTGTCTCGGTGAAGTATCCTTCATCCGGTTCACTGTTTTCGTTTTCCTCTTGCAGTTCCGGAAGATATTCGGGCGTGTCGTTCAATTGGATGCGCCCATCGCCGCTTTTCTCTATGAAGCTGTCGATGAGTTCCTGCCCTTTGAGGTGTAGTGAGGGTGACGACTCCTGCTGTTCCTCGCTATTTTCCACCTCCATGAGGTAAGCCACATAGTCAACGGCAGCATCTGCTGGTGTGGGCTTGCGCTTCTTGCAGGTCTCCTCTTCATCGGCTGGAATGGTTTCCAGGAAATTGTCAATCAGCGAGATGGTACGGTCGTCATCCACAGGTTGATTTTGTGGATTCTGTTTATCCTTGTCCGCCCGTTTGAGTTGGTAGTGTGCCGCTTCGATGAGATTGAAGAGTACCTTCCGGTCGGTGAGATAAATGGCGGCTCGACGCAGTTCTTCATCAAACGAAGGATCGTGCAGAAGATACAGGTTTTGCAACATCAGCAACCTTGCCGTCTGATAATACGGGTGAAGAGCAAGCAGACTTCTCAAGTCATAGAGCGTCTCCTTGTCCATCGTTTCAGGATGTTGTATCAGTCGGGTCAGATCCATCTGTAGGTTGTTGATTGCTTGAAATTACCAGTTGGCTACGGTCGCGTTGAAAATTTGGTCTGCAAGGTCTTTCACCATTTGTGATACCAATTCTTCTTGTACCGAGTTCAGGTTCTGCGTTGTCTCGTACGACTTCGCTGATGAGAACTGCCTTTCAAAGTCTTCCGTATGATTGACGTTGTTGGTGAAGCGCACGTTCACCGTGAGGGTAAGTTCGGTTTGCGCCGAATGTCCTTCGCTGGAGACCGACTTGTTGCGCTGCGTGTACGACACAATCTCGCCTTCTATCTTCAGGTCGCCATTACGCCTCACCTGCTGTAGACGGGTGTGGTTAGCGAAAACGTCTTTCAGTTCGTTGTTGAACATCGGCCCCATCGGTCCCCACACATAACTACTTCGTATGGGAAAGTCGACGATTTGGATGGTCTTGGTCTTGGTGTAGTCGATGCTGGCACCATTAAACTTATAGCTAACCGAGCAAGCCATGAGCACACAGCCCACAACAAGACTGATGATAAGGTTGCCACATGCGTGGTGATATCTTCTTGTTGCCATACCGTCAACTCTTGTCCAGTCCATATTGTTTAATTCTTCTATACAGTGTACGGTCAGAAATGCCGAGTTCCTGTGCGGCTTTCTTGCGGTTGCCACCATTACGTTCGAGAGCCTTCTCCACCATTTTTCGCCCGAGGTCGTTCAAGTTCAGGCTCTCAGGTTCAGTCACTTCCTCCACAATAAAATCCTCTGCGTCGGCCGATGGCCGTACGGTTGCCTGCGGTGCAGTTACCTGGGGGTGCTGCGGCATATTGGGATATCCTGCCAGTTTATTATCCAACGCATGCACCTGTCCTTGATAAGCCACACCAACGTTTTGCTGTTGCGCCTCGTTAAGTTGCTTTCTAAGGCTGTTCATGTCCCGGCGGAGGTCACTCACGTTGCCCCTCAGTTCGTACAATATTTTATACAGTATCTCGCGCTCACTCTCGTAGCTGTGCGATCCTTGTGGCGAGATGGGTGCCAGCTGCGTGCTTTCGGGATCGCGTGGGATGAACTGTTGCAACAGCTGTGCGTTAATCTCCCTGTCTTTCACCAACACCGACATCTGCTCTGTGATGTTCTTCAGCTGCCGAACGTTGCCCGGCCACTTGTAATTCAGCATCAGCTGTTTGGCGTCTTCGGTGAGACTAATCTTTGGCAGGCGGTATTTCTCGGCCATCTGCATCGAGAACAAGCGGAACAGCAAAATCACGTCTTCCCCACGATCGCGTAGGGGAGGCATCTTGATGGGGATGGTGTTAAGACGATAATACAAGTCTTCTCTAAACCGTCCCTCACTGATAGCTTTAGGCATGTTCACGTTGGTGGCGGCCACGATGCGCACATCGGTCTTGCGAATCTCTTGTCCGCCCACGCGGATATATTCGCCTGTTTCCAGCACACGCAGCAAGCGAGCTTGCGTAGCCAATGGCAATTCACCCACCTCGTCCAAGAAGATGGTGCCTTTGTTGGCTATGCCAAAATAGCCTTCGCTCTCACCGATGGCACCGGTGAACGACCCTTTCTCGTGTCCGAACAATTCACTATCGATGGTTCCTTCAGGGATAGAGCCACAGTTGATTGCAAAATACCGTTCTCTTCTTCGAGGTGAATGGTCGTGAATAACGCGCGGAACGATTTCTTTGCCCACACCACTCTCTCCGAATATCAAGACCGACAGATCAGTGGGTGCAACCTGAAGGGCCACATCCAGCGCATGGTTCAGCTCGTCAGAGTTGCCCACGATGCTGTAACGCTGCTTAACTTTCTGCAATTCCGAAGTGTTCATTGGTTGACAAAATTAAACAATTTATTCGAGATAGCCGCAAGGATGGCTGAGTTTTTATAGCTTAGATAATCGGTTTACATATGTCAGTGGAACTTAGAAAAATAAAAGTTGACAGCCATGTAGATTTTCTAAAATGGTCTAATTCGAGTACTTTAAAATATGGATTATTCAGAAAATTTTGTGCGGAGAATAGGATGTTTCCTAATTTTACCACATCCTACTCCATTTTCAACACCCTGAGTATCTTTGCCAATTCGCTAATATCCTAAGTTCGTTACTGGTCATCATGTTGAAGCCTATTGATGTAACTATCCTATTGGCTTTGAAATGTCTATGCGCAATCCGAGAGAGTTGACAAGGCGAAAGAATAGTCCTACTCCAGGCTCAATCAATCCGTTTTCTATTTTTGATATGTATGACTTGGTCGTTCCTGCTTTTTCTGCCAATTCGGTTTGTGTCATTTTTGCTTCCTTGCGTGCTTGTAAAAGGATTTGCGAAGCATAAAAAGCCTTTGCCTCATTTTCAAACTGCACTCGTTGCGGTGTACCCTCCTTGCCGTATTTTGCATCCAGCACGAGATCGTAGTCTTCAATCTTGTGGTTGTTTGTCTTCATAATAAGCCTCCTTTATTTTTAGTGCCTTTTCTATTTCTTGTCTGGGTGTTTTCTGAGTCTTTTTGTGAAAGCCGTTGAACAGCACCACGATTTGTCCGTTGTCAAAAATAAAGAATACACGGTAGATATTGCTCTCGTATTCAATTCGCAATTCAAACAATCCATCTCGGATTGCTTTGACAAACTTTGACGAAAGTCTTTCCTGTGTTTTCAGTAGCTGCAAGGCGTAGTCTATCTTTCGCTGTACTTTCTCATCCAGCGTCTGCATGAATGCCTGAAAATAGCCACCGTATGTTCTTATTCGTCTCATACTGCAAAAGTAGCAAAAGTTTCTATATATAACAACTTTTCCCGCTGTTTTTTATTTGTATTCAAATTATTAGTCCCCGAAATCAAGAAACAAATCTATGTCCTTTGTCGGATATGCTTTGTTGAGAGTTACACTGTAATATGAGTTTCCCGGACTATTAGAAGAATTTATAGCCACACGCAAATAAACAAGGATTGAAATCACTTGCGGCCGTTCCACCTTAATTATATAATTATATAGCATTCATCAGTCTGTCCCTTCCATCCGGAAGGTCAAGGCGTGGCCTTCGTCTGATCCTGGCCCTTTCGTTCGTTGATTTTGATAAACAACAGGCCGATGCCCGTCCACACTAACTCACGTAATCTGACCAGCAGAGCCACGAAGATACCCGCGCTGGCCGTCATGCCCAGGGCCGATACCGACATCAGGAAGCCGCCCTCGCGGCCGCCCAATTGTAGGGGCATGAAGAACAATAAGTTGGCAAACAGCGACGTAAACGCCAACACCAGCACACAATGCAGATAGTCTACATGTGGCATGAGCACCATCAAAATGAACATCACCTCCAGTGCCGACAAGAACCTGCATGCCATCTCCAACGCCACGGCCGACAAAAAAGTCTTGGGATTTTGCTGATGCAAAGCCGCAATTTGCCGATCCACGGTGTCCAGCTGCTGCCTGTGTTTCTCCACGAAAGGCTGCGCCCACTTCTTGACAAACGGTATGTGGCGCAGCACATTCATCATGCGCACCGCCAACCCCTTCTGATATCCCACCAGAAAGAACCAAATACCCAGTCCGCAGAACACCGCTGCGGCAGCCAACAACAGCCCCATCTTAA
Source organism: uncultured Prevotella sp. (assembly GCA_934120735.1). GTDB lineage: Bacteria > Bacteroidota > Bacteroidia > Bacteroidales > Bacteroidaceae > Prevotella. Next base: position 33,818 of record CAKOVA010000003.1, read on the forward strand.
CAGACATGGGCTGTGTGAGCAGGTGCAACACGATGCAGACGGCCCAGAAACAAAAATGGGTGAAGATGTGTGTCATCACATATAGAATCACCGATGACGACGCTCGCTCGGCTCCTATTCGTGGCGACAGCTCCATGATGCGGTAAGGCTCGCCACCCATCAATCCACCAGGTGTGGCATAATTGAGAGCGAATCCCGACACGGTAATCTTGTAGAGCCACCAAAAACCCACCTTCCCCTCTGGCTTCCCAGCTGCGTTGTCGTCACCACTTGTCGGTTTTTGCGACGGATGAACAGGCTCACTGCTTCGGATAATCAGGTACCAAGCTGCGGTGTTGAACATATACAACACTGCCCATAAGGCAACAATAGCAAAGAACCAATAGCCAGCATGGGTCAACCCGTTCCACACTTCGGTGAAATTGAGTTGGGTGACCATGATAATTAGTATGACTAACCCAAAGATGAAGAAGGCATTCTGATATTTACTTTTCATCTTTCTTTGGCTGACTGGCCTGCTGCTCGCCCTTCATCTGACGTTTGGGCGCATTGAAGCGACCCTTGCCACGGTCCTCACGGCGTTCATGATAAAGCTTGGGCAGCGGATTTTTCATCGGCTCGTCATAGTTGAAGCGGTTGCGATAGATGTCGATGGCCAGATAAACGGCTTGCCGCAGTGGGTTCTCGTTGATAACACCCTGACCGGCCACCTCGAACATTGGCGTATAATTGGTTTTGGTGCATACGATAGGCAGGTTGGCGATGGTGCTCACACCCTCTTCCAGCGACAGCGTCTTAAAAGGCAACATGGCCTGGTCGTGATACATCGCTAAGATGCCATCAAACGCATCATATTCGTTGGAGCCAAAGAACGTCTCGGCCGCATAAGGACCGAATGCGCACATGCCGGCATCCGAAAGCTTGGCAACGGCCGGACGAATGATTTCCTGTTCCTCTACCCCATCGGCCTTCGGATTAAGACCCAGCACTGCAATTCGCGGGTTGGCGACACGCAGATCACGCTTTAAGGTGAGGTACAGGATAGCTGCCTTGTGAACAATGTTCTCTAACGTGATGTTCTCCATGGCCGCTTTCAGGGGTTGATCGTCGGCCACCATGGCCACGTGCATGAAGTCGTTCAGGTACAATGTGGTGGTTTGCTTCCCCTCTCCCAAGCAAGTCTGTAGGTAATTTTCCAAACTATCGAATGTGAGGTTGCCAAACTTAATGCCATCGGCGCTCATGGGAGCCGCCACCAGCACGTCGTAAACACCTTCCCGATAATCGGTCATGGCACGGTCGAGGGCACGCACTGCCGCCTGTCCCGACTCTTCCGTAGGGGTTCCCAACTCCACTTTCACCTCGTCATCAAAGCAGGTCATCAGGTTGATGCGACCGTCGCACACCTCATCAGCCGTATTGATGATGCTGAAGTTGGCCTGGATGTCCAGCGCCTTTCGGTGGTAAGCAGCAATCTTGGGCGACCCATAGATGATGGGCGTGCAGAGCTCTAACATCTCAGGAGCTGCGAAAGTTTTAAAAATTAGTTCATATCCGATACCGTTTGTATCACCGTGTGTAAGAGCCACACGAATTTTTCTGTTGTTCATAAGAGAATTTGTTTATATATCATGAGGATCATGAGTGACGGCTGTGGCCTGTCCTCGCTCCCCCTATCTTTATTTTCGTTTCACGGTCAGCAGTACCGCTTCCATCTCACGCATCTTGTTGCGCTTACCCATTTCGGGCGCATAGACGAAGGCATCGAATACCAGCGACTTGCCGGCTACGCTGTCTTTGACGATGCGTCTCACCAACGGACCGCCCATAGCGTCGCCCACCATCTCCCACAGTCCACGCTGCAGTCGGCACGACTGTCCGCCGAATCTGACGTTTTCTTGTGTCATGGAGCGGGCCACGGTGCGCATATACATGCGGTCGGTCTCGCCTTTCATGTTCGCCTTCAGCACGCTGTCCATGCGTTCGGACGGCTGATTATCAATTCCGCTGAGTGTGTAAACGCACAAGTTCTGCATGCCCTGCGCCGTATTGTTGGACACCCAGAGGAAGTCTTTGCCCACCTTGTGGTAGGTCATATCCGCAGGTAGCAGCACCGTATGGTGGAACATCGAGTCGATGAGCCTTTCGCCTCGTCCGGCATGCTTTCGCTGGAGCTGGAGAATGGCCGACAGATATTCGTTGGTCACCAGCAACTGCCTCACCCATTGTTGGTTCGTGGCGATGAATTGCTTCAGGTCTTCGGCCGACCCCACGTCTACATATACAATCAATTGCGGCTGCGCATGGCGGTCACGTTCGATGTGGAGCGAGGGCTTGCCAAGCCATTTTCGGTTCCACCTCACCACCACGACATTGCGCGCCAGCAACAACTTTCCCTTGAATCGAGCAGGCTCAACCTGTCGAACGTCGAACATCGGCTCACTTTGTGGCAGTGCCGGCATCGGCACCGACAACATGTGGTACACCAAACTGTCGGCATCGCCAACCACCAGAACCTCGTAAGGGCGCGCCGAGGCAGGGGGCAGCGGGCGTTGTTGCTGCCGGCAGGCTGTTAAGAGCAGCATGGCGGCAAGGCCAACTACCCAACGAAGCCTGCTCATGCGCCAGCTTTTTTAGCCGTACTCAACAAGCCACAGGCAGCGAAAATGTCCTGCCCACGACTGGCCCGGATGGTGGTGAAAACACCATGCGATGTGAGATAGTTGCGAAAGTTTTCCATCTTCTGCTCGTCGGCACCTTTCAGTGGCACGTTCGGAATCTGATGGAAGCGTATCAAGTTGACGCGGCAGTCCAGTCCACGCAGCAGGTCAATGATTCTGCGGGCGTGCATCGGCGTGTCGTTCAGTCCGCCAAAGACGATGTATTCGAACGACAACCGGCGCTGGTGAGCAAAGTCGTAGCCGCGCAACAGGTCAACAATTTGCTCGATGGGCATACCTTTCTCGGCAGGCATCAGCATGCTCCGCTGTTCGGGCAAGGCCGAGTGTAGACTGATGGCCACATGGCAATCGCTCTCATCCAAAAAGCGTTTCAGCTTGCCTTTCACGCCCACGCTACTCACGGTGATGCGCTTGGGGCTCCAGGCATAACCATAATCGGCGGTCATCACCTGTGTCACCCTCAGCACGTTGTCCAAATTATCCATCGGCTCTCCCTGCCCCATGAACACGATGTTGGTCAGCCTGTCACGTTCGGGCAGTGAGTACACCTGGTTGAGGATATCGGCATAGGTCAGATTACCTTCAAAGCCCTGCTTGCCAGTCTGACAGAACAGGCAGTTCATCTTGCATCCCACCTGACAGGACACGCACAGGGTGGCGCGGTCGTCATCGGGGATGAACACGGTTTCTACAAACTTTCCCGAGGCTGTTGGAAACAGATATTTGATGGTTCCGTCTTTCGAATACTGCGCATCGATGTGCGCCATGCAGCCAATTTCATATTCTTTGGCCAGCCGCTCACGGTTCGACTTAGAGATGTTCGTCATCTCGTCGATGCTCGTCACCTGCCGCTGGTAGAGCCATTTAGCCATCTGTCCGCCAGCGAACGAAGGCATTCCCAACGCCTGAGCCATCTCTTTGAGCTCGCTCAGCGTCATCCCCAACAGCTTTTTCTTACCAGTTTCCATTTTTGATCTTGTTTGTTAAATCGCCACCTGCCCTTTGCTGAAGACAGGCTTCGCCGCTGCAAAGTTAGCAAAACTTGCTTTGCATTCTGCTCGCACTATCTTTGCAAAGGTACACAAAAAGCCTGGAACATCCTACACCTAATAGATAAAAACGAAAATTACAACCCAGATTCACACAAAAAATCTGCTGTTTCTGCGAATTTTGCGTGACTAAACAGCCAAAGAATAAATTCTGCCAAAGATGAAAAAGCGAAGATGGCAGATGTTGGATGATTATACCACCCTACAAATGAAACCTTTATTTGCGTGGAAAGCGATATATCACAACCCTACAAATTGTCCTTATTTTTTATCAAATTTATGGTCAAAATCGCCCAATAAAAAAGCACATTCTAGAAAAAATCAATAGGCTTACCAGGCACAAAAGAACGATTTGGGAGGCCTGAAAAATCGTTTTCAACTTTAAAAGGAGCATTTAATCGGGTAAAAAACATTTTTATTGACGCACAACAAGCATGCTATTGAGGTGCAAAAGCATGTGAATTGAATGCCAATAGCTATGCTTTTGTCGAAAAAGTGCGTGAATAGCGTAGGACGAGCAGGGATAAATGCGCATAAGAATCTGATTATCAACAACATCCTAAAACCGCTCATATTTTTCGTATTTGCGCCTTACTAACCGTCTGATGGTAAAAACACAAAATATGGAAGGGTTGCTTGTCAAGATTATTCATCATCCAACACGATGATGATTGGCATATTCTCGACGCCAACTTATCACTTCTTTGATAGTCAGAAAGGCGGACGATAAAAAAGTAGGTTGTTCATTTCTTTTTGTGGGCTTTTTGCACTATCTTTGCATAAAACAGGCTGCACCTCAGCAATTCAAACGCAGTTTGACTGCTTTCGGTTTGCGCTGTTTTTGCATAAGATAGGCTGCGGCTCAACAATTACAAACAAGAGCACAAGCTTATCTCGCTCAGAAACCAAATCCGTTCATGTAAAAACCAAAATAATGAGAGAAAAAATAGACTGCTTCCTACCGTGCGAAGACATCGCCGTGATGGAAAACACCCTTCACGATTTGCGACAGAGCAAGTGTGTACGACAAATTTATCTGATGGTTTCGGAACAGTTCACGCAGGAAAACGAAGTTCCTCAAGATTGTTCCTTAGTCCGCATCAACCGCCTCACGTCATCCGAAACGATGAAAAAAATGGCCCAATTGGCCACTGCCGAGTATATCCTGCTCAGCCTGAAAGCAACGCCTTTCACGCTGGGGTTTCATGCCATGGATCGATGGCTGCGCGTAGCAGTCGACGCTGATGCCACCTGCGTGTACAGCGACCATTATGTCAGCGTAGACGGAAAGCGGCATCCGCACCCCGTGATTGATTACCAGGAGGGGAGCATCCGAGATGATTTTGATTTCGGACAGCTGCTGTTGCTGAAGACAGAGACCTGCAAGGCATTCGCAGACCAAGCCGACAGGGACGATTACTTATATGCCGGATTCTACGACCTGCGCCTCTTTCTCAGCACGCAAGGTACCATCTTCCACCTCGACGAAATGCTTTATACCGAACAGAAGGTGGACAACCGACTAAGCGGAGAGAAACAGTTTGACTATGTGGACCCGAACAATCGGGAGGCACAAACAGAGATGGAACACGCTGCCACGGCACACCTGACTACTCTGGGTGCCAAGATTGACACCACGGCATATAACAGACCTGATTTTGAAGAGCAGGACTTCGAGTTTGAAGCTTCGGTGATTATCCCTGTTTTCAACCGCGAAAAGACGATTTCTGATGCTATTAAGTCTGCATTCGCACAACAAACGACATTTCCTTTCAATGTAATCGTGGTAGACAACCACTCAACAGATGGCACCACCCGCATCGTACAGGAATTGACTCGCACTCACCAACGATTGATTCATCTTATCCCCGAGCGCACTGATCTTGGCATTGGCGGCTGCTGGAACATGGCCGTGAATGACGAACGCTGCGGACGGTTTGCTGTTCAGTTGGACAGCGATGACCTGTATTCGTCGCCCCAAACGCTGCAACGCTTAATAAACGCCTTCTATGAGCAAGGAGTCGCCATGATGATAGGCAGCTACCGCCTGTGCGACTTCAATCTTCAAACAATACCACCTGGCCTTATCAGTCATAGCGAATGGACAGACGAGAATGGTCCAAACAATGCTCTTCGCATCAATGGGCTTGGAGCTCCCAGAGCATTTTTCACCCCCCTGCTGCGACAGATACAGGTACCCAACACCAGCTATGGCGAAGACTATGCGCTGGGACTGCTCTTCTCACGCAAATACAAGATTGGACGCATCTTCGATGAGCTGTATCTCTGTAGGCGATGGAATGGCAACAGCGACCATGATTTGAGCGTGGAGAAACAGAATAGGAACAACCAATACAAAGACAGACTGCGCACATTGGAGATTCAGGCACGCCGACAAATGGTGAGCGGAAAGAGTGAAAGCATAGTGGAGAGCCAGTTGCACCGGTTCACCAACCGCCAACTGGAGGTTTGGGAAAGCGCCCACCAGCGGTTCAGAGAACTCAAACAAGTGGAGACCCGACAGCTGCTTTTGGGCGACAACAGCTTCACTATTCAGTTCAATCCAGCGCGAATGGTGTCAACGGGTGCCAAGATTGACCACAAATCGTTGGCAGCCCGCCCTTGCTTCCTCTGCGAGAAAAATCGACCGGAAGTGCAGATGACGAAGACGATTGACAAGGATTTTGAACTTCTTATCAATCCTTTCCCCATCCTGCCCGAACATTATACCATCCCACTTCGGAGGCATGAACCCCAACAAATAGCCCCACATTATGCGGAAATATACAAGCTGCTGGATGATTTTCCAGAGTTGATGGTGTTCTACAACGGTCCTCGATGTGGTGCATCGGCTCCCGATCATGCCCATTTCCAAGGCGGCAGCAGCGGCGTCCTGCCTCTTCAGCAGGCATGGCAACGGCTTGCACACTCCTTAGAGCCTGTGATATCGCTGAGTGAAGACGACCAGTTGTCAGTGGTCAAGGCATATCCTTGCCACGCTTTCGCTATCAAGTGCCGCTCAGCCAAGGCAGGTGAAAAGCTCTTCCACAAACTGTATCGGGCCCTTCCCCTGCACGAAGGTGACACGGAACCCATGATGAACATCGTGGCTTGGCGGCAGGTTGACGACTATATTTCGGTGGTGTTCCCAAGAAAGAAGCACCGCCCCGATTGCTATTTCGCCGAGGGGGCAGACCAAATGCTCATCAGTCCCGGCGCCTTAGACATGGCCGGACTAATTATCACGCCTCGGAAAGAAGACTTTGAACGGCTCACGGCCGGACAACTCGATCACATTCTGTGCGAGATGAGCATCACCCAACAGGACATGCAACAAGTGTTGGACCGCCTGGCGAAAGCCTCAAGCACCAATCAGCCCACCTTCACAACCATTGAGAATCATCAAGAACCCAGCGTGTCGGTAGGAATCGTCAGCGCAGAGGAGATACGTTTCACACTCAACAAGCCCTATCTGGCCAAAGGAGAGGTGGTGTCGGGCGAACAAACGGTGCGCTTCCACGAAGGCGGTATTGGGTGGAACGGTAACACCTACCGTGAGTTGACGTTCACGCCCCATCAAGCTGGCGCATCGTTCACGCTCGATGACGTGACCATCGGCGTCAACTTCCACTGGGAACGCAAAGAGTCGCAGACCTTCCCAGGTGTGCTGCGCCTCATCGTGGACAGCGAGAAGATATGCGCCATCAATGAGCTGCCGGTAGAAACCTACCTTGAGAGCGTCATCTCCAGCGAGATGAGCGCTACAGCCTCGCTTGAACTACTGAAGGCACATGCCGTCATCTCACGCAGCTGGCTGCTGGCTCAAATGGAGAAACGCCGCAGCCTGAAAGAGTCGGCGAACAGCTTCTTCTCGTTCATCCGGAAAGACGACGAGCTGATTAAGTGGTACGACCGCGAAGATCACACGCTCTTCGACGTGTGCGCAGACGACCATTGTCAGCGATATCAGGGCATCACAAAGGAAACAAGTCCAAACGTGGCCACTGCCATCCGCCGCACACGAGGGCAGATTCTGATGTCGGAGGGCGAGATATGTGATGCCCGCTTCAGCAAATGTTGTGGCGGCATCAGCGAAGAATATGAGTATTGTTGGGAGGACGAGCATAAATCTTATTTGGAGGCCATACGTGACAACCGCCAACAACTGGAAGGAAGAGCCGAGCCGCTCATCGACCTAACGGTAGAGAAGAATGCCGAGAAATGGATACGTTCGGCACCCGAAGCCTTCTGCCACACCACCGACAATAAGATTCTCTCGCAGGTGTTGAACGACTATGACCAAGAAACGGCTGACTTCTATCGATGGAAAGTGAGCTATACCCAAGCGGAACTGAAAGCGCTCATCGAGCAGAAGACGAACATGACCTTTGGTGATATTCTGGACTTGGTGCCGCTGGAGCGAGGCAAGAGCGGACGCATATCCCGCCTGAAAATCGTTGGCAGCGAGCTGACCTTCACCATCGGCAAGGAATTGGAGATAAGAAGAACGCTGTCGGAATCGCATTTATACAGTTCGGCTTTCGTGGTTGACAAGGAGGATGTGGTTGATGGCGTACCCCAAAAGTTTGTCCTTACCGGAGCTGGATGGGGTCACGGCGTGGGACTTTGTCAGATTGGTGCCGCCGTGATGGGTGAAGATGGATATGGCTACGATGAGATATTGACCCACTATTACCACCACGCCACCATCGAGAAACTGTACAAATAACAGCAAGTAAACAGGAGTTAATGGAAGTAAGCTGGAGTTAATAGGAGTTATTGGGAGTTTATTGGGGTAAGCAGACAAATGCCTGTTTGGTAGGGAAACATCACTAAGTACCCGCTACATCGAACTATATAATATAAGGTAACGCCCGATAACTCCAGTTAACTCACACTAACTCCCCTTAACTCCCAATAAGAACTACCAGAAACGAAAAGCTCCAATCAACTCGAGATGATAAAGATCAGCCATCACCTATTCAACTCTCCTATTGACCTCAACCACGAAGTTAAGGTTCCCTGGAAGTGGATGCCAACGTTGTACCTCTTCAAGGGGCTCACGTTTGTGATGCTGTTCTATTTTCCACTCGTGATTTTCAAGCGAATGGGACTCGACAACGGATCGGCAACCTTCTTCATCGCCTGGTTGATGTTGCCCGTCGCCATGCGTCCTGTGCTGTCCATTTTCGTACAGACGGGCCACCGCAACCGCCTATGGATACTGCTTTCTGAAGCACTAATCATCCTCTCCATTGCTGGCATGGCGCATGCTCTGAAAAGCACGTGGTGGCAGGAAGGCAGCATCATGTGCCTCGGGTTGATGGCCATTGCGCATGTTTTTCACGACATCGCCATCGACAAATTCAGTCTGCAGGCCATCAAGCACCACCGCACTTCGTCGCTTCGTCTCTTCAAACTGACGTTCTACCTACTGTCCATGCTGTTGGTGTTGGGCATCATCGTGATGATAGGCGGCAACCTTGAGGTGGTGAATAGAAGCATTCGCAGTTCATGGAGCACGGCATGCTACTGCCTCTGCGGCATTCTTGCCGTCGTACTGCTGTGGCATATCTTCATGATACCACGGTCGGGTGCCGACGACAGAGAGCGAAAGATACGAGTGTCTGACATGTTCTATGCCTGCCTGAACACCAGCGCCGACCTCATCCGAACCCCGAGTTCGTGGCCGGGCATTCTCTTCCTAAGCATGTTTCTGCTGACCTGTACGTTGCTCACGCCCGTTTCCATCCAGTTCATGCTCGACTTAGGAAGTAGCGGCGGACTGGCACTGTCGCCCCAAGAGTTTGGCTATGTACAAGGAACGGTGGCCGTCTTCGGACTTATCATCGGTGGCATGCTGGGCATCTGGCTTCTTCGAAAAGTTGGATTCAGCAATACACTCCCCCTCATGGCGTTTGCCACATGCATTCCACCACTCTTCTACATTTATCTCAGCTATGCCCTACCCACGAACATTGGTTGGATTGCGTGCTGCGCATTCATCACTCAAATGGCCTGTGGATTCGGCTCATGCGCCTATCTGCATTACCTTGTTTATTACAGTGAGGTAAAACGAGTGTCCACCTATGCCCTGTGCATGTCACTGGTCACGGTGTCTACCATGATTCCCATGATGCTGTCCGGCTCGCTTCAGCAAGCCCTTGGCTATCGTAGTTTCTTCATTCTCACCACCCTTTTGGGCATCTGTACCCTCATCACATCGGCCTTGGTGATGATGGATAAGGAACTGAAAGGATGAGGAAAACAAGCAAACTGAATAGAAAACCATTCGACAATGAATACCTGCAGCGATATTTTCCGAACACGAGTATTGTAAAAACAGAAAAAACATGTAAGTTTGCACCAGCTTCTTGTGCCGCTGAGATTGGTTCGAGAAATTAAACTTGTCTACACTGACGCAATCTAACGTATGAAATGACATTATCTGAATACCGCTTATATTTCAGACAGTTTTATCCCTCATTGCTGCTCTACGCCACCCGGCTGCTGGTTCATGATGGCATGGAGGACGTTGTTCAGGACGCGTTTGTTGACCTGTGGCACCGACGCAATGCGATGGACGACGCGGCTCACATCAAGTCATTCCTCTATCGTGCCGTGTACACCAAGTCGCTCAATGTCATCAAGCACAGACATGTGGTGAGCGGCTATGCTGCCGAGTGTAGTGCCCTGGAGGCGATGCGACTGGCGTACTACGACCCCGGCAGCAATCAGGTTGACATGGACTTGGAGAATCAAGAGCTGCGGGAGAAGATTGACGCGGCCATCGATGAGCTGCCCGACAAACGAAGACAGATATTCAAGATGAGCTATCTGCACGGCATGAGCAACAAGGAAATAGCCCAAGTAATGGACATCTCAGTTCGCACGGTCGAAGCCCAGCTCTACAAGGCCTTGAAGTATCTACGCCATCGTTTGGAGAATCTCGTGCTGTTGTTGTTGATGTTAATATTTGTTTATGGGTAAGTTGTTTTAGCTGCTCAGTTGTATTATATATAGGAATGAAAGAAATAAGCAACAAACTTCTCAAGAATTATCTCCTTGGCAAGTGCTCGCCAAAGGAGATGGAGCGGCTCACCACATGGGCATGCGAGTCAGACGAACATGCCCGGTGGCTGTTCAGGATGACTGATGCGTACCACGCCTACCGTGCGTCACACCAAATTGACGAGGCTCATGTGCAGCGGGCTGAGCTTGACTTGCTGAATCGCATAGCTAAAGAAGAGAAGGTAAGAAAACATAAAAACAGTTTGAGGTGGACAATGTATGCCGCTGCCGCGGTTCTTACCGCTTTGTTTGTCATGACTGGCCTGCACTATTGGGGTGACCGAGAGCAAATGGTACAAGTAGAGGCTCTCAACAGTGTGCGGCATGTGCTGCTGCCAGATAGCAGCGAGGTGTGGCTCAATGCCCATTCCACTCTTCGATACGCCAAACATTTCAATGACGATGGTCGGCAACTGGAGCTGGATGGAGAAGCTTATTTTGAGGTAAAGCCTAATGCCAGCAGACCGTTTGTGGTGAAGAACGAGTTCCTCACCACCAGTGTACTGGGAACAAGGTTCAACTTCAGTACCCGTACCACAGACAACACGGCCGAAGTAACCCTGCTGTCGGGAAAAGTGAAAGTAAGTGGCAACCATGGTGAGGGAATGATTACCCTGCGTCCCAACCAGCGAGTAGTCCTCGACAAAGCCAGCCGCAGCATGGAGATTGTGCAGACCTATGCGCCCGTGTCGGCCGCATGGCACAACAATGCCATTCCCTTTACAAACATGCGCATTGACGAGATTGTCAAGGCACTTGAGGAATACTATGACGTGCGCATCGACATCTCGCCCCGCCTGCAGAGCAGGTCAACCTATACGGGCGTCATCAACTGCCGTCCAACGATTGACTCGGTGCTGGCCGACCTGTCATACTCCGTTCCGTTCGCATTCCACCGAAAAGACGGACGCTTGGTTCTCATAGCGAAACAACCTTGACCGCCAGTGCCTTCCTGGCACAGGCAAACAATCAAACCAATCAATATCAAGAAGCAAGGAGAATGGCGTGCCGTTCTCCTTGTTCGCGCAAATGCACGGCACTTTCATATCAACCTTGATAAAGACGTCTGCTACTTTTGTCCTGTAATTTTACCTTAAAATAACCATTGATAATCAGCAAAACAGAAAAAAACGATAGGCAAGCGGTATGCAAAAGTACAATGAATTTAACAATTCAGACTTCTTTTAAAACCGAAACGTTGATTTAACGCCCCTGAAAACACCTTTTAGAGGTGCAACAAACATGCCATTGCAACATTAAAGCATACATATTCAACGCTAATAACAATGCTTTTGCCGACAAAAAACGATAAAAATAAGAACAAAAAGATAAGGTTTAAGCATAACATATTCATTAACAACAAATTACCAACATCGCTCATTTTGAGCGTTTTTACAACCAACAATGACGCTCGTTGTCTACAAGAGAAATATGAGAGGCGTTTTGTCAAGAAAAATCAGCAAGCATCATCCTCTCATGCAACATGTCATCTGATTTTATACACGCTATTTGGGGAAAGTGTTTCTCGTTGCAAAAATATCGTTCTTAAATGATAGAGTCGTGATACTGATAAAGTTTTTTTGCGCTGGAGTAAGTACCTTGCAATCTTCAGTTGTAATAGTAACGTAACAACAATCAAACTGGGCAAGGCTCCAAAGGCCAGCCTAAGTCTTAATTCTAATCAATTCATAATGAACAAACATTGCTATGAAAGAGGATCCATGCTACGCAGGATTGTCTTATCCGCGGTTCTCTTAGGCTTGCCGCTGCAATGGGCAAGCGCACAGATCAATCTGACTTCGGAGCGAACGAAGTTAGAGAATATCGTGAAGAGAATCAAGTCACAGTCAAAGTACCGTTTTTTCTACAACGACTCACTCAGTTCGGTTCGGGTGAATGCCGTTAAGCTGAGCAACGTCCCCTTGGTAACCGCCTTGGACAAGTTATTCGCCGGAACGGGCGTGAAGTACCACATCTCGGGAGATGTCATCTATCTGACGCTTCAACAGAAGCCCCTCAAGACCAAACCGGCACCAGCCAATGTCAAGCCCCATGTCATTTCGGGCGTGGTGACCGATGCCAATGGTGAGCCGCTTATCGGTGTGAGTGTTCTTGAGAAGGGCACAGGCCAAGGTGTGGTGACGGACATCAACGGTCACTATTCATTCGAATCGAAGAGCGACCAACCTCTACTCGAGTTCTCGTACATAGGCTATGCCTCACAAACCATCCAGCCTGGCGACCGATCCAGCATCAACGTGAAGTTGATGGAAGCTGGGCAGGAACTCAATGAGGTAGTGGTGACCGCCTTGGGTATCAAGCGCGAAGAGAAGGCACTGAGCTACAACGTGCAGAAACTGGGCGGATCAGACTTCGCCTTAAAGGAGGCCAGCGTGGCCAATGCCTTAAACGGCAAAGTGGCAGGTGTGGTTATTTCGCAGTCGGCATCGGGCATCGGTGGTTCCACGAAGGTGGTGATGCGAGGCGACAAGTCGGTCAATCCAGACGGCAACAACAATGCACTTTATGTTTTGGACGGCATTCCGCTCCCCGACCTCTTTCCGCGTAAAGGCTCAGCCTCCAATGCTCAGTATGGCGGTATGGACGACGGCGATGGTATTTCCAACATCAATATGGAGGACATTGCCGAAGTCACCGTGTTGACAGGTCCGTCGGCGGCTGCCCTGTATGGTGGTCAGGCTGCCAATGGCGTGGTGATGCTGACAACCAAGAGAGGAGGAATGAAAGATGGCAAGCCTCGCATCAGCTTCTCCAATTTTACCGACTTCTACCGGCCTTTCCTGCTTCCAAAGCTACAGAACCGTTATGGAAGCCGCAGCAACGAGTTCAGCAGCTGGGGACCACGCTTGCAGAATGAGGCCAACTACAACCCTGCCGATTTCTTTCAGACAGGAGCCAGCGTTTCGAACACTGTTGGCATACAGTTTGGTAACGAGAAGAACAGCACCTATTTGTCGCTGTCGGCCTACAACGCCCATGGAGTGATACACAACAACAAGATGAACCGCTACAACGTTTCGTACAACGGTATGTATTCCATCGGCGACAAGCTGAGCCTTGGTGCCACGCTGATGTACATTGACAAAACTGCTCAAAACATGCTCTCGCAGGGAGAATATTACAATCCTATCGTTCCCATCTACCTCTTTCCACGAGGAGACCAGATTGAAAAGTACAGGTCGTATGAGCGTTACGATGCCAGCAGGGGCTTCCCCTTGCAGTTCTGGCCTTACGGAGATCAGAAGCGGTCTATTCAGAATCCTTATTGGATTACCCACCGCAATTTCAACATCAACCACAACGAACGTATCATATTGGGTGGAAGCCTTAAGTACGATATCCTTGACTGGCTCAATGCAACGGTACGATTCAGAACCGACCGCAACACCAAGGTCAATGAAATCAAGAACTACGCTTCGACACTTCCTTTGCTTACATCGGCATCCGACAAGGGGTCTTACCTGTTGGCCACCGACAAGTCAACGCAGGATTATGGTGACCTGATTGTCAATCTTCATAAAAACTTCAATCATTGGGGGATGGTGATCAATGCCGGTGGCAGTTTTAAGAACACCAGTTTCAACTATACAGCCAACTCCAACAAACTTGAGTTTGGTGCGCCCTTGGCCACTGTTCCCAACAAGTTTACCCTGAACAACCTCACACCAGAGCCTCAATACCAAGAGGGAAAATCCATCAAGACACAGGCTCTGTTTGTGAGTGCATCGTTCGATTACAAGCGCTGCATATTCTTGGATGTCACCGGGCGCAACGAATGGACTTCGTTGTTGGCCAACACCTCCAGCAAGAGCATATTCTATCCATCGGTAGGTATGTCGTTCATCCTGACCGAATGGCTCAAGGCACCCAAGTCGGTACTGTCGTTCTCCAAGTTACGCCTGTCGTATGCCAAGGTGGGTAACGTGCCAGTTTCATTGGCAGGCATCACCGTACCGTCCTATCCCATCAGTCCTGGCGGAGGCGTGAGCATCAATCCAGACCTGCCCATCAACAACCTGAAGTTCGAACAGACCAAGTCGTTCGAGATTGGTCTTAACTCACGTTTCCTGAACAACAAGATAGGCGTGGACATCACTTGGTATCACGCCAACACATACGACCAGCTCTTCAAGTTCAGAGCTCCCGAGAGCAGTGGCTACAGCAACTTCTATGTAAATGCCGGAAAGGTAAGCAACCGCGGTATTGAGGCGATGATAGATGCCGACCTGACGTTTGGAAAACTCTTGTACAAGCCCGTACTGACCTTTACCTTCAATCGTAACCGTATCGAGGAGTTGGTGCGCAACGTGTCCAATCCTATTACGGGCGAACCCATGAACGTAGACCATTTTGACTTAGGCGGTTTGTCCTCTTTCAGAAACTACATCAATGAGGGCGGCTCTATCGGTGACTTTTATGTGAATCATCTGGTCAAAGACTTGAACGGATATACCTATGTCAATCCCAACAACATGCAGATGGCTATCGACAACACCAATCTGATATATGGCGGCAACACGTCTCCCCGGTATTCCGTGAGCCTGCGTAACAGCTTCCAATACGAGGGTTTCAACCTCTCGTTCTTGATTGACGGTCGCATAGGAGGCAGGGTGGTGTCGGTTACGCAAGCCGTACTCGACGCTTATGGCGCATCCGAGCGTAGTGCCTTGGCAAGAGATCGCGGCGGTGTAAGCGTGAATGGAATGATGATGGATGCCGAAACCTACTATCGGCAGATAGGAGGAGGATCGGGTGTGTTGTCCAACTATGTGTACGATGCTACCAACATCCGTCTGAGAGAGGTGTCACTGGGCTATACCTTCTCCAACAAATGGTTTGGCAATGTCATCAAAGACCTCACGGTTTCGGTGACGGGTCGCAATCTCTGGATGATCTACAACAAAGCACCTTTTGACCCACAACTCACATCATCGGTCGGAACGTTCTATCAGGGAGTTGACTATTTCCTGATGCCGAGTTTGAGAAGTTTCGGTGCCAGCATTAAATTTTCTTTATAAAAACAAGCAACAACTATGTATAATTTCAATATAAGTGCAAAGAACACATGGGCAACGCTTCTGCTGTCAGCTGTGATGCTCTCCTCTTGCACAAGCGATTTCCTGTCTACCAACACAGACCCCAATGCGGCAAACGAGGAAGATTTGCTGCATGACAATTTGGGCATGGGGTCGCTGATCACACAGATGGAGTATCAGATATACCCCTGTGTCACAAAAGCACAGAACGTGGATGTGAACAATTACCAGAAGATGTTTTCATTGGCTGGTGACATATTCTCGGGATTCATGGGCGTTTCCAATACGTTTGACAACAGCGGTATGAACAATGCCACCTACAAGATGGAACCACGGTGGTGTAATGCAGCTTACAGCGTGGCTTATCAGAATTATATGATACCGTGGTACAGGCTGTCCTTGAAGAAAGAACTCGTGCCCACCACCTTTGCCGTAGGGCAGATATTGAAAGTGCTGGGCATGCACCGCATAACCGATATGTACGGACCGATACCGTACAAGGACTTCAAACCTTCGTCAGACGTTGCCTTCACGGCACAAAACGAGATATATGACCTCTTTTTCAGTGAACTGGACGAGGCGGCCGCAATCCTTGCAGAATTCGTGAAGACCAATCCAGACGCACGTCCGTTGGCAGCCTACGACAAGGTATATGCCGGCGATTTCACCAAGTGGATTAAGTTGGCTCATTCCTTAAAACTACGCCTGGCCATGCGCATTGTATATGCCGATGCGGCCAAAGCTCAAGCCAAAGCTGAAGAAGCCATACGTGCTGGCGTCATGGAAGGAAACGACGATAATGCCTTGATTCGGGTAAACGGTGCCTCCACCGTCAATCCCCTGTACATGATTTGCCATTCGTACAACGACAGTAGGCTGGGGGCCACGTTGGAAACCTACCTGAAAGGATACAAGGATCCACGCCTCGGATTGCTGTTCGAGCCGTCGGAGGTATCTGGCGCTAAAGACTACAACGGAGTAAGGACTGGTATCTACATGACCGGCAATGAATACAAGGTGTGTTCCAAACTGAATGTCACGGCATCAACGCCCATTCAGCTCATGACTGCCGCCGAGGTATTCTTCCTGAAAGCAGAGGCTGCCTTGCGTGGATGGCAGGCTGGTGGCAGCGCACAGCAGTTGTATGAACAAGGCGTGCGCACGGCATTTGACCAGCCTTTGGGAGCGTCGCAGGCAAAGGCAGGCAGTGCTGATGAGTACCTCAAAGGTACAACCACGCCCGTTCCCTACAAAGATTTGTTGGACTCATACAACAGTGTTGCCACTTTTGGACATTGCTCCGTGGCTTGGAACCATCAGGTTCAGATTGATGATAATGAAGGTGATGATGAAGGTGGTGACGACCCTGGTGACTATCCAGATGATGGTGGTAATCCAGATGACGGTGATGACGATGGCGGCATAGACGACGGTGGTGAGATAACGCCAGCCATGTTGTCATTCGGAGGAGCCGACAGCGAGGAGCTACTGGAGAAAATCATCACACAGAAATACATCGCCCTTTATCCTGATGGTCAGGAAGCCTGGAGCGAATTTAGGCGGACAGGCTATCCGCGCGTGATTCCAGTGGACATGAACATGAGCATGGGCAGTATCGACACTAAGAAACAGGTGGCCAGGTTGCCCTATCCCGTGAACATCAAAAGCGACTTCCCTGCCTCTTACCAACATGGATTGTCCTTACTACAAGGTGCCGACAATGGCGGAACCAAGTTGTGGTGGGACAAGAAAGCAGATAAGAAATATCAAAAATAAGTAACATCCATCAACATCGTAAATTATTCAAAATATGAAAATAAAAAGTTTTATTGGCATCTTGGCTTCGCTGTTCTGCCTGGTAGCATGCGAGGAATGGACAGAGCCAGAACCGAAAGCGTTGGACGACATGTCTTTTCACTCGCTGACACCCGAGCAGGAGAAAGACCTGATTGCGTACAAAAATTCTGACCATAAGATTTTCTTTGCATGGTACAATTACTCACCAGCCACGCCATCAATGCAGACACGGCTCACAGGCATTCCCGACAGTATCGACATCGTGTCGTTCTTTACGGGGTATGTGAACAACGAACAAAACAGGAATGACGTAAAGTTCCTGCAAGAGCATAGAGGAACAAAGGTGCTGGTCACCATGTGGCCTGAGCACTATTTCAGTAAGATAGGGGAGGGATCGGAAAACCTGGACTCCATGAAGGTATATGCCAAGAACCTGGCTGACTCCATCTTTCACTGGGGACTTGACGGATTTGACCTCGACTATGAGCCATGGTTTGGCGGCGACCAGTATAGCACGGAGATGATGCGTACCTTTATAGATGTGCTGAGTCAGTATCTTGGTCCCAAGTGCAAGGAGCAGTACAAGGTGAACGGCAAGCACAAGCTATTGGTGGTTGACGGTCAATGGCTGGACGAGGAATATGCTGACAGGTTCGATTATTTCATTGGACAGGCCTACAATGCTTCTTCTCCGGGAATATTAAAAAGTCGACTCAAGGGAAAGGCGAATGATTATGGAAAAGGGTTTCCAAACAACAAACGCATCTTGTGCGAATGGACCAGTCAGGCCGGAAACTCATTTGGACAAGGTGGCATTGATTTCTATGATGGCGAAAAGACGATACCGAGTTTGTGGGGAATGGCCAAGTTTGCCGTTGACAACAATCTGGCTGGCTGTGGTGTATATGTATTACAGTTCGCCTACGCAGAAGGCAACCATCTCAACAAGCCTGTACCGCCCAACAATTACTTCTATGTAAGAGAGGCTATCCAAATTATGAACGGTAACAAGAACAATAAAAAACAAGAATGATGAGACATACGATAAAAACAATCTGCTATCTGTCCACAGTCTGCTTGTTGGGTTTGATGGCCTGTACAGATGACGTAGACGTAGACGCTGTTTACATTACGGCAGCAGAAAAGACACCCGTTACCACTTTCTCGGTGAAACAGCAGGGCGATGCCATGGGACTTACCATATCGAGTGCCTTGAAGGTGGAAGAAGATGTTAGTACTGAACTGGCAATAGACAACAGCTTGGTGGAGACATACAACAGCATGCATGGTGACAATTACCAATCATTGCCTGAGGGAACGTTTGCCTTGTCGCAAACAACGTTGACCATCAAGAAAGGTGGCTATCGTTCAGAAAGCACCAGTCTGCAAGTAAGCAAGCTGGAGAACCTGAAGAAAGGCATGAACTACTTGCTGCCTGTGAGGATGACAAGCAAGAACAAACGCTACCCACAACTTCCTGGCAGTGACGTACTTTATGTTGTTGTGAACAGAACCCTTCTGATGAATGTACCGAGGCTCAATGGAAGTAATTGCTTCAAGGTGACTTTCAAGGACAATGATGTCAGCAGACTTCAGAACCTGGATGCCTTTACGCTCGAGGCTCGAGTGTGCTTGTGGGAGATGCCAAAATACTATGGTGGCAACCTGATGGGCATTCTGGGCTTTCCCGAAAACTCGAACGATGAGAAAAGCGCATGGCTGTTCGTGGATGGAACACCCGATCGTGTCGGTGGCGAGGGCAACGTGCCGGTGTTCATGTTTGGCTTGAAGCAATGGGATGTCTATGCGGGGCGTTTGGGCTTCAGCATCGCCAAGAACGAGTGGTATCACATCGCAGGTGTGTTTGCCAACAACAAACTGTCGCTCTATATAGACGGAATCCTCTTTGCCGAGGCCGACTACGCCAAGAAAGTGTCGTTTACCAACAACTTCTATATCGGTGCCGCACCTGGCGTACAGAATGGTTTCTATCTCAAAGGATCGGTGAATGAATGTAGGTTCTGGACTCGAGCTTTAACGCCACAGGAACTGAAAAACCCATTGCATCAGTGTTTCGTTGAAACCAACAGCAAGGGATTGGAAGGTTATTGGAAGCTGGACGATGGTACTGACGAGTGCAAAGACTACACTGGCCACGGACATACCGCCCACAAGGATGGTTATGGCGAGATAACTTGGCAGAAAGAGGTGCCATGCCCCTTTCATTGATAGAATGAAGGAAGAAAACTGAAAAGAGAGGCGACTGCATTCGTGCAGCTTGCCTCTTTTTTCTTCTAGTTGATGCAAAGCAGACGAAACGAGTTTGGTTCAACTGCAAAAGAATGAGAGATAAAGTCCAAGGCGAAAAGAAAAAAACTGGACGACAACGTGGGTAACTGTTTTCGATGCATAAAAAAATTTTGAAGTTATTCTTTTTTGTCGTAACTTAGCACCTGATAATAACATCGAACGATATAACCAACTTACACCCAACTACCAACCATGAAGAAAACAATGAAAATGCTGGCAACCGCCTTGTTGCTATCTGCCATCTGCTTGTCAGCATGCGAAAAGCCGTCACTAACAGAGGAGACAGACACTGAAGAACAAGAAACAAAAGACTTGTTCCACCTTTCTTTCCGTGTCGCCCAATTCGAACACATTCCTTTCAACCAAGCCGTAGACATGTCGCGTGCCACCGATGTCAAGCAAGTTTGCACGCGTATCAGTTTGGCCCTGTTCAAGGATGGCGTGAAAGTAAAGAACATTCACCAAGATACGAAGGACACCCACTTCGGCCAGATTGATGTCGCACTGCCAGCAGGAACTTACCAAGTGGTCGCTATTGCCCACAGTGGCAGCGGGTCGGCCACCATCACATCGCCCGATGAGATTTCATTTCCCAAGAACAAGATGACCGACACCTTTTATTATTGTCAAGAGGTAACGGTTGGAGGCAATGCGTCTTACCAACTCGAAATGAAGCGTGCAGTAGCCATGTTCAGACTGGTTACCACCGATGCCATACCAACAACGGTCAAAACCATGAAGTTCTATTACACGGGCGGCAGCTCAACATTCAACGCGATGACAGGCGTTGGTGCGAAAAACTCTCGCCAGACCGAAGAACGCACCGTGACAGATGCACAGCATGCGGCATCTGGACAGTTTGACGTGTACACCTTTCCGCACACTCCCTCGGATGTGTTGAAGATCACGGTATCGGCATTAAACGCATCTGGCGATGTCATTACCGAGCACACTTTCGAAGAGGTTCCCGTCAAAGTGAATGAGATTACACAATACAAAGGCTCGTTCTTTCAAGGTACCACACCAGCAGATGCCAATGTCTTTTCCTTTTCCGTCCAAGACGAATGGACGAAAAAAGAATACACTTATTAATCGGCATCCTTCAAGAATGATATTTTTATAGCTCAACCAGACTGATTTTTGGAAAGATTTATCTACCTTTGGCCCAGCTTTCCAAAAGGAGGATACTATGTCGTCTATTCGAAATTTCAAAGACATGGCCAGTCAGCTGGCCCAAAAAGGAGTACGAAAAAGAACAGCGGTTATTTGCGCAACCGACGAATCAACACAGCAGTCGGTCGCCATGGCCATCCAGCAAGGATGGATGGAAGCAGTCATGATAGGCTGCACCGAACAAGTTAAACAAAGCCAACCCTTGATGGCGTGTTCGCAACATCTATCATTTATAGAAGCGGCAAATGATCAAGAAGCAGCCGAAAAGGCCGTCGCGATGGTCAAGGAAGGCACGGTAGACCTCATTATGAAAGGCCTCATCAGCACAGATGTTGTCATCCGAGCCATCCTCGACAAAGAGAAAGGCATCTTACCCGCAGGAAACGTGCTCACCCATGTAACCGCCGCATCCATTCCCAACTATCACAAACTGCTGTTCTTCACCGACGCTGCGGTGATACCCTACCCCACACAAGAACAGCGTTTCATGCAAATCAAGTACATCACGCAGCTCTGTCGCCAGTTTGGCATCAGTCAACCCAAGGTGGCCTTGATACACTGCTCAGAGAAAGTCAACGCCAAACATTTTCCATTCACTGCTGGTTACGCCAGTTTGATAGAGCAAGCGAAGGCCGGAGCCTTTGGACCTTGCATCGTAGACGGCCCGCTCGACTTGAAGGTGGCCTGCAACTTGCACAGCATGCAGGTTAAACGCATCGACTCACCCATACAGGGATCGGCCGACGCATTGGTATTCCCGGACATTGAAGCCGGCAACTTGTTCTACAAAACAATTACCCTGTTTGCCCATGGCGAAACGGCTTGCATGCTGCAAGGCACCCAATGCCCCGTTGTCCTTCCGTCAAGAGGCGATGATGTCATGTCCAAATTCAACAGTCTGGCGCTGGCCTGCCTCCATTGTTAGTGCGCCGTTGCACCCGATTTCTACTGAAATAATCAATTTATGTTCCACATATTAAGCATCAACCCCGGCTCCACATCCACCAAGATAGCCGTTTTTGAAGATGAACAGATGCTGTTCACCCGTAACATCAAACACTCTGTTGCCGAATTAAGCCAGTTTGACCAGCCCATGGATCAGCTTGAATACCGTCGGCAACTGGTTATAGACACCCTCAAGCAGATGGAGGTTCCGTTCAACTTCAACGCCGTCATCGGTCGCGGTGGCTTGGCCAAACCTGTGGAGAGTGGGGTCTATGAGGTAAACGAACGTATGCTCGAGTTGACACGGAACGCCCTACACCAGCATGCGTGCGACTTAGGTTGCCTCATCGCATACGACATTGCGAAGGCCATTCCCGGCTGTCTGCCCCTGATTGCCGACCCCGGCGTGGTGGACGAGCTGTCGCCTTTGGCCAAAATCAGCGGGTCTCCCCTCTTACCGCGCTATTGTATCTGGCACGCACTGAACCAGAAAGCCATCGCCCGACGATACGCACGAGACATCGGCAAACGCTATGAAGACCTTAATCTCATCATCTGTCATCTGGGGGGCGGCATCTCCATTGCAGCCCACGAGCATGGCCGCGCCATCGATGCCAACAACGCCTTGGGGGGCGAGGGACCTTTCTCTCCCGAGCGAGCCGGCTCACTACCAGTGGCCGACCTGATACGCTTGTGTTTTAGCGGCAAGTACACCATGGAGCAACTCCTTAAGAACGTGACAACAGAAACGGGACTTAGGGCGCATCTGGGCACCAACGACGTGAAAGAAATCCTACAGCGCATCGACCAGGGTGACCAGCATGCGCAGCTCATCCTCGACGCCATGCTGTTTCACACAGCCAAGGCCATCGCCTCAGAGGCAGCCGTGCTGTACGGTAAAGTAGATGCCATTCTGCTCACCGGAGGCATCGCTTATTCTGATTACGTAGTGAACAAGCTGAAAGAGCGCATAGACTTTCTGGCACCCGTCATCACCTATCCCGGCGAAAACGAGATGCAGACCATGAGCAACAACGCCCTTGCCGTGCTGCGGGGAGAGCTGAAGACAAAAGAATACCAATAAGGCTAGTTCTATAAATTAGCTTTGTTAGATTTTGAATTTACATTTTGACCACCAAAAACAGTCTCGCAATCTGACAAAGCTAATTTATAAAACGCCCCAAAACGCAAAAAGACTGGCAGCCGCCAAAGCAGCTGCCAGTCTTTTCTTTTTAGTGGACTTGCGGAGATTCGAACTCCGGTCCGCACAAGGAAACCATACGTTTTCTACATGCTTATTTCAGCCTTCGGTTTTCGTGCCACAGCAAGACCTGAACCACCAACTGTGACCTTATCCTCTAAATTTCACCCTTGCACCGAGGCGTACACGGGCTATTTCCGATTTACCTGCACCGCTTGACCCTCAGATTCGGAACAACATCCTTGGAGCAGTGTCTCGTTCCATCATCTAATGACGGAATAAAGCTAATAATCTACTATACTTCGATTAAGCAGCGAGAGCGTAATTATTTTCGCCAATTAATTCTTTGATAACTGAGATTTAGGAGCCAGCCACCGAAGCTCCGCATGCTTACATACCATTTCGACTTGCCGTCAAATCCATACAAGCCCAGGATGTAGAATGCAAAGATACATATT
The DNA here is from genome assembly GCA_934120735.1 of uncultured Prevotella sp. Lineage (GTDB taxonomy): Bacteria > Bacteroidota > Bacteroidia > Bacteroidales > Bacteroidaceae > Prevotella. The sequence continues at coordinate 57,560 of CAKOVA010000003.1, forward strand.
TTTTCTTAACTTCATCCACTTTCCCGCAAAAAGTTTTTCCTTGACGGAGAGTAAACTTTTACATTTTTCGCCACATAACCGCCTGCGATTCACAAAAACAATGTATCTTTGTGGAAATTAGGCATTTCGTGAACAAAACGACAACAATCAAATAACAATACAATGAACAAACTTATTTCATTTTTCCTCGTCACCTTCCTGGCCCTCAACGCATGGGCTGGCAAGATAGTGACCGACAGCATACACAGCCATGTGCTGGATAGTACGATGACCTACAATGTCTATTTGCCCACAGGATATGAACTATCATCACAAAAGTACCCCATTGTTTACTTGCTACATGGGCTGTATGGCACTTATAAAGATTGGGCTTCGAAGGCAAACGTGAAAGAAGTTGCCGACGAATTGATAGAGTCTCAGGAGGCTGTACCCATGGTGATTATTATGCCCAATGCAGGAAATCCCGATGTAAGGAATCAATGGAATGGCTATTTCAACATGCTTGGCTGGAACTACGAAACGTTCTTCTTTACCGAACTGATGCCTGCCGTGGAGAAGAAATATCGCGCCATAGGCGATAAAGCCCACCGCGCCATCATGGGACTCTCGATGGGTGGAGGCGGTAGTACGGTGTATTGCCAACGCCATCCCGAACTTTTCTCATCATGCTATGCCATGAGTGCTTGGTTAGACAACAAAGAACCAGAGGTTGCCCCTCATGGGAAGGACAAATTGTACTATGTTTCTAAATCGGTACGCGACCATTCGGCAATTGATTTCATCACGAACGCTGACGAAACAACAAAACAACAGCTGCGCTCTGTTCGCTGGTTTTTCGATTGCGGAGATGATGATTATTTGGTAGAACTATCCTTTAAGATTCACCAACTCTATGCCAAAGCAGGCACCAAAAGCGAGCTTCGCATCAGAAACGGTGTACACAACTGGGAATATTGGCACAGTTCATTGCGACTTGCCCTTCCATTTGCTTCGATAGATTTTAGAAAATAACGGTGTAAAAAGGCGGTAACATCCGCCGTCTCGACAGCTGAAGAAGACCAAAAGGCACGCTCTATGAGTGCCTTTTGGCTTTTCCCGGAATCCATTCCACCTCCACATCCTTACTGAAATTTTGCTGAATAATACCCGTATGTGCCAGTCTGTTGCCGGCTGGTAGAAATTTACATTTAATGCGACGGATATGCTGATGGATGTTGAAGTCGGCTTGTTGGGCTACCAAATCGCTTTCTACCGTTAGATGAAAACGACCGAAGCCATCCAACACCACCGTCTTTCCATCAGACAGTTGATGTTTCAGTTCGTCCACCAACTCGGTAATCAAGCCTTGTACTTCGCCTTTTTTGAAGGTAGTGTTCGATTCAATGATGGTTGCCAATTCGTCCGTGTGGATTTCACCGGTGGACACGACCTTGGCATACCATTTACTTTGCTGCACTTTGTTTTTGAATTTTGACTGCATCAGTCTAATCAATATTGACATGGTTTCATGGTTTTAAGTGGTTGATACATGATGATAACAGCAGAAAACAGACTATTTTGGCGTATAAAACAGACTGTTTTATCTCACAAAACAAACTATTTTGCACTTTTCATCCTATGAGCTACAAAGTTAAAAGCAAAACCATTGATTTGCAAGCATCATCTTTCAATGCTGGGGGAATTCTCCCTTTTTGCAGCGGATATGCCTATCATTTAAGGTCGTTGAAACTATATTCAGCGTTTTCAATGACTTGTTTAGTAATGCGAAGACAATAAACAATGCTCTGAACACTCCATTAAAAAGTATAACATATCGTATAAAACAGGCTTAAATGTTTCGCATATTAGAAACTATTTACTATCTTTGTATTGATAAATAAATAGTGTATGAGTAACAAGCTAAAAGTTGTGTTTATGGAAAACGCTCTTGATTTTATTGAGAGTATGCCAACATCGGCAGCAGACAAGCTACTCGAAATTATTAAACGTATAGAGGGTGGCGAACAAAATTCTAAGTTGTTCAAAAAACTTGACGATAGCGACATTTGGGAGTTTAGAACTCTTTACAACAAGATTGCTTATAGACTATTTGCCTTTTGGGACACGAAAGAGGGAACGTTGGTTATAGCAACACATGGTATCATCAAAAAGACACAGAAGACGCCACCAAAAGAAATTGTCAAGGCAGAAAGAATAAGATTGGATTATTTCAAAGAAAAAGGAGAAAAGATATGAAACAGGTAGGAAAGTTTAAGATGTACACTTCTGAGGAAGTTCTTGATAGGCACTTTGGAAAGATAGGCACGCCAAGACGTGATGAGTTCGAGCAAAGTGTGGCATCGTCCATTCACGCCTATGAGTTAGGCGAGGCTATCAAGAAAGCACGAATAGAACAAAACCTCACCCAAGAGGAATTGGGTGAGCGAGTTGGTGTAAAACGCGCTCAGATTTCAAGGCTGGAAAAAGGTTATAGTATCAGTATTCCAACCATGAGCAGGGTGTTCAAGGCTCTTGGAGTATCAACAGCCTCGCTTGATTTAGGAAAAATTGGCAAGGTTGCCCTTTGGTAAATGACGGTTGTTATTCTACAACAAATCCGCCTTTGATGTAAATGAGCGTAAATACCACTGCGATTATACGAGATTGTGGCGTGTTATGCCTATCTTTGTACGCAAACCCACTACCAAGCATGGCAAACAAAGAATCAAACAGGGTTAACGCCGTTCACGCAGAAAAGAAGAAAAACCAATGCTGTGACGGCAAAGAGCTGGTTGAAGAATTGCCAAAGAGGGCTGAACGACGTTGAATCCTTGCTGACGAGATAAAGGCGGTTGGGGAGGAACAAAGGAACAAATAGCTTTTAATATGGAACCATCTGTACAACAATATAAGCAAGCGGTAAGCGTCATTAAAGAAGCAATTTTGCATAGTCAATACAGGGCTGCAAAAATGGTTACCGGTGAAGAATTGTCACTTAACTTTGGTATTGGTGCTTACGTATCAAACCGCTCACGTCAAGAAAAATGGGGAATGTCCATTATCGACAGCATAAGCGAACAATTACGCCGTGAGCTTCCTGGTTTACGTGGCTTTTCGGCAAGAAGTATTCGTAACATGCGAACTTTTTATGAGTATTGGAAACAATTTTTAATTTGGCAGCCATCGGCTGCCAAATTGCAACTGTCTATAAATCAAAATACTATAGATATAGAATGTTTCTCTCTTCAAAAATGGTCGCCGGTGGCTATTGAAATAAATCGTGAGGAGTTTCTTGGTATTAGTTTCTCACACCATTTGGAAATCCTACAAAAAACAAAAGATATTCAAGAGGTGTTATTCTATATTCATCAGACCGTACTTCACAAGTGGGATAAATATGACTTGCGCAATCGCTTAAAAGAAGGGCTTTACCAAAAGCAAGGAACTGCTGCAAACAACTTCTTGCAGACGATGCCTGTGAATGATGCTCGTAAGGCAGTCGGCATGTTCAAGGACGAGTATCTGCTTGATTATATCAATGTGGAGGAAATGGAGGTTGACAACCCCGAGGATGTAGACGAAAAGGTTATAGAACAAGCCATTGTCCGCAACATCAAGAAGTTCATCATGACTTTTGGCCGAGACTTTGCGTATATCGGCAACCAATATCATTTGGAGATATTCGGAGAAGAGTTGTTCCCCGATTTGCTTTTCCTCAACCGTGAACTTAACTGTATGGTTGTGGTTGAACTGAAAAAAGGGGCATTCAAACCTGCCTATATAGGTCAGTTGCAAACGTACATGAAAGTGCTTGACGACAAAGTGCGTAAACCTCATGAGAACCCGACTATTGGTATTCTTCTCTGCAAGAGTTCCAACAAGGCTTTCGTGGAGTATGTTATCCGTGACTACAACAGTCCTATGGGAGTCGCCACATATAAAACGGCTGAAGACATGAGTGAGGAACTAAGAAAGGCTCTGCCAGATATGGACGAAATGCGCAAGCTGATAACCGAAAGCAATGAATAAGTGGCGGATTATCAGCTGATAGTGCCGAAAGAGAAATTACAGAAAGTCCTTACTGACGAGATAAAGGCGGTTGGTGAGGAGAAAGACAACAAAGAAATATTATAACATGGACATTCAAAGAATAAATCAGCATACATCCGCTTTTAATGAGATAACGCATTACATTGAGAGCGATAATGGCAAAGAAAAGGTTGAAGTATGGTTTGCACGCGAGCTTCAGTC
>CAKOVA010000004.1 GCA_934120735.1 uncultured Prevotella sp.
GCTGCACCTGATGTACAAGCTGAACATCAGCGGAAAGAAAAAATAAGCTTCGACAAGCAATAGCGCATCCGTAAAAAGTCTAAGGATGGCGGGTAAGAAACCTATAAAATAACGACAAAAACGGAAGCCGGCCCGACATACACGCCAATCTCATTGACTTTGACCACCAAACTCATTGACTTTGACCTCCAATCTCATTGAGTTTGGGCATCAATCTCAATGAGTTTGGAAAAACGCCCCATGGCCACGACTTTTTCATCTAAAAGTATTGTTTTTTGTTTCAACAACGAATTCAACAAATAAAACAAATCCGATTGTTCGGAATCAATGAACGCAGGCGTTCTACGAATCAAGCGAATTTGGCAAAGACACTCAGCATGTTTATGTCAGCAGATTTGTTTCATTCGCAGAACGCTTGCGTTCATTGTCTTGCCTAGTTCATTCGTTCAATTTGTTACATTCGTTGTTCAACAATATTACCCTTCAATGTAAGAGTCACACCCCATGACGGTGCCTCAGCTCATGGATGCGTGTCTAATATTCGTTAAATGTCCCTATAATAATAAGGTGTATCTGATATTTTTCGTACTTTTGCATCACGCATCAAGAAGATTGTACGAGTATGGATGAAAACAGCATAGAGAAAGCAAAACACGACAACGTTTTTTTTGAAGAATACGACACGCCCCATCACACCGTGCCGTTCAACCGCATTCGCTTCGAGCACTATGAGGAGGCGTTCATGGAGGGCATACGCCGCGATGACGAAATCATCGAAAAGACCATCAACGACCCCGAGGAGCCTACGTTCGAAAACACCATCGCACGCGTGGACACCTCGAAAGGCGAGCATTATTATGACTTGCTTGACCGCGTGTCAACCGTTTTCTCGTGCATGCTGTCGGCCGAAACCAATGATCAACTGGACGAGCTGGCACAGAAACTCAGTCCTATCCTCACCAAGCATGCGAACGACGTGATGCTGAACAAGCGGTTGTTCGAGCGTGTGAAACATGTTTACGAGCATCATCGCGAGCTGACACCCGAAGAGCAGATGCTGCTGGAGAAATCGTACGATGGCTTTGTGCGCAGTGGTGCGTTGCTCGACGACGAAGGCAAGGACCACCTGCGCAAGCTAACCGAAGAGGCTGGAGTGCTGTCGTTGCAGTTCTCGCAAAACTTACTCAAGGAGAACAAGGCGTTCACGCTGCACATCACCGACGAGAAACAACTGGACGGACTGCCCGACACCGCGCGCGAGGCTGCCGCCATGACGGCCAAAGAACGGAATTTGGACGGATGGGTGTTCACGCTCGACATGCCCAGCTACTCGCCGTTCATGACCTACGCTACCCAAAGAGACCTGCGCCGCCAAATGTACATGGCACGCAACACGGTGTGCACGCACCAAAATGACGAGAACAACCTGGCCATCTGCCAACGCCTCATCAACCTGCGCCGCGAGATAGCCCAACTCTTGGGTTACGACACGTATGCCGACTATGTGCTGAAACACCGCATGGCATCCAAGGTGGAGAATGTATACCAGCTGCTCAACGACCTGATAGCGGCCTACAAGCCCACGGCACTGAAGGAGAAAGAGGCGCTCCTCGAGATTGCCAAGCGCCAGGAGGGAGCCGACTTTGTGATGGAGCCGTGGGATACGGCCTATTACAGTCATCAACTACAGATGGAGAAATACAACCTCGACGCAGAGATGTTGCGCCCTTACTTCAAATTGGAGAACGTCATCAAGGGCGTCTTCGGACTGGCTACCCGCCTGTACGGCATCAACTTCAAGGAGAACAAAGACATCCCAGTGTATCATCCCGACGTGAAAGCCTACGAGGTATCCGACAGGGACGGCTCGTATCTGGCCGTGCTGTACGCCGACTTCTTCCCACGCAAGGGCAAACAGGGCGGTGCCTGGATGACCGAATTTCAAGGTCAGTGGATAGACCGCAAGGGCAACAACGTGCGTCCCCATGCGTCGTTAGTGATGAACTTCACCAAGCCTACGGATGACAAGCCCGCCCTACTGACACTGGGTGAGGTGGAAACTTTCCTGCACGAGTTTGGCCATTCGCTGCACGGCATGTTCGCCAACACGCGGTTCGAGAGCCTTTCGGGCACCAACGTGTGGTGGGATTTCGTGGAGCTGCCCTCGCAGTTCATGGAGAATTTCGCCGTTGAGCGCGAGTTCTTGCAGACCTTCGCCTTCCATTATAAGACGGGCGAGGTGATTCCCGACGAGCTGATCGACCGCATCGTGCGCAGCCGAAACTTCATGGCAGGCATGGCATGTCTGCGTCAGGTGAGCTTCGGACTGCTCGACATGGCCTACTACACACAGCGCGAAGCGTTCAACGAAGACATCATCCCCTTTGAAAAGAAAGCCTGGGAGAAGGCCATCCTCGGCAAACAGCTGCCCGAGACGTGCATGACAGTGCAGTTCTCGCACATTATGGCCGGCGGCTATGCGGCGGGCTACTACAGCTACAAGTGGGCCGAGGTACTGGATGCCGACGCTTTCAGCGTGTTCAAGCGAAACGGCATCTTCGACCAAGCCACCGCCCAGCGGTTCCGCGACTGCATCCTTTCCAAGGGTGGAACGGAGCATCCCATGACGCTGTACAAGCGTTTTCGCGGACAAGAACCCACCATCGACGCCCTGTTGGAGCGCAACGGCATCAAGCGACAACAGCGAGGAACCCAATTGTCCTAATCAGCCAAATTGGCTTCATCAGTCCGACATCCACGATAACCCCCAAAAACAACATCGCCATGAGCAATGACAAACTTCATCAACTGGACCAACGCTACCTGCGCATGGCCCGCATCTGGGCCGAAAACTCGTACTGCCGCCGCCGACAGGTGGGTGCGTTGGTGGTGAAAGGCAACATGATTATCAGCGACGGATACAACGGTACGCCGAGTGGATTTGACAATGTGTGCGAAGACGAGAATGGAGTTACTCATCCCTACGTGCTGCATGCGGAGGCTAATGCCATTACCAAACTGGCACGAAGCTCGAACAACAGTGACGGCTCTACGCTCTATGTGACGGCCTCACCGTGCATAGAATGCGCCAAGCTCATCATACAATCGGGCATCAAACGGGTGGTGTATGCCGAGAAATACAGACTGGAAGACGGCATCAACCTGCTGAAGAGAGCTGGCATAGAAGTGATCTATCTAAACATCAATGACAATGAAACCAAATAAGTCGAATCGATTCGTGCCGCTGCTGATGGCTCTTTGTGGCATCATCGGCATCGGAGTGGGATCGTTCTACTCCAATCATTTCTCGGGAAACCGACTGAACATCATCAATACGGGTACCAACCGAATCAACAATCTGTTGCACATCATCGACGACCAGTATGTGGACAAGGTGAATCTTGACTCGCTTGTGGAGGATGCCATGCCGAAGATTCTCACGGGTTTGGACCCTCATAGCGTTTACATCAGTGCCAAAGACGTGCAGGCAGCCAACCAAGAATTGCAGGGATCGTTCTCGGGTGTGGGCATTGAGTTCACCATCCGCGAGGACACCATCCATGTACAAAACGTCATTCAGAACGGTCCTGCCGAGCGTGCAGGCATCCTGGCAGGCGACAAAATCGTGACGGTTGACGACAAACCCTTCGTGGGGAAAGTGGTGACCAATCAGGAAGCGATGAAACGACTCAAGGGTCCCAAGAACACAAAGGTGAAGATTGGCGTGGTGAGATATGGCGACAAAAAGCCACAATCGTTTGTTGTCACCCGCGGTGACATACCCCTGAAGAGCGTGTCGGCCACCTACATGATTGACGACAGCACAGGCTACATCCGCATCAAGAGCTTCGGTGAGACCACCTATGCCGAACTGTTGGTGGCCTTGGTGAAGCTGGGTGAACAAGGATTCAAGAACTTGATCATCGATCTTCGCGACAACACGGGCGGCTATTTGCAGTCGGCCGTACAGATGGCCAACGAGTTTTTGCCCAAAAACCGGCTCATTGTTTACACCGAAGGACGCAAGTCGCCCAGGCAGGAGTTCAGGTCAGACGGGCGAGGCAGCTACAAACAGATGCCATTGGTGGTGCTGATCAACGAAGGATCGGCATCGGCCAGTGAAATTTTTGCTGGTGCCATGCAGGACAACGACCGCGCTACCATCATTGGACGGCGTTCGTTTGGCAAGGGACTGGTGCAGAAACAGATTGAATTTTCCGACGGAAGTATGGTCCGACTGACCATCGCACGTTATTACACCCCATCGGGACGCTGTATTCAGAAGCCCTATGTGCCGGGGGATGAACAAGACTATGCGCAAGATTTGCTAAGCCGTTATCAGCATGGAGAGTTCTTCTCGGAAGACTCTATCAAACACACCGGTCCGGCATACCATACCTCCAACGGACGTACCGTATATGGTGGGGGCGGCATTACGCCAGACCTCTTCGTGCCGGAAGATACCACCGCCTACACCTCTTATTATAAGCAAGCCAGCATGAGCGGACTGATTTTGCAGTTTGCCTTCTCGTATACGGACGACAATCGATTGAAGTTGAACAACTTTAAGGAGATGATGGAGCTGGAAGACTATCTCAAGAAGCAGAATCTGGTGGACAAGTTCGCTACCTATGCCGACAAGAAGGGACTGAAACGGCGCAACTTGATGATCAAGAAGTCGTACAACTTGCTCGACCGCTACATCAACAGTCGCGTGATATACAACATGCTCAACGAACAAGCTTGGCTGCAATACATCAACCAGGACGACGCAGCCATTCGGGAAGCACTGAAAACATTCAGAAACAATGCAGCGTTCCCGAAGGCTCCTGAACAGCAGAAAAATGGGAAGAAAGAAAACAAGAAGGTGGCCAATGCCAACCTTTTGCAACGACAACCCGAGGTAAGACGACTGCCACAAACCTACAGGGCATAGAGAATTTTGCCCAAACAAGACAATGAAAAATAACCGAAAGATGAGCAAACAGAACCTCAGACAAGAAATGCGACAACGCAAAAAGGCTTACGGCAGTGAGCAATTGCGCCGGATGTCGCAACCCATCATCGAGACTTTGCTTGCTCATCCTCGTTTATTATCGGCTCACACCATCCTGCTTTATGCGTCACTGGCCGATGAAGTGGACACACATGAACTCATCAACACGCTGTTACAGCAAGGGAAAACGCTACTCCTGCCCGTCGTAGTGGATGACCACACGATGAAAATATGCCGCTATACACACGATACAAACGTAGGGCATGGAGCCTTTGGCATTATGGAACCCCAAGCTGAAGCGTTTACTGATTATGAGCAAATCGACCTGATATTGGTCCCAGGAATGGCCTTTGACCGCCATGGTCATCGTCTCGGTCGGGGAAAAGGCTATTACGATCGATTTCTTTCCCAAGCGAAAGACTGTTATAAAATAGGTGTATGTTTTCCGTTTCAACTGGTTGACGAAGTGCCAACCGATGAGCATGACGTGAGAATGGACGAGGTCATCACGCAAAAGTGCGCCGAGGATTGAGCGCTTAGTATATCCTCACCTCGGTGATGACCATGGCTCCCACTTGCTCGTTGAGCCGCTTCACCAGTTGCGTTCGCATCATGGAAAGGTCTTGTCGCAAGGCCGGATTGAGTATTTTGACAAAGAGTGTCTGATTTTTAATAAAGCGTTCACCCGTACATTCATCGATGGTTTTGCCCACAACTGTAGGCCATGCGTCAATCAGACGACGCTGCAACAAGGGCGTTTCCAATCCATTTTCGCGCAAGGTCTGCTGCAAGATGTCCGCAAGTGTCTGTACTTTTCGTCTAAACATCCGGCTCCTCCATTTCTTTTTGGGGTGTCAAAGCATCACAACCAGCAACGTTTTGCCCACTTGTTAACCGCTCGCTAAGTTCTCCATGCACCACCTCAAACAACTTATAATCAAACGAATGGCGACTGAGAATGCTGTCCAAATGGTCACGATTCGTGTCGGTGATGAAGATTTGTCCATAGGCATCACCCGCCACCATGTTCACAATGCGCTCTACTCGACCCGCATCCAACTTGTCAAAGATATCGTCTAACAGGAGGAGTGGCGTGGTTGACGAGGTTGTACGCTTGAGAAAATCAAACTGAGCCAGCTTCAATGCCAGCACATAGGTCTTGTTTTGTCCCTGACTTCCTTCGCGTTTAAGCTGATAACCACCAATCATCATCTCCAAATCGTCACGATGTACCCCGTGAAGCGAATAGCCCACGGCACGGTCTTTGTATCGGTCACGCTGGATGACATCAAGCAATGGCCCACGCTGTGCATGCGAGATATATTGCAATGACACCGTTTCGTGACACCCCGAAACATGGTCATAAATCGTTTGAAACACGGGAACGAACTCACGAACGAATGCATCGCGCTTGGCATAGATGGCCTCTCCCTGCGTTGCCATCTCCTGTTCAAGGATTTCCATCAACGCCCCATCCGGCTCTTGTTCGGCTTTCAGCAGGGCATTTCGTTGTGTCAAGGCCTTGTTGTAACGACTCAACAGCTCTATATACGAATGATCCAACTGCGAAATAACCATGTCCAGGAAACGACGACGACCGTCACTTCCGCCATCAATCAAGGCGGTATCCGCCGGAGAAACAAAGATGAGCGGAATCAATCCAATGTGTTGCGACAGGCGTTTGTATTCCTTCTGATTGCGTTTGAATCGCTTTCTCGTGCCACGTTTCATGCCACAATAGATGCGTTCTTCATCCCCCATGTCATTGAGATACATGCCGTCGAGCACAAAGAAGTCGCGATCATGCGTGATAACTTGTGAATCAATGGGATTAAAAGCACTGCGACAAAATGACAAGTAATACACGGCATCCAGCAGATTGGTCTTACCTTCGCCATTGTGTCCAATGAGGCAATTCAACTTAGGCGAAAAAGTAAGGTCGGCTACCTGAATGTTCTTATAATTGAGTATGGATATCTTTTTGAGAATCATAGCAAATATGCCCTTGACAGACTGCGTTACAGCCGTCGGGTTCATGCAAAGTTACGTGTTTTGAAGGGGAAAAACGAAAAAAGTAAGCAATATATTTCAATATATGAGATAAATGCGTTAATTTTGCAACGCATCATAGTCGGGAAGGCACTTCACGCCTGGAACCGACGTCACTGCATATCAGAAAAAACAATAAAAAAACATCATCAATAAATGGCAAACAATCAAGTGAAGAGAGATCAGGAAAACAAAGATACTCTCACCCAATCACAGGCTTTCTTTGAGAAATACAAAAAGCCCATCATCATTGCAGTCGTAGCCCTCGTTGTCATCATCGCTGGGGCATTCCTTTACAAGGCTTATGTGTCTAACCCACGTGCCGAAAAGGCCAGTACAGAGCTTGGTAAGGGTCAACAGTACTTCAATGAAGGCGATTATGAAAAAGCGCTTAACGGCGACAAGATTAAATATGGAGGCTTCTTAAAGGTCGCCAGCGACTACAGCAGCACAGATGCAGGCAACTTAGCCAACCTCTATGCCGGCCTCTGTTATGCCAACCTGGGCAAATGGAAGGAAGCTGTGAAATACTTGAGCGAATACAATGGTGCCAATGATGCCATGGTAAGTCCGGCTGCTTTGGCCGCACTTGGCAACGCATACGCACACCTCAACCAACTGGATAAGGCGGTAGAAAACCTGAAAAAGGCTGCCAAGAAAGCTGACAGTAAAGGTGATGACGGCGTAAACAACAGTCTGTCTCCTACTTTCTTGATGCAGGCTGCCAAGATTTTGGAAAGCCAGAACAAGAAAAGCGATGCACTGACGATGTATCAGGACATCAAGAAAACGTATGTCAACTCGGCTGTTGTACAGAGTGGAGAGATTGACAAATACATCGAACGCGCTTCACGATAACACCCATGGCAACCTCATTACACCCCCTCTCCAGCTACGATGCGTCGAAAGTGCCTGATGCCAGCAACATGTGTTTCGGCATTGTGGTATCTGAATGGAATCCCGAAATAACGGGTGCCCTGCTGGATGGATGCGTAGCTACGCTCGAGAAACATGGCACTTTGCCTGAGAATATCCATGTAAAGACGGTACCCGGCAGCTTTGAACTCATCTATGGTGCCCATCAGATGGTGCTCAATGGCGGGTATGATGCCGTTATCATCTTGGGAAGTGTCATCCGTGGAGAGACGCCCCACTTTGACTATATCTGCCAAGGTGTGACCCAGGGAATCGCTCACATCAATGCCAAAAGTGAGATACCGGTGGTCTTTGGTTTGCTGACAACCAACGATTTGCAGCAAGCTCAAGACAGAAGCGGTGGCAAACTGGGCAACAAGGGAGATGAATGTGCCGTGGTAGCCATCAAAATGGCAAAGTTTTAACAAGCCAGAACAAGGCCCATCAAACAAAAAGAACATATCAGCAGCGAACATTGAAAGACTTCGCAGCCATAGATTTTGAAACTGCCAACAGCTGTAGAAGCAGCGTGTGCAGCGTAGGTGTGGTGATAGTAGAGAATGGGAAGATTACCGATTCGTACTATCACCTCATTCGTCCTTACCCCAATTACTACCATCCACGAAACATTGCCGTGCATGGTATTTTACCCTCAGACACACAAGATGCGCCCACCTTCCCTGAAGTGTGGGCCCAAATAACGCCCCTCATCAAGCATCTTCCATTGGTGGCGCACAACAAAGCCTTTGATGAGAGCTGCCTGAAGGCCTGCTTTGCATCCTACGGCATGGCCTATCCCAACTATCCTTTCTATTGTACGTTGATCGCTTCACGCAGAGTTTTCTGCCACCACGAATTGGCCAATCACCAGTTACACACAGTAGCGGCCCATTTGGGTTACAACTTAGTGAACCATCACCATGCCTTAGCCGATGCTGAAGCCTGCTCGGTTATCGCATTAAACATCCTCTGACGAACGAGAAACAAAGACGAACAACGTGCGTAAAAACAAGCACACACGCCCAACTCAGGTAGGATTAACGATGCTAAAAGCCACCATTTTCAAGCTATACGGCACACACATTTATACACACTGAATACAATAAAGACAACAATAACAAAGAATTATGAAACTATTTCACCTTTTACAAGCCTACGAATTCGATGAAATCATGCCCGTCATCAATGACATGTTTCCCGGAACCAACAAGTTCCGTCCACAACTAAAGATGGCATACGACATGTTGCTCACCATGAAACCAGTGAACAACAGCAAGCCTATTCGTTACAAGGTCATGCCCGGCGACAAGCCCGACCACTCGTATGTGGGTGCTGAAGACAGCTGTTTCAACGCTACCTGGGAGGTATGTCTGGGCAAGGACATATCACGTGGACAAGGTGTTGACTTAAATGACGCAGAATTGCTGGCCAACGCATTGGTCAACCTCTGTCTGCAAGCCAAATATCCCAAAGAATTCGAACAAGCACACCAAAAACTAATGCGGGGGTAAGGTGCAACAACGGCACACGCCGAACCATCTTTCAACCAGCGTGAACAAACACCCAATCCCCCTTCTGACGCTTACTGGATGTTCCACCTCAACCCTACTTGTAGGTGAACGTTCAGCGGTTTGTCCTTAAAGAAGTTCTGCGTTTCGCTCTTGTTGTCGATGTAATATTTCACGCCAGGCTCAATATAAACACCAAGATGCGGCGTAAAGTCATACTGTAAGCCCAAGGCAGCTTGGGTAGACAGTTGTAACTTGTCCTTGGGCATGTCGTGTTTGATGCCCTCTTTCACCGTTTTAGCATCCACGTTGAAGTCTGCTTGCCCACCTGCGGTGACGTATGTTTTAAGTTTTTTGTTGCCCCAAACCATGAAATTCACATTCAGTGGAATTCCCACATAATGCAAAGTTTGGCGACGGGTAAGCCTACTGTCATCCAATACTTGAATGAAATCGGAAGACAGCTTCGTGTACACCACCCCCGATGTCAATGTCCATCGCTGGTTGAGGGCATATCCTGCCGTCAATCCAAACGACACTGGCTGGTGATGATCCGTCTCCTCGTGTGACTGAAGGGCGATAGGCGATACCGCCTCTGCAAAGAACAATTCAGGAGCGGCCTTTGCCAAATAATAGTTAGCCACCATATCTACAGGCGTTGCAAGACCGTTACGTCCCGAATAGGTACCCACCGAATTAGCCGCATAGAGATTCATCGTCACCTTCGCGCCATGGCGTGAACCATGGATGCGCTGCCTCTCGGCAGGCAAAAACGTTTGCGACGACCTTCCAACCTCGTTCTTTTGCGCGGCCGATGGTTGCGGTTGTTCAGCCACTTTGCCCGTTACTTCGGCGGATGACGCTTCCGGTTGTCCGCCTGGCTCCACATCTTTATCCATCAAATCCTGCGGTCTGTCCGAAGGTTCTGCCTCCTTTTCCTGCCCCATAGCCATCAACGGTTGCTCACTATCTGCGCCTTGCCGCACGGCCGCCAACGCCTTTTTAACACGCGATGTCACCGACTCGCCTGTTTGTTCGGCAAGCACCATCGGTTCAATCTGTTGGGTGCTGGTCTGCAAACCTTCTGGTTGCTGTTCGGTTTCCGTCCGTGCCACCTCTTTTTCGGCCTGTTCTTGATGGTTAAACAGCACATATCCTGCTCCGCCCATCAAAGCCAAAACGATGGCCGCCGCTGCCACATAACGCCGCCAGCGCATCACCACGGCCGGCTTTCCAACAACCTTTTGTTGGTCAAGCGCCTGTTCAATGCCAGCCCACAAGTCACCCTTAACAGGTTCCTGGTGGTCTGCCATGCGCCGTTGTATATCTTTTATCCAATCGTTTTTCTTCATATTGTCGTCGTCTTTGTATATTCTTGAATCATTTTTGCCAACAAGTTTTTCGCCCTGAAATATTGCGAAGCCGATGTACTCTCCTTGATACCCAGGTCTGATGCGATTTCACGATGGCTTTTCTCCTCGAACACAAACTGGTTGAACACCGTCCTGTAGCCAGCAGGGAGCTGTTGTATCATCTGCATCACCACACTCATGGGAATATTTTTCACATCCACCTCTTCATCCTCATCAGCCACGTCGGGCACCTCATCCACGAATTGCAGCCGCTGGTTTTGCTTGAGATAGTTCAGCGACTCGTTGGCCACAATGCGCATCACCCACGCCTTCAGCGATCCCTCACCGCGGTAACTGAACCTGTCGATGGCTGCGAACACTTTCACGAAGCTATCCTGCAAAACGTCTTGCACAGCGTCACGGTCGGCTATATACCGCAGCCCAACGGCCATGGCATACCCACTGTAACGCTCATACAACCGTCGCATGGCCGTACGTTTACCTTGAAGTATATCCTCCAAAAGACTTTTTTCAGTCTCCACTTGTTCTGGTTTTCTTCGTAGATTTAAATTGAATGGTCTGCGACGGTTTGTATTCCTTCAGCAACTCCCCGTCCAATCGAACCTCGGCCAAATGCAAAAAGGCGACGAAGGCCGTGGTCTGTTTGTCGTAAACCGCCTTAGCATTGTTCAGTTCCATCACCAATTGCACCTTGTGCTCGTGACCCTTGGCCTTCACCGTCATCTCGACATCGTGTGGCAGCAGCGTGAAATAGCGCGAACTGGCCGAGTAAGCGGTTTTCAAATAAGGCACATCATAGCTGCCACCCCGTACGTCATCCAACGCCTCAACGCCCAGTTTGCGCGCGATGGCCTGTTGCACGTCTGGGGACAACGGCAGTGTTGAATACACTTGGTGCAAGCCCATCTCTAATTCAGCCGAGCCAATATTCTGACCATTGATGCTCCATATCCCCTCAAACCGACCGTAATATTCTGGCGACAGATGCGCAGAATTCAAGGTTCCATGGCTCATTTCGTCCCCGTCATCAACCGCACAACTCACGCACAGCAGACCTATCAAGAAGTAAAAAACATATTTCATCATTCTTATTTTTTCTCATCTGCATTCCCAGTATCACCACCTTGATTTCTACCTTGAATACAATAACCTTTCAACAATATAACTACAAATATAAAAAATCTTGCATGGTGGGCGCAAGTTTTTACCATTTATTTTGTTTCAGCCATCGTTCTTACATTTAAAGGCAATGTCGTGGAACAAAGAATAAAACCGATCAAACCAATGAACTGAACAAGATAATGAACACAAGCGTTCTGCGAATGGAACAAATCTGTCGAGCGAATCATAACAAAATGGAAATCAATATGTTACAAAACCACACATTTTCAATTTCCAATAGCATTGACTTTGGCATCCAAAGTCATTGGGTTTGACCCCTAAAGTCATTGGGTTTGGCATCCAAAAGCATGGAGATTGAAATTCAACCTCTATAGGCGGGGTACGGCATGGTTCAAATCAAAAATATAAAAAAAATGGCAGGGTCGATGCAAGATTTTACCACTTACCATGTTTTGTTATAAAAAGTCAAATTAACAAACACGATGAAAGACAAATTCTACCATGCGAAAAGGCATTTCGTAGCAACGGCTCTGCTGCTTTTCGCCACCTCGCCTTTGTGGGCACAACAAACCGAAAGCAAAGATTATCCGTATCAAAAATATGAGGTAACATTCGCTGTTGGTATGCCTATCGAAGACGCTTCCAACTTTTTCGGCTACCCCTCTACCTCGCTGCCCAGTGAAACGCCTCTGGACAAGTACCACTGGGGCAAGTACTACCTCAAGGAAGAAAACACCTCACCCATATTCTCCATGGGTCTGCACTATCACTTCAGCAAACATTGGGCCGTGGGTTTGCAGGCCTCCTATCACCATCTATGGCGACAATGCTTCGAAACCACGACTGGCAAGCACGCCTATAGTTTCAACCTGCACCATACGGCGTTGATGGCAAGTATGAGATATTATTATGCCATTCGGGCGAAACATTGCTTCTACAGTGGCCTGTCGCTCGGCGTGGGTCAGCTGTTATACAAAAGTTATACCGACCACAACTTCACCAGTTCGTACAACATCGCAGCCGATTTTACCTTATTTGGTTTCATGATTGGCACCAAGCTGTATGGCTTTGGCGAACTGGGCTCTTATCAAATGGGCTCGCTTAGGGCCGGCATGGGTTACAGATTTTAAGAACAAACACAGACAGAAAAATGAAAACAAAACTATTGACAGGCATCATGGCCATACTGGTTCTTTCGGGATGTGAAAGAGGCTTGACCGAATACAACAACAGTGACGAAAGCACCACGGCGACGAAAGCCGGATATCGGGCATACGGGTACACCGAAGAATACCTCGAATATTTTACCGACATCATTGCTTACACGCGCATGTTCAGGGAATATATCTGCCAAAATACCATCCAAGGTCGTGACTCGGTGAACACGCTTTACTTCAAAAACATCAACATCGTGAAGCACAAAGACCCCAAGAACCTGGAAGACATCTATATGCTGAAGGCCTGGAACGTGCCTGGTAGCAACGACTATACCATCAGTTACACCCGCCCCGAAGGTGACACATGGAAGATTCAGGCGGTCGTTGAACACTTGGATGTTGAGCTGATTTTCTTTCTCACCATTGACAACATCTACTCGCAGCAATGGACGATAAGTGAAAGTTCGTGCCTCCCCAAGGCACTGCTCTACATGAAGAACAGCCAAAAGACAAAGACCCGAGTGTATGATGACGAATATATCAAATATGAACCGTACGACAAAACCTTCCAAGTGACCAACAAACCGCTCACCGTAGAATGGTGGAAGGCGAAGGTTGACTTATTTACTTTTGAACTGTCTGGAAGCGGAATGCTGGAAAGTTACGCCAAACCCAAGCTGCGCATGACCTACCACTTCACCTCACCCATCATCGTAGTCACCCATGGTGCTTTTCTCGAAGACCCCAAAAATATCAAATGGGAAAATCATTGCAACCAGTTAACCACCCTTCAGATGGGGCAACTGGAACTGAATGTGGCTGACAGCATCAGTAACACCACTGACAAATATGTCGTTCGGCTTAAAGACGACAGGCTACAGATTGTCACCCCAAAGGCCAACGATGAATGGATGAGGAACTGACAAGCCATCAAGCCGTTGAGACAACGATTGACCTACAGCCTCACGGGAATGGCAACGACCAATTCCGTGAGGTCGGCTTTGGTTTGATGGGCTTTGACGTTGATGCCCGCTTTCAATCCACCCAGCACCGGAAAAGCATAGTGCAAGCCAATGCGTTCGTAATATTTCGACTCGTTGAACAAAGCGTTGTAGCCCATCTGGCGGTGCAAGTACCAGCCAAACGACAGGCCCAGCGACAGCCGGTGATAGAACACTTCGTGCTTGGCAGCGATTCCTAACGACCACGGACTATGCTTGGCAGCGTTGCCTTGCTGCGCATCTAAGTCGGCAATGTGCGAGGCATAGGTTCCATAAAACCAATCAATGCCCACGCCCGAGGCCCACCTGCGCGCATAACGGCACATCACGTCGGCCTGTAACGAGTAGGCTGCATACACCTTAAAATGTTCGGTACGATAATCAGGATGCGAGGGATCGGTTCGAAATTGCGTGGTCAGCCAATCCTCCAGCATGGTTTTCGCACCTACACCTGCTGCAAAATTGAGGTACCAATAGCGTTGAAAAGGTTGATAAAAACGAGGATGAGCGGTATTAATCAACTGTTTGTAATACGGTTCGTACACCACTCCAAGGGATGTACCCACCGCATTGGAACCTTTGTTGGGCCGATATAAAGCGCCATTGCTGTGATGGACGAATTCGATGGCGCCGCGTATGCCCCATTGATTGTTGAGATGATAGGTGGCATGCACGCCGGCACCGAAATAAATAAGAGCATGGGTACCTATCAACTCGTTGTCAATATTGTTTTGTTTGTTGTACTTTAGGTGGCTGTATCCCACGCCAAAGCTGAACGAATAGGCCGTTTCCCACCGCAAATGGCGAAAGAATGG
Organism: uncultured Prevotella sp.; assembly: GCA_934120735.1. GTDB lineage: Bacteria > Bacteroidota > Bacteroidia > Bacteroidales > Bacteroidaceae > Prevotella. The sequence continues at coordinate 14,937 of CAKOVA010000004.1, forward strand.
GCGATAAAACTTTCCGTACAGCGACAACGTGTTGCCCAAACGAGAATTGTAATCCACCTCTTTGGCCTGTCCCCATGCAGGGTCTGGGTCGCGATGTAGGCTCACTTGATTATTCAACGTGTAACGCAAGCCCAAGGTGAGCGATGGATATCCGAAGTCAGAAGCAAAGGCATCACTGTCGTTAGGCAATGCCACGCGCCCTATTTCTGCGGCCAACGAGAGGTTTGGCGTCTTCTTAATCCACCGTTCAGCGTATTGGTCCAGGGCGACTAACCTGCCTGGCATGACCTGCAAAGAATAATTGTAATGGTGCAACGAGTCGGCCTGTTCGGCGCAAGCATCGGTACTCATCAAGAGCAATCCTACAATCAACGGCAACACTCTCATCCATCAAACGGCTTTATCCATCACACCTGCCCCAAACACTCGCTGTACATTGGCATTGGTTTGGCTTGCAATTTCTTCCTCACTCACCTGATAACTCTCTGCCAACTGCTTGAGTACCAAGGCCACGAAAGCACTTTCGTTGCGCTTACCACGATTGGGAGTGGGTGCCATGTACGGACTGTCGGTTTCCAAGACAATGCGGTTGAGCGGCACATGGGTGGGCAACATCTCCCGCAGGTTGCTGCTCTTAAACGTCAACACGCCACCAATTCCTAACACAAAACGTTGGAAAGTCAACAGTTCGGCAGCCTCCTTGTCGTTGCCGGTGAAACAATGAAACACGCCACCCGGCAAGTCTTTTTCGTATTTTCGCAGCAATTTCACCATTTCGTTCTGCGCCTTTCGGCAGTGAATCATCAGTGGCAGCTGACATTCCACGGCCCACTTCACTTGTTCTTCAAAAGCCTCAAGTTGTTCGTGTTCGTATTCTCGGCTCCAATAATAGTCAAGTCCAACCTCACCAACGGCGATACATCGTGGCTCATCATTCGTTCCAGCCAAGTTGTCAAGCAAGTGTTGTTTCATGTTTTTCAACACATCCTTCCAATCATCTCTCACCTCTTCCGGATGTAATCCTATCATGGGATGCAGCGTGTCGGGATATTTTCGACACACATTCATCAAATCTGGCAAATGAACAAGGTCGATGGCGGGCACGAATACCTTTTCCACACCTGCCGCTTTGGCACGTGCGATAACCTCGGGAAGGTCGTCTTTAAACTCTTCTCCATCCAAATGAGCGTGTGTATCTATGAAAGTTGTCGTCATAAGAATTGTTATAAAATGTGACGGAAGTTGCTATTAAGTGTGACAGTCGTTGTTATAGAACGTAGAATTAGTAAAGACAGAACGTGCAGAAAAGCGCTGTTTTCATCTGCTCGGCAAGCCTATTGCATTTGCTCCACAACCTTGTGGCAGGCCATAAGTGAGGTTATTCGCCATACAGATGCTCCTCGTGTCTGCGATAATAATACACCACGCCCAACTTCCGGCAGGCAGGAAAGCGTACTTCCGGCGGTTCGTTCTCAAAATGTTTCTCTATTTGATTCCAAATATCCAACAGAACTTCATCCACCTCTGGGCGCAAGAGAACGATTTCTTCCTGCGTCTTTTTTGTCTTGGCCGTCAGTGTTTGCTGTTGTTCATGTGCCTCCTTAAATATGTCATGATGCGTAAACACCATGCTGATGGTAGGATTATAGATGGGACATCCGCCTTTCTTGATTCGCTCTTTCTCTCCCTTTACCACCTTTTGCCCCCACTCTTTCAAGGCTTCTGCATTCTTGAGGTCGGGCAAACTCGATGAATTTGGCTCCAAACCGTAGAGCTGTAGCTGCTTATTCTTGATTTCTCCACGCTCAACGCACATGAACAGCACTTGCAAGAAATGACTAAGATACAGGGTAGCATTGCGCTGTAGCTTGCTCACCCTTCGACTCTGTCGAGCCTGAGCCTGCTTACTAATGCGGTATTGGTCGCAAGCTGTGAGCAATCTGTCGTACAATTGTTGAGCCTTGTTGAGCAACTGCCAGTCCACGAATCTATTCCTAACGGTATAGATATCGTTATTGTCCAGCAGCGTCTTGAGGGCTTTCAATCGTGCGGCATCAGTCTTTGGGAGTCTTCTATAGGGCAAAACAAACGGATTTTAACAGGGTGAATAGGTTATAGGTGAGGTGGATTGCAGGAGCTTCAGATGATGATTGGATTCGCCTTAGTAGGTTCTTTTCATCATCTGCTGGGCATAAGCCGTCAGTTCCCGCTTCTTTTCAGTCGGCACATGTACCGCAGCGAGGTATTTCTTGCTCTCCTCATAATAGGTCGCCATCTTGTCTTGTGCCAGACGATCGATGCCCATGTCGTTGTAAAGAGCCGTCACCGCATCGATTTTCTCCTGTCTGTCAAAGTCCTTGAGCTGGGTCCAACTTTCCAATTCGGCACGTTGTTGGGCGTTAGCCCGATTGAAAGCGTTGATGAGCATGTAGGTTTTCTTGTTGCTGACGATATCACCTCCAATGGCCTTGCCAAAGACTTTAGGGTCGCCATACACATCCAAGAAGTCGTCTTGCAGCTGGAATGCCAAGCCTATTTTCTCGCCGAAGCGATACAAGTTATCGGCATCTTCGGCGGAAGCATCGCCCAAGATGGCACCAATCTTCAACGCACACGCCAGCAAAACACTTGTCTTGAGACGAATCATCTCAATATATTCGTCCTCTGTCACATCATCCCGCTTCTCAAAATCCATATCATATTGCTGCCCCTCGCCTATCTCTAAAGCCGTTTGTGTAAACACATCGATGACCTCTTTCAGCTTGTCGGGCCTGCATTGCGCCATGCGTTGGTAGGCCAGCACAAGCATTGAGTCGCCACTGAGAATGGCCGTATTGGCATCCCAACGCTTGTGTACGGTTTCATGGCCACGCCGCAGGTCGGCCTGATCCATCAAGTCATCGTGCAAGAGCGTGTAGTTGTGGTAGGTTTCGATGCCACAAGCGGGCATCAGAACGTCCTCCGGATGCTCCCGATACAGGTTGTAAGCCAACAACATGAGCGTGGGTCGGATGCGCTTGCCACCCAGACTGAGCACATATTCTATAGGTTCGTACAGATGGCGGGGTTGCCGTTCATCGGCCAAACTGTCGAGATGGTTGTTAACCAGTTTGAGAATTTCTTGAGATGTCATCATAGATTGTTGTATTTTAATCAATTGCTAAATTTTGAATACCACCGGCACAGCCACCATGGTGCGGCACGGTTGGTTGTTGTGTACGCCCGGTTTCCACCGGGGCATCATACGAATAACGCGCAATGCCTCACGATCCAGCAGGGCATTGACCGACTTTTCCAGTTTCACATCGGCAATGCTTCCGTCCTTGTTGACAATGAACGACACCACCACTCTGCCCTGTATTTTCTGACTTTGAGCCAATGGTGGGTATCGCAGTTGACGCGTGAGCCACTGAATGAAAGCCGATCCACCACCGGGAAACTCGGGCATTTGCTGAACAATGCGAAAGTTCAAGGGCTGTTCAGAGGCCGCGGGGATAGGTGGAAGCGCCGCCGACAGCTTGGCATTCAACGCCTCTGCCTCGCCTTCACCAACCAAAAGAGGACTGGTAGTGGTAGCCGATAGCTTCTCAATTTGTTGTTTCAACGGCTGATCAACCGCCTTGATGCGTTCGCTGAAGGTCTTTTGTGGAGGTTGAACGGCCATGGTGTTAACCATCTCCTTGTCATCCATGGCGGGGTGCAATTCGATATCTTGCACCAACTCGTCAAGCGATTGGTCAGACAAATCCATGCCTTGCGGTGCGCTATTGTATTGAAATGCCACATACAAGACCGACAGAACCAACACGAGCCCCAGCAAGAATGCCGTGGCACGATGCTCTTCTACTGTGGGGATGTCTGATTTTTGCTGCTTCACGATGAGAATAGTACGACGCCGTGCAATGACTGCTGAACGACCGCAATAAACACTTCTTTTTTACGTTGTTTACCTAACGGATTAGATGTACAAAGATAACGAGTTATTTGAAAATAGTAGTATCTTTGCCCATAAATTAGGAAAAATAAATGAAAAAAGCCCTTTTCGTCCTCTTGCTCACAGCAGTTGCCACAACCACTGTTGCGCAAGAAAGTAAGAATGTGTACAACTTTCTACGTCTGCCAGCAAGTGCTCACGCCTCAGCATTGGGGGGTGAGAACATTTCGTTGGTAGAAGACGACGAGGCTCTGATATTCCACAACCCGGCATTGCTGTCGACTGTGAGCGACAAGACCATCAACCTGAACTACATGAACTATATGGCCGGGGCCAACATGTTAAGCGCTGCGTTCAACAAAGTGATTAAAGAGCGGGCCTCAGCAGCCGTTTCCGCACTATACATTGACTATGGTAAGATGAAACAAACCACGGCCGAGAACCAGCAACTTGGCGAATTTTCGGCCAAAGACATCGCCCTGTCTGGCTATTTCTCGTACCTGCTCACCGACCAATTGGCCGGAGGTATCACCGCCAAGTTCATCACCTCGTACATCGGCGGCTATAACTCGCTGGCCATGGGCGTTGACCTTGGACTGAATTATTATGATGCTGAGCGCAAGCTGTCGCTGTCGTTTGTGGCCAAAAACCTGGGCGGACAGCTAAAAAGCTACGACGACACCTACGAAAGCATGCCCTTAGACGTGCAGCTTGGCGTAAGCAAACGACTGGTACACACGCCACTACGCTTTCACGCCACACTGGTTGACCTCACGCACTGGAACTATAAATTCGTGAATCACCTGGTGGGTGGCATCGATATCCTGCTGTCTGACCGCATCTGGGTGGGTGCCGGTTACAACTTTCGGCGTGCCGACGAGATGACCATTGCCGGCACAGACGAGGAGAGCAACCACGGTGCAGGCTTCTCATGTGGTGCAGGCATCAACCTCAATCGCTTCAAGTTGAACCTGGCCTACGGCAAGTATCATGTTTCAAGCCAGTCGATTGTTATCAGTACAGCGTTTCAATTATAAGTTAAGTCTACAAAGACAAGGGATCAGGAACGATGAAAATGCAAGCAATCTGCTATTCAATACTCGCTTTGACGTTTAAACATCATTTCTGTTCAGGTTCTTTTTCGTCCCCTTGTCGTATGCTTGTCCTCTCGGTATGAGATACAAAAAACGTACCACCCCATCCTTTATTTCCACATGAAAATTGAAGAACGCCCTATAGCTTCCGATGTGTATGCGGTAGATGAAATCGTAGTTCTGCATTTTGATGCAGTCTGATATGTCCGTCAGTTTCCGTGCCTTTTTCACTTCTCGAATGGCCTCACGCACACTATCAAGACGCTTGCCCGAGAGTTTTCTCACGGTTCGTTCGAAATCCTTTGAATACTCAACCTTGATACACCAAGCCAGTTTTCAAAGTCTTCCTTTTCTTTTTCATTCAAAAACACTTTCCCGTCGGGCCGATTCTCTACCAGCCAAGCATAGACCTTGCTGTCATCGTATTCTTCAGCTACACGGTCAAGCAGCCCCTCGATGAGCCGTTTGAGGTTCGTACCCTTACTCGCAGCCATCAAAGACAATGAACGAAAGGTGTCGCCTTTTAGGTCAATCACCTTTCTTTTTGTTGGTAATACCGGTGTTTCCATAATCTTTGCTTTTAATTCACCGCAAATATATATAATATATATGATATATACAAATTTTCAATCTATTATTAGATGATGGGGTATCAATATAAGTTTGTCAAGAAAACTGAATATCAAGATCCGTCTGTTTTTTGTACTGAGTTTTCTGAAAACTAGCATCAAACAGGTTATTTCATGTGTCTTTTTTGATACGTTTTAACCTCTTTGCATTCAAAAGCACAGCTTTTAACATGCAAACCCAATGACTTTATCGCGCAATAGCATAGACTAAAGAGGGCAAAAGAGCACCTATTGCACGCCCAAAAAGGCACAAAAGCAATGCTTTTACCAAGAAAACAGATGAGATTCTGGTGAGCAAAGAGCCTATATTGCTGATTATCAACGCCTCCTATTTTCAGCGTATTTGGGAGAAACTTACCTTGTGTTGGCGAATATTGAAATTATAGAGCCGAAAAAACGTAAAGTTTTCTATTTTTCGTCTTGCATTTTATCAAAAATAAGGAGGGCGTTGAGACCTTTATTGATATGAAAAATAAAGGTGCAAGTTTGCCGCTTTAATGGTTACACACTTTTGACGTGTCTACGGTAAACCCATCTGAATGCGCGGGCTTAAACTTGCCGCGCTGCTCGAGAAAGTCGACCAACTGCGCCGCTGTCATTCCTTCTGCCGAACAAGTATAAAAGCGTTCGGCTTCTCCGAAGCGACTGATAATTGCTTTAACTAATTCTTCTTTGCTTGAATAGCTGTTTCCCTGCATCATTTGCAAAACTTCATGTCCATGTATCATTTGTGAGTTTTTGAGTTTATGAGTTTATAAGTTGGTGAGTTTGTGAGTTTATAAGTTTATGAGTTAATGAGTTTTTGAGTTTATAAGTTTATAAGTTTGGTGAGTTTAATCAGCGATTTTCTGCCCTTGATAATAGGTGTTGAAAGTATCTTCGGCGTAGCCATCGCCCACAACTTGGAAGGAACTAGCACTGGCACCGTTAACTTTACGACCCATGAAATAAACGTCAAAAGAATCTTTCGCATAGCCATCGCCTAAATACCGAAACGAATTACCGCTGGCACCAGACAGCTTGCGTCCCATAAAAAACACGTTGAAAGTATCTTTTCCGTAATATCCACCCAGGTCTTGAAAGCTATGCGCAGAGGCTCCTTCTACGTTTTTGCCATTGAACAGCACGGCATGCGACATAATCATATATCCCCGTGAACGATACATAAAACTGTCATCACCATCGTACGGGCGATGGTAGTCATCACGTTTTAACCTGAATGTACGAGGATCAACATACCGCAACACATCGCCAAGATAGTAAACATGATAAGCATCTTTAGCATAACCATGTCCCAAATTGACAAACGAATAGACATCGGCCATGGACAAAGGCGTGCCACGGTAAAGCACCACACCTTCTGCTACTTGGTAATCGGCAGGACGACGCTGCGCCTTTACTTGGACAGTGAGCGTGACAAACAGTACGAGGGCCAAGAGGCGAAAGGCTGAACTAAATGAAATCGATTTGCTCATCTTCATAATTGTTTAAAATTAAATTTGTATATCGTTACATCCAACGAGAGCTTTGTCTATGAGAAGGACAACAGACAAGAGGCGGCACCACTACCCTTGTTGAAGCACTTTGTCAACCTGCTGCAACAGCCACTGTTGTTGTTCATCAATCGTCAGGTTGCTGTTGTCCAGTTCGATGGCATCTTCAGCCTTGCGAAGAGGTGACACCTCACGATGAGAGTCGATGTAATCGCGCTCTTGCACGTTCTTCAATATGTCATCGTAACGAGCAGGCATGCCCTTTTGCTGCAACTCATCATAGCGACGTTGCGCACGAACTTCGGCTGAAGCCGTTACAAATATTTTGAGTTCGGCATGCGGAAACACCACCGTTCCGATGTCACGACCATCCATCACGATGCCCTTGTCCTTGCCCATGCGCTGTTGTTGAGCCACCAAGGCGGTGCGGACAAAGGGGAGAGCGGCAATCTTACTAACCTTTTCGCTCACCTGCATCGTCCTGATTTCTTGTTCTACCAACTCGTCATTCAAGTAGGTGTCGGGCTTACCCGTCTGCTTATTGAATTGGAAAGAAATGCGAATGTCGGGCATGTCCTGTTTCAAGGATGCGGCATCTACCTCACCATCGGCCTTAAACAACTGATGGCGCAGCGCATAGAGCGTCACGGCGCGGTACATAGCACCCGTGTCTACATAGACATATCCCAACTGGCGAGCCAAATTTTTGGCCATGGTACTTTTGCCACATGATGAATAGCCGTCAATGGCAATCACGATTTTCTTCATATCTTTTTAGGGTATAACGATATCTTATTTAGGGTATAACGGCCGATGCCAATGCCTCCCACAGGTTATCATTGGGCGGCAACGGAGCCTCAACAACAATATTTTCTTTTGAAACGGGGTGCACAAACGTTATTCGGCGTGCCAACAGACTGATACTGCCATCGGGATTGCTGCGAGGTGCGCCATATTTTAAATCGCCCTTGATAGCACATCCCATGTTAGCAAGTTGACAACGTATCTGGTGATGTCGACCCGTTAGCAAGTTCACCTCTATGAGATGATAGCGATCCGAATGGGCGATGACACGATATTTGAGTACTGCTTTCTTCGCATTTGGCACCTCTTGCGGATGCGCATAACTCTTGTTTTGCCGCTCGTTGCGCACCAACCAATCGGTCAGCACGCCTTCTTCTTCAGGTGGAGCATTCTTTGTGATGGCCCAATACGTTTTATGCACCTGTCCTTCCTTAAACATCTTGTTGAGTCGTGTCAAGGCCTTGGATGTTTTAGCAAAGACAACGAGTCCCCAAACAGGACGGTCAAGACGATGAACCACGCCCAAGAAAACATTTCCCGGCTTATGGTATTTCTCCTTGATGTACTGTTTAACTGTCTCCGAAAGCGGTTCGTCCCCGGTTTTATCACCTTGAACGATTTCACCGCTCCGCTTGGAAACAATGATGATGTGATTGTCTTCGTAAAGAGGGAGCATGGAAGGATTGGTTATTTAGTTGACAAGTTGACAAGTTAACAAGTTGACAAGCTGTTAGACCTTTTATTGACTTGCCCAATAACGAAACTATTTATTCGTGAGCTTGTCATTTTGTTGACGAGTTGAAAAGTTGACAAGCTGTTAGACCTTTTATTGATTTGGCCAATAACGAAACTATGTACTCGTCTGCTTATCATTTTAGTTAACGAGTTAACAAGTTGACAAGCTGTTAGACCTTTTATTGACTTGCCCAATAACGAAACTATGTACTCGTCTGCTTATCATTTTAGTTAACGAGTTAACAAGCTGTTAGACCTTTTGTTAACGCGCCAGATAACGAAACTATCAACTCGTAAACTTGTCAACTTGTGAACTCGTCAACTCCTAATAACTCTACATATTCATCCCCCCATCAACCTGGATTACCTGGCCGCTGATGTAGCTTGAGAGGTCGGAAGCCAAGAACAATGCACAGCTGGCAATATCCTCAACCGTGCCACCACGACGCAAAGGAATCTTATCAATCCACTCCTGACGAATCTTCTCGGGCAATGTCTGGGTCATGGCTGTATCAATAAATCCTGGTGCAATGGCGTTAGCACGGATGCCTTTGGGACCCATTTCCTGTCCAACCGACTTAGCCAAAGCTATCATTCCCGCCTTTGATGCGGCGTAATTAGCCTGACCGGCATTGCCATGAACACCCACCACGGAAGCCATGTTGATGATAGAACCTTGGCGTTGACGCATCATGACAGGCACACAAGCATGGATGAAATTGAACGCACTCTTCAAGTTAACGTTGATTACAGCGTCCCATTGAGCCTCGGTCATGCGCAACATCAAGCCATCTTTGGTGATACCGGCGTTGTTGACCAAGATGTCAATTGAACCGAAATCTTCTTTTATTTGACTAACCAATGCGGCTGTATTTTCAAAATCGGCAGCATTGCCCGCATAACCTTTCACTTGTACGCCCAGTGCGGCAAGCTCACGCTCGGTTTCTTTACCACCATGTTCTTCGTCAATCACCAAATCAGTGAATGCGATGTTGGCACCTTCCTGAGCGAATCGCATGGCGATGGCCTTTCCTATTCCGCGTGCAGCACCTGTGATGAGGGCTGTTTTTCCTGTTAATATTCCCATAATTAAATGTGTTAATATTGAAGTTAATATTTAATTGTGAATTTCTTGCTACTCCTTTTTGGGACTCAACTTGCCCAAAGCGCCGTAAACCACCTTAGCAACCAGTGGCTTGCTGCTCTCTTCTGTCAATCCATGTCCCAAGCGTCCGTAGATGAATGGCACCTCAAGTCCTTTGATGCAATAATGCGTGATGTCAGCCACCAGTTGAACGTTCTCGATGTCGAACTCTCCATCCTCCTTCCCTTCCGAATATACACGACGGAAGAGTTCAATCTCATCTTCATCAAAATTCTTCCTCATCTTCTCCACCATCCAGATGTTACGGAAGAACTCTGCGCGCAAATTACCATTGCGCACCACCGTTTCGCGTATCATACTGAGATGGGTATAAATAAGTTCGATGATCTTATCTTGTGGCGCAATCTTCTTGTTGGCCACCTCATCCAACTTGTCACTGAGGCGTTCGAGTTCTGACTCGATGACTGCATAGAACACAGCCTCTTTGGAACTAAAATAGGTGTACAGCGTGCGCCTCCCCTTACCAGAGGCCAACGCAATGTCATTCATGGTGGTATTGGCCACGCCATTCTTGGCAAACAATTTCCTCGCCACGTCCACCAATAACCGTCTTGTTTTTGATATTGACATCTATTTTCCTCCTTTCTTCAGGTTGATTGCACAAACCTTCTATGATGTGCAAATGTATGTTTTTTATTTTATGCGTGCAAGCATACAAGACAGAAAAAAGGTTTTTTAAGACACTCTTTACAGGATGGGCGTCCATTATTTAGTGATTTAGTTTGAGTAAACCATCCAACTGGCACACAAGCGCATCCACCCCGAAAACCAATGTCAATGACATTGGCATCCAAACTCATTGACTTTGACGTCCAATTGCATTGACTTTGACGTCCAATTGCATTGACTTTGGCGTCCAAAGTCAATGCTATTGAAAACACGAAAACATACCGCATTTTCAAAGGTCTTTGAGGTATGTTTTGCGAGAAATGAAAGACTGAGGCAAGATGGTTTATACTACCGTTGAATAGATACGCAGGATGACATCCGTATTATCCAACTGATTTCTAATCATTTAGAAGGATTATCTACCATATTTCAACAAAATTAAGAAAGAAATATTTGTTTATCTCGCAAAAAAGCCGTACCTTTGCAATCGCAAACAAGAAAACAACATCGCGGAGTGGAGCAGTTGGTAGCTCGCCAGGCTCATAACCTGGAGGTCACATGTTCGAGTCATGTCTCCGCAACTATAACGCTTGGAAGTCCTGTAAATAAGGAGTTTCAAGCGTTTTTCGTTTGGGTATGACAGGACGCATGCCGCACGTCATCATCAACTGCAATTGTGCTGAAACACGATTCGTCTATATCATAATTCGAGGAAAAGGAGTAAATTCTTATCCATCCACACCTATTATATCTTAAGTTTTTTCGTATCTTTGCAGTCATTACAACGATTATGTAGACGACAAGACGCATGGAAACATGGTTCTTGCATCACTAACATTAAATATTATGACAGTAAAAGAGGATCATAGCACGGAAGAGAAGAAGAGTTTGAGTTTTGTGGAGCAACTCGTTGAAGACGATCTTGCCAAGGGTAAGAATGGCGGTCGCATTCAAACACGCTTCCCTCCAGAACCCAATGGCTATCTGCATATCGGTCACGCCAAGGCCATTTGCATGGACTTTGGCATCGCCGAAAAATACAACGGAGTGTGCAATCTTCGGTTCGACGACACCAATCCCAGCAAAGAAAACAACGAATATGTGGAGAACATCCTGCATGACATCAGTTGGTTGGGATTCAAATGGGGAAATGTTTATTATGCTTCCGACTATTTTGAGAAGCTTTGGGACTTTGCAGTGTGGATGATTAAGCAAGGACTCGCCTACATTGACGAGCAGACCTCCGAAGAGATTGCACAGCAAAAAGGCACGCCCACCACACCTGGTACGGCCTCGCCTTACCGCGACCGACCCATCGAAGAGTCGTTGGAGCTGTTCAACAAGATGAACACTCCTGAGGCTGTGGAAGGCAGCATGGTGCTTCGTGCCAAGTTAGACATGGCTAACCCGAACATGCACTTCCGCGATCCTATCATCTATCGCATCATACACATTCCGCATCACAGGACAGGAACCAAATGGAACGCATACCCCATGTACGACTTCGCCCATGGACAGAGTGACTATTTCGAAGGTGTTACCCACTCTATTTGCACGCTCGAGTTTGTTCCTCACCGTCCTTTATACGACCATCTTGTTGACTTTCTCAAGAAGATGGATGGTTCGGATGATAACATGCAGGACAACCGTCCGCGACAAATTGAGTTCAACCGACTGAATCTCACCTACACCGTGATGAGCAAGCGTAAGCTGCACTCACTGGTAGAAGAGCATTTAGTGTCCGGATGGGACGACCCTCGTATGCCTACCTTGTGCGGTATGCGCCGCCGTGGCTATTCGCCTGAAAGCATTAGGAAATTCATCAAATCCATTGGCTACACCAAGTTTGATGCCTTGAACGACGTTGCCTTGCTCGAAGCTGCCGTGCGCGATGACCTCAACAAGCGGGCATGCCGAGTGAGTGCAGTGCTTGATCCGGTGAAACTGGTCATCACCAACTATCCCGAAGGGAAATCAGAAGAGATGGAAGCCATCAACAACCCAGAGAACGAGGCCGATGGTTCACACCACATCACCTTCAGTAGGAACCTCTGGATAGAGCGTGGCGACTTCATGGAGGACGCTCCGAAGAAGTTCTTCCGCATGACCCCGGGCAAGGAAGTTAGATTGAAGAACGCTTACATCGTGAAGTGTACGGGGTGCACGAAGGACGAGGAAGGCAACATTATAGAGATACAAGCAGAGTATGACCCACTGAGTAAGAGCGGCTTGGAGGGAGCCAACAGAAAGGTAAAAGGCACCCTACATTGGGTATCTGCCGACCATTGTAGGCAGGCAGAGGTGCGAGAGTACGATCGATTGTTCTTTGTTGAGAACCCTGGTGCCGATGAAAGGGACTTCCATGAGCTGCTCAATCCTGATAGTCTGCGCGTGTTCCCGAACTGTTACGTTGAAGCATACGCAGCAGACAAACAGCCGGGAGAGTATCTACAGTTCCAAAGAATCGGTTATTTCATGGCCGATCCGGACAGAACAGACGACCACTTAGTATTCAATAAGACAGTAGGACTGAAAGACACCTGGGCAAAGGTTAACAAATAGCCTTGCCCTTTCGGGTGTTTTTTCATTCGTTGTACGATGGCAGAAGCATATAACTTTTTTGATAATAAGGAATTCAAGGATAACCTAAAACGATATGAAGAGGCTCATATCCAGGGACTTTCCATCTATTTGGATGCGGATGAATTTGCCGATATCGCAGAGTATTACCGCGGAAAAGGTCGCATAAACGAAGCGCATGCGGTGCTTGACGAGGCGATAAATCTGTTTCCTGGCTCAACAACTCTATGGACTGTTAAAGCCAGAATAACGCTTTTGGAAGGCGGTGATGTGGACCGTGCTTACGAATATATCAGTCATGTTGACGACAAGGACGACGTGGAATATACTTATACGCTGGCCGAAATCATAATCATGGATGGAAAAGTAAAGCAGGCAGATCAACTGTTGCACCGTCGATTTGAGCGGGTAGATGATGAGGAGCGGGAGGAATTCAAGCAAGATGTCGCCACCATATACGCAGATTACGAGGAGTTTGACCTCGCCAAAGAGTGGTTCGACCGATTAGAACCCAATGAAGACAACAGTTATAAAGAACTGAAAGGACGCATCGCATTGGGCACTGGCAACCTTGAAGACTGCGAGAATATCTTCCAGGAACTGATTGATGAAGACCCTTACTCAACGAGCTACTGGAACAATCTGGCGATGCTGCAATTCTTGAAGAGTAATTTCAACGACTCAATCACCAGCAGCGAGTTCTCCATTGCCATCAACCCCGATGACGCAGAAGCGATTCTTACCAAAGCAAACGGACTCTTCAGTTTGGGCAATTACGAAGAGGCACTGAACTATTTCGACCGATATAGCAAGCTGGTTCCTGATGATTTGTCGGTAGTGATGCTAAAAGGCGTGACGCTTTTACATCTCAACAAACCAGAAGAAGCACTCACTCACTTCAAGAAAGCAGAGAAGATGGGGCGACATTCGGATTCCAACTTGCCTGAAATCTATCAGGAAATAGCCTTCACTCTGTCACAGCAGGGGCGCGTGGAAGAAGCTCTCGCCTACTTGGACAAGAAGGAAAAACTGCCCAACGACAACCACTGTGATACCTTGTTGCTCAAAGGACACATTCTCTTAGAGAACGATTATCTGGAGAAGGCACAAGAGGTTTTTCAGGAAGCTATTAGAAGTTCTGACAATTCACCCAGCACTTTTTTACAGATAGCCATATCCGTTTACGACTGTCGATATGTTCACTTGGCATACAACTTATTCTTGTCATACTTCAAAGACATGGGCGACACCTGCCAAGACGGCTACGCTTACTTCGCTCGCTGTGCCAATGAACTGGGAAAAAAGAAAGAATTTGCCCACGCCGTGAAGCTGGCTTGTGAGAGAAATCCGATGGAAGCGAAAATGGTTTTGGCCGACTTGTTTCCCGAAGGAATGAGTACTGAAGAGTATTATCCCTACCTGCTTTCAACAAATACGGATGAGAGAAAGCAAAAATAACCAGCCAAAATAGACAAAACAATGAATTGGTTTTCTTCCCTGATGGGGAATCTTAACTACTGGACAGTATTCTTATTAATGTACATAGAAGGAACGGTGCTCCCCGTTCCCTCCGAGTTGATTGTCTCACCCGCTGCCTATCATGCCGCAGCTGGTCATCTGGACGTCACGCTCGTCATCATCTTTGCCACCCTGGGCGCTGTCCTCGGGTCGGCAACCAACTATGTAGCAGCCTACTATCTGGGGCGCCCCATCGTCTATAGGTTTGCCAACAGCAAGCTGGGACACCTGTGTTTGCTGAACCAAGAGAAGATAGAAAAGAGTGAGAAATACTTTAATGACCATGGCGTGATAGCCACCTTGACCGGCAGATTGTTGCCCGGAATCAGGCAAGTGATATCGGTTCCCGCCGGTTTAGCCAAGATGAAGTTCTGGAAATTCATACTCTACACCACCATCGGAGCCGGCATTTGGAATTGTGTGTTGGCCGCCTTGGGTTGGTATTTGCACTCCATCGTACCGGAAGAACAACTCAACGACAAGATTTTAGAGTACAATGATCATATCAAGGTGGTGATTTTAAGCCTGTTTGGCCTGATGGTAGCCTATTTTGTTATCAAGCATTTTCTCAACAAGCGCAAAAAAAATAAGAACCAATCTTCCAATGCTTCCTGAAAAGAATCAACCAGCTAAAAAACTTGAGGAATCCAACTTCAGCAGCTGATCGTATGTTAACTTTCGTTAATAGCATAACAACTGCAAGCACTTCTGTTATTGTTTGTCAATCAAAATGCCTATCTTTGCACTCACTTTAACGAGAATCGCCGATATGGCTCAGTTGGTAGAGCAACTCATTCGTAATGAGTAGGTCCCCGGTTCGAGTCCGGGTATCGGCTCTCTTGCGGAATTAGCACATCGGTAGTGCGTGGGCTTCCCAAGCCTGAGAGGCGGGTTCGATTCCCGTATTCCGCTCTTTCTTTATCTTTAATCCCCCTTATTTTTCGCTTCTTATTCAGCACTGAAGATATATTGCATCACGATAGCGTCACGATAGACTTTTCCATCGTAAAGCCAATCGGCCAACCTACACCCTTCGGTGAAGCCCAATTGTGCAAACAAAGCCAAGATATTGCCCTTGTCAACGGCTACCACGACATAGATTTGATGCAGGTGCAACACGCGTTTGGCATATTTCAACACTTCCTGTACCACCGCCTTGCCATAGCCTTTGCCACGAAACTGCTCTTGAATCACGATGCCCAACTCGGCTCTTTGGTGTTGCGGAGCGAAGTTAACGATATCAACCATGCCAATCGTCTTGCCGCATTCGTTTTCTATTATCAGTCTTACTTGCTTGTCGGTATAGATGTCTCCCGAGGAATGAGCGATGTAGTCGTGCAGCACATACCTTGAATAAGGAACATTAGTCGCACTGACATTCCACAACTTCACATCGTTTTCAATCTTATACAACAAGTCAAGATCTTCGGGCTCCATGGCCCTTAGCTGCGCATGTATCATGATTTTGGCTATGTTTTATGAGAATATTTCCGATTCGGTAATCACCATTTTCGTTTCTGGCAGATACGTTCCGAGGCACACTTTCTCGCTTGGTTGTGAGGCAAAGATATTCAACACCTCATCAAAATTGTAGGCTTGGGTATCGTAAACCACATACACCTTGTCGGCTTGTGGCAGACTCAAAGTCAGATGGCCATCGGGATGATTGCGATAGGTGGATGTCACAAACTGTGCGCAAAGTCCTTTTCGCCGCGCAATCTCCTTACACTCCCGCATGGCTTGGCTACTTCCAATGAAGACATACTGTACAGTTTCTTGTTTCTTTCTCCGAAAAAGTCCCACTCCCTGTTTGGCCTTCACCATCTGCATGCTTATCAAAGCCATGAATGCCTTAGCGTAGATGGCCATCTTAATGGGCAACCCCAGCAGCATACTCATGCCGCCATAATGCTTTTTGAAAAATATCAGCATGGCTTGATAGAACACATGCACATAACGATAGGACGATTTTTGCGTGCTTTCCCCCTTATAATGTAGTATTCTCAATGGCAAATACCAGTTGTGATAACCACTCTGAAGCAAGCGGTAAGACAGGTCTATGTCCTCTCCATACATGAAGAAATCTTCGTCGAGCAAGCCCACATCCTCGAGTGCTTTACGGGAAACGGCGAAAAAAGCACCGCTGACAATTTCTATCTCGGCTGGTTCATCCCAGGGCAGGTGCCCCATGTAGTACTTTGCAAAGCGTTTACTCGTGGGATATTTCGCACACAACCCGCACATTTTGTAAAAGGCTGTCCATGGCGTTGGCACCCCTCTGCGCGACTCTTTCGCATCAAATCCTTGCTGATTCATCATCCGAACGCCCACGCCACCAACGTCTTCGTGCGAATCCATCCAATCAATGAGCTGGCGCATGGTATGCTCACCGACAATTGTATCGGGATTCAGCAACAAGACATACTCACCCTTGCTTTGCCTGATGGCGAGATTATTGGCCCTGGCAAAGCCCAAATTATGATTACTGCTGATGAGATTTACCGTGGGAAATCTGGCTGAAAGATAGTCTACAGACCCGTCGACTGAGGCATTGTCTACCACAAAAATCTCGGCATCTACACCCTTGAGCGACCGTGTTAATGAGATTAAACACTGCTCAAGATAATACTTTACATTGTAGTTGACGATGATGACAGACAGCTTCACTCCTTGCATGATTATTCACGGTTAAACCTTCTCGTCACCTTTTGTCTCCGTCACACAACGATCCAAGGAGGGATAGATGAAAAACAAACTTAGAAAAACAATGACTGCCATGTAGCAAAACGCTGCATGGACGAAGAGATAATAAAACAAGACGTTGACCACCAGCAGCGCGCCCAACACGTCCAAGCGCACACTGCCCCACCTTTGGAGCGCGTGTAACGCCTGTGCGTCATCGCTTTTCAGTGCCTCTGCCACCTTTTTATACTTAAACAAGCGTAACGAAAGCGGAATGCAACAGATGGTGAGTAGTTCCATGACCACCAGACAAACAAACTCCTTCTGGCCCGAACCGGCCCAATTCCCTGATGCCAAGGCACCCGTTTCAAACAGCACCACCATCAACAAAGACAGGATGATGGGCAAAAAAAACTGAATCATCAACAGGCGTTGCACGCTTCTTATCTGGTTCATGGAATTCAATGTATATCAATGTGACATCCAACCCATCTCTTCCGAGCTTGGTCAGATGTGTTTTTTGCTTATCGTTCAAACGGCGTTCTGTTCACAATCGAGCGCCCCAAAGTCACCTCGTCCGTGTACTCCAGCTCATCACCAACGGAGATTCCGCGCGCTATCACGGAGAGCTTCACGTCTAAAGGAGCCAATTTTCGCGAGATGTAAAAATTGGTTGTGTCGCCTTCCATCGTCGAACTCAAGGCCAAAATCACCTCCGAAACGCCACCTTGCTCAACCCGTTGCACCAACGACTGTATTTCCAGCTGGTCGGGACCGATGCCATCCATGGGTGAAATGATGCCCCCCAGCACATGATAAAGTCCGCGAAACTGCTGCGTGTTCTCCACTGCCATCACGTCTTGTATGTTCTCCACCACACAAATCAGCGACGTGTCACGACGTGGATCCGAACAAATAGGACACACATCTTCATCACTGATGTTGTGACACACCCGACAGTATTTCACCTCCTGCTTCACTTTAGCGATGGCCGAGGCAAACTGTTCTACTTCGCTGTTGCTTTGTCGCAGCAGGTGCAGAACCAGTCTCAAGGCCGTTTTTCGCCCTATTCCGGGAAGTTTGGAGAACTCGTTGACGGCTTTTTCAAGAAGAACAGACGGATATTGTTGCTCCATTTACAGGTACACGCCAATCCCTATCTTGAAGCCAATGGTGGAAAAGTCACTGTGCTTCTTGAACGACTGGTCATAGTACACAGCGGGTTCAACGGTCACCGTACGACTTAAAAAGTAAGCATAACCTACTTCTACGCCAGGCATCACATCGTTGTAATTGTGGTTGGCATGAATCAATTTGCAGTTAACGCCCAGATAGATGCCATTTTGAACAATGTAGTAACGTCCACCAACACCCACAGAAATATAATCGGGAACCGACTCATATCCGCTGTGCTGATAGCTCAAATTGCCCAAAACCATCAAGTTGTCTTCAAAAAGATAGCCAGCTTGCGCCTGAATGCCCAGGTTGAGCTTATCCAAACCGCTGTAACTCAGATTCAATCCGGTCAACGAGCCGCCGATATACGTCTTGTCTTGTTCAAACTGTGCGCTGGCCGTGAGGGTCATCAGCAACGCCGCAATCATTGTTAATAGCTTCTTCATTTTCATCAAAGAATTATTATGTAAGTATATTTTCCATCTCCTCAAAAGGCTCCACTCACACCGTTTTTCCCCGCACACACAAGCCTTTCTGAACCAAGGTTGACGCTTGCTTGCAGCCTAAATTGAACGCTACGGCTGGAGCAGTGATGTATTTTGCAAAAGTACATAATATATTTGAGAACCGAAAAAATATCCGTATCTTTGTCAGCATAATTCTTTTGAACGAACAGACAGGATGAAACGATTCTCACTATCCATCATATTGGCAACGCTCTCTCTTTTTGTATCCGCCCAATCTCCCACCCCTTTGCTACAAAACGCCCTATGCTCCTCGCCCAAACGCGAAGTGAGAGCCGTGTGGCTGACTACCATCGGCGGACTGGATTGGCCTAAAACCTACGCGCACACGTCGTACACAAAGGAAAAACAGCAGGAAGAGTTGCGAAACCTGCTCGATCAATACCAGCGTGCCGGCATCAACACCATCTTGCTGCAAACCCGCGTCAGGGGGACGATGATTTACCCATCCACCCACGAACCATGGGACGGCTGCCTGTCGGGCGTGCCGGGAAGAAGTCCGGGGTACGACGCTTTGGCATTTGCCATTGACGAATGCCACCGCCGGGGCATGGAGTTGCACGCCTGGGTAGTAACCATGCCGCTGGGAAAATGGAACGGGTTGGGCTGTAAAACCATGAGGAGAAAGCTGCCGGCATTGGTTAGAAGGATTGGCGCAGATGGCTATATGAACCCCGAAAAGCCTCAAACTGCTGATTATCTGGCCACCATCTGCGAAGAAATAACCCGCAACTACGACATCGACGGCATTCATCTCGACTACATTCGCTATCCCGAAAACTGGCCCCTTCGCATCAACAGAGCGGAAGGCCGCCACAACATCACCCGCATTGTGGAAGCCATTCACGCCAAAGTGAAGCGACTCAAGCCCTGGGTGAAGATGAGTTGTTCGCCCATTGGCAAATATGATGACCTGCCCAGATATACCAGTCGGGGATGGAACGCTTACACCAAGGTGTGCCAAGATGCCCAAGGATGGCTCAAAACAGGACTGATGGATCAACTCTACCCCATGCTATACTTCAAAGACAACAACTTCTTTCCCTTCGCCATCAACTGGAAAGAAGAGAGCTGCGGCAAGATGATTGTCCCTGGACTGGGCATCTATTTCATGTCGCCCAGTGAGCGTAACTGGCCCATCGACGTCATCAAACAAGAGCTGAACGTTGTCAGACAATACGGTATGGGACACGCATACTTCAGAGGAAAGTTTCTGACAGACAACACCAAGGGCATCTACGACTTCGCAGAGAATGATTTTACCCGCTATCCGGCACTCGTGCCAGCCATGACCTGGCAACACAGTACGCCGCCAATGCCGCCAACCCGCCTTCGTCTGGACAGCACCAGAGCCACGTTGAGCTGGTCGGGAGCGAAAGATCGCAGTGACGCTCCCTACCTGGTGTACAACGTTTATGCCAGTCGGCAGGCTCCCGTTGACATTCATGACGCGCGCAACATCGTGGCCGCCCGCATCCCCTCAACCTCCACCCGCGTGCCAACTGCGCAAGGCATGGCGTACGCCGTGACGGCCATGGATCGCTATGGCAACGAGAGCGAACCGCTACAAACGCACCAAAAACCCATCAAGACCAACCACTTTCCACCGGCAACGCTGTTGCCCTGTGACGGACTGCGCCTGCAACTGCCCGACAAAGGACAAACGCTGGATGCCCTGTTCGTGCTTATCGAATCGCTGCAAGGCACCATGGTCACCACCCGTGTATACCAAGGAAAGTATGCCGACGTGTCAAAACTGCCCGAGGGGATGTATGTGCTGCGGTCTATCAACAGGAAAGGCTATCGGCACCGCCTCGGCCATTTCATGGTGAAGCGAAATCCGAATTTATAGGTTTATTTCGCTTCCCCAAATCATCTCCACAACAACTTGATGACCAATAGGTTGCAATCTCCATGACTTTACCTTGTAAAAGCATAGCTATTGAAGGCCAATGTCAATGCTTTTGCACGCCAAAGGCAATGAGATTGAAAAGCATAGGATATGATAGGCTGAAAACATGCCACAGATTTAAATGAAAGTGCCGTGAGCCATGACTGTAAATATTCCGCCAAATTGAGTAAGTTTATAAGATTTTATTTGTATCTTTGTCATGTATACTGTTAGATTAACAGTGTTCGTTTCAACTCTAAGGTGAAGTAATTTTCATGACATGGCAACACCTACTGCAACTTTTCTTTGCGGCACAGGTGTTTATAAAAGAGAAAACAAGAATTAAGATGTTGCAGTATCAAAGCTCTTTACCGGCTATTTGTAAACAACGGAATGGTAGATAAGAAAAACAAGAAGAAAGCCATAAGCCTTTTTTGCTCTTCTGGCATAGGGGACTTGGGGCTTCAAGCAAACGGAGTAGATACGGTAGTTGCATGTGAATTGCTACCCGAGCGCATGCGACTTTTCACACACAACCATCCACAAGCAAAAGGTTTTTGTGGTGATATCTGGGATTTAAAAGACGATATCATAAAATACTATAAAGACAGATACTCAGACAATCCGTTCATCGTCATAGCGACACCGCCCTGTCAAGGCATGTCATCCAATGGCATGGGTACCATCTTAAACAATTTGAAAAAAGGCATTCGTCCAAAGTTTGACCCAAGAAACAAGCTCATAGTGCCGGCTGTTGAAATAGTGAAAGCACTAAAACCCGACTGGGTTATTTTTGAGAATGTACCCAATATGACAAATACAGTTATCGAAGATGGAAAAGGTGTAATCAACATCATTGACTACATCAACAGAGAACTTGGTGACGAGTATGTGGGAAGTCCGCAAGTAATAGACGTCGCTGACTATGGTGTACCGCAGCATAGAAATCGTTTGATAACCATCTTCACACATACAGCGAAAGGCAAAGAAGAATATCGCAAGACACACCAATTGCTCCCTGCTCCTACGCACTCTGAGAAAGAAACGATATTTACTCATCGGTGGCTTTCACTTAGAGATGCCATTTATAACTTACCTCCCATAAGTTCTCGCAAAGGAGAAAATGTAGACCCCAACAACAAACTTCATAAAGTTCCGATATTAGATGATGTTAAATTGTCGTGGGTTCATAACACGCCAGAAGGTCAGAGTGCCATGAATAATCAATGTATTAACCCCGATTGCATGTATCAAGGAAATAAATTACACGGAGCAAAACATAATTCAGAAGGTGTAAACCGCGCAAGCACAGACACTCCTCTGTACTGCGAGAAATGCGGAGCATTATTGCCAAGACCATACACTATAGACAAAAAGACAGGTGAGAAAAGAATCATGAAGGCTTTTGTCAGTGCATATAAGAGAATGTATTGGGACGTACCTGCAAGCACACTAACACAAAACTTCCAGTACGCATGCTCTGACAACAAACTGCATCCTACTCAAGACAGGGTTTTATCATTGCACGAGGGCCTCATCATTCAAACCATAGCCCAATATCCCTACTCTTTCGAGATAGATGGAAAACTTGTACCAGACGGTTTGATCAGAGATACGATAGGTGAAAGCATACCTCCTCTCCTCACTGACAAGATTGTCAAACATTTGATTGATATTTCAAATTCATAACATTATGTAAGAAGAAAAACATTTTACACCATATCCTTGAATCAACTGAGTATCAGAATTAGCACTTCAACGAAACTTCAGTTAGCCAACTCTTTGGATATTCACACTCATACGAGGGCGTGGATAGTTCGATTGTTGTCTGAAGTGGGCAGTGCTAAGCCTTGATACACAGCGATTTCTTCTGCGTCCTCTTTTATAAAAAAGGGGGCTTTTTGTTTTTGACACGAACAATTCACAGCCTCTGTCATCATAAACTATATAAGACATTGCCTGTATGAATAGAGATTACATCCAAAATCAAAAACAAAATGTCACCTATCAAGACGTGACCGTTTTATCCTCGCAAAATATCGTGGATGCCATGAACTATGCAAACAACGCTCTCAAAGAACTAAGTGACACGACCATGCGTTTCGACATCAATATCTTCGAGACTCTTGGTATGAGAAATCTTAGTGGAATGGTTGGCGAGTATTTCGCGAGAAGCGTTGTGAAAATGTCTAATGGAAAACTTGAATCGAATTTGCATCAAGATGGGTATCCTGATTTGCTATTGGTTGACACCCCTACTAAAAAAGCATTTTTCAACTCTCTTTACACTGAAATTAAAGGAAAGAGATGTCCAAAAGACAAAGAGCATTTTAGTCCGTTCAAATATGGGGGTATAGAAGTAAAAGCAACTTGCGGGAGCACTCCACCCGCATCAAAAGCCATCAAACCGCTTATTGGTGAACAAAGAGTTAGCCTTATCAATTCTTTCGACTGGAAAGCTCATCACAGGACAACAAATCATTTGTTAGCTGTTTTATGGGACTTCATTGACGGTTTGCCAACATATATTGCTGCGTTTTATCAGGATAACCTTTCAATAGAAGACTGGGGGAGAATCGTCCAACCAAGAGTAGGTGGTGGCAGGACGACAAGCGTTTCTATCATGAATGCACGAGGTGTGAAAAAAATGTGCGAGAACTGGATCGCGGTCCTAAATGACGATGCCTATATTAAACTATTAGCAAGGAAAAAATGGATAGGTTATAACCTGCTTACAGATCGAAAAGAACATAAAGATGCGATTTGCCTTGACAAGAGTGACACGCCGCAGGACAAACAATAAAGACAAACAGCTATGGTTTTTGCTCCTTCATCACACTTTCATATCCGTCCGGTCGGTCTTCCGCTGCCATCGAAGGCTCTTCTTCCGGCATTTGATAGTTTTTGATTCGGCGGTCTTGCAGAAAGATTCTGTCGAGTGTGAACACCAAGGATTCCAGCGTGTTCGTTCTTCGCAATAGCTTCAACTCGCATTCCCAAATCACGATGCTGTGCCACCCCATTGCGGCCAGTTGACGACACACCTCACGGTCTCTTTCTTGATTTCTTCGTATTTTTTTTACCCAGAACTCCGTGTTGGATTTAGGTATTCTGTAATATCTGCACCCCTCGTGCCCATGCCAAAAGCAGCCATTGACGAAGATGCAAGTGCGGTATTTCCGCATCACGATGTCGGGCTTGCCCGGAAGGCGGGGATGATTCAACCGATAGCGGTATCCATGGCTCCACAACCATTTGCGCACAATCATCTCTGGCCTGGTGTTCTTACTGTGAACGGCGGCCATGTTCGCATGACGTTGTTGTGGGCTAAGTGTATCACTCATGGGCTTTCGGCAATACGATATTGATCAAATTCTACTTTGAGTACTTCCACATGTTTAATATTTTCAAGAAGACCAAAGCAAGAATCTATTATTGATCAGGATATTTGCAAAGATAGTGCAAGCCGAAGACAAAGGAAGTTTACTTACTTTGTTGAGGCGAAGCCTATCTTATGCAAAGATAGTGCAAGCCGAAGACAAAGGAAACTTGTTTACTTTGTTGAGGCGAAGCCTATCTTATGCAAAGATAAACATAATTGGTCAAATAACGTCAAGCAACGTGTATGCGATTTCAATTCAGGCAATCATTTTCTTGATGGGGCACTGATCTTACCTCAACTCGAAGGCAAAATATGCATGGAAAAACAGAAAAGGAGGGGCCAAATGCGGAAAATTTCTTAATTTTGCAAGATGAGTTGGCAAGGAACAACGAATGAAATGTTAAAGCTTTGGCGATTAAACGCTATTTCTGTAACTTTGTACACATAACTTATACGACGGATTATGCAACCCATCTTTATCGCAGGCCCCTGCGTCATCGAATCGGAAGAACTGTTGGACACTGTTGCCCAACGACTGGTTGATATCAACCGAAAGCTCGGTACGGACATCATCTTCAAGGCTTCGTTTGACAAGGCCAACCGCACGTCTATCCATTCGTTCAGAGGTCCTGGTCTGGAAAAAGGCCTGCAAATGCTCGCCCACATCAAAGAAACGTACAAACTGAGGATTATCACGGACATTCATGAGAGCTGGCAGGCGGAAGCAGTGGGTGAGGTGTGCGACATTTTGCAGATACCCGCGTTCTTGTGCAGGCAGACTGATTTGCTGGTGGCGGCTGCTGCAACCGGCAAAATTGTGAACATCAAGAAGGCACAATTTCTCAGTGGTAAAGACATGAGGCACCCCGTAGAAAAAGCTATGGAGAGCGGTGCCAAGGAAATATGGCTCACCGAGCGCGGTAACTGCTTTGGGTACAACAATCTGGTGGTTGACTTCAGGAACATCCCCGACATGAGAGAGATTGTCAAAACGGTGATTATGGACTGCACACACTGCGTTCAAAGACCTGGTGCGGGTGAGGGAAAAACCATCGGTGACCGACGATTTATCCCGGCCATGGCACACGCTGCGAAAGCTTTTGGGGCAACGGGATATTTCTTTGAGACCCATCCAACACCGGATGAAGGACGCAGTGACGCTGCCAACATGTTGGAATTGGACAAGCTGGAGCCTCTCATCGCATCACTACTACAATAGACGCACCGCATACATAATAACAGATTCATGGAAGAAAATACGAAAGAATCGCTAAAACATGTAAGAGAATACGCCTCACAGTGCATCAAGGATGAAGCGCAGGCACTGCTGGAGTTGATTCCACAGCTGGATGAAAACTTCGAAAAGGCCGTTGACATGATGTTCAACTGCAGGGGGAAAATCATCGTCACCGGTGTTGGCAAGAGTGGCAACATCGGTGCCAAGATAGCTGCCACACTGTCTTCAACGGGTACACCAGCGTTCTATATCAATCCGCTGGACATCTACCATGGTGATTTGGGCGTGATGACACCCGACGATGTGGTGCTGGCCTTGAGCAACAGCGGACAGACTGATGAGTTGCTTCGCTTCCTACCCATGGTGCTGCACATGGGCGTACCGGTGGTATCTATCAGCGGAAATCCCAAATCGCTGCTGGCCAAATACTCGACAGCGCACATCACATGCAGCGTAGAGAAAGAGGCCTGTCCGCTGAATCTGGCTCCAACGAGCAGCACGACGGCCGCACTGGCCATGGGAGACGCGCTGGCCATTGCCCTGATGATGGTGAGAAACTTTAAGCCAAACGACTTCGCACAGTTTCATCCGGGTGGCGAACTGGGCAAGCGGTTGCTCACAACAGCCTCCGACGTGATGCGGTCAGACAACCTGCCCATCATCCCCAAAGAGATGCATCTGGGCGAAGCCATCATTCATGTGAGCAAAGGAAAACTGGGTTTGGGTGTCTCGTTGGAGAACGAGAAAGTGGTAGGACTGATTACCGATGGTGACATTAGGCGCGCGATGGAGAAGTGGCAAGCCCAATTCTTCGACAAGACGGTAAGCGACATCATGACAACGAGTCCAAAAACTGTTTCACCGAACACAAAAATCACAGAGATACAAACCATCATGCACAAGTACAAAATACATACGGTACTGGTTGTTGACAGCGACAACCATTTGTTAGGGGTCGTCGACCACTATTCGTGCATGATATAAGAACCCCCGTTGACTGAAATTTGAGAGTCCTATTATTTATTTTATGTTTCATCGCCTGCACGTCAGTTGATGCGCAGAGCTCAGACTCACTCATCGTTGAAACCTTGCGAGAGAAGGGTGTGAGGTTCTCACATGACAACAGTGTGACGCTGTTGATGGACGGACAAGAGAAGTTTGATGACCTGTTTTTGGCCATCAAGCAAGCCAAGAGTAGCGTGCATTTGGAGTACTTCAACTTTAGAAACGACTCCATTGCGCGACTGTTATTCGATATCTTGGAAGAGAAAGCGGCTGAGGGTGTGGAGGTAAGAGCATTGTTTGATGCTTTTGGTAATTGGTCGAACAACCGTCCACTGAAGAAACATCACCTGGACTCGATACGCGCCAAAGGTGTTGAGATTTACAAATTTGACCCCATCACCTTTCCTTGGATCAATCATGTGCTGAGCCGCGACCATCGCAAGATTGTCGTCATTGATGGCGAGGTGGCCTACACGGGTGGCATGAACGTGGCCGACTACTACATTAAGGGCACCCGTCAGGTGGGAAAATGGAACGACATGCACTGTAGAATTGAGGGTTTAGCGGTGAACGATCTGCAACGTATCTTCTTGAAAATGTGGAATAAAACGGCCAAGCAGAACGTGCATGGTGCAAAATATTATAGAGGTCACCGCAACAGGGGGCATATCAAAGGGCTCAAGTCGGACACCTGCAGTACGTCAGGCGATAAGATGGTAGGCATCGTGAACCGTGAACCGCGCATCAGTAACGAGATGATTAGGGCGTTCTATGTGGGAGCTATCGATGCAGCTCGAGACAGTTTGAAAATCATCAATCCTTACTTTACACTGAATCGGGGTATCAAGAAAGCCCTGAGGAAGGCCATCAAGCGAGGTGTGAAAGTAGAGATTATGCTGTCGACCAGCAGCGACATTCCCTTAACACCCGACTGTGGGTTCTACAATGCGCACAAACTGATGAAGCAAGGGGCGAACGTGTGGATGTTTACGGATGGTTTCCACCATACCAAGGTGATAATGGTAGACGGCAAATTCTGCACGGTGGGGAGTGCCAACCTCAATGCCAGAAGTCTGAATTTCGACTATGAAGAAAACGCTGTGATTGTTGATCGCTGCACTACTCGCCAGCTGGACAAACTGTTTGATGATGACAAGAAAGATAGTTTTCTGCTCACTCCCAAGAGCTGGGATGAGTTTAGAACGCCTTGGCAGAAGCTGCGTGGATGGTTTGCTCACTTGTTAGCGCCCGTGTTATAAGCATTAAAAGCGGCCTAAAAAGTGCCATTGACCTAAAAAATAACCAGCGCCAAGAGGATTCTTGACGCAATATTGGTGGGTTACACCTTTATATTTTATTGATATCTACGTACCCATGCATCACGGCATAGATGGTGAGAGCCGATACACTCTTTACCCCCAGCTTGTCCATGATGTTCTTACGATGCGTGATAACCGTTGTCATGCCAATGTTCAATTGGTCAGCTATCTCCTTATTAATATATCCCTGAACAATGAGTGACAACACTTCAATTTCACGATCAGACAGAATTTTGGTCTTCAATGTCTTCAGTGTAGATGGGAAACGCTGTCCCCCGCCATGTGCATTTTGTTCCAACATCAACAACGAACGCACCAACTGGTCTTCCGGAACGTTAACACACAGACTATGAAATCCAGAAAGTTGGGTAGATGGGTCAGTGGAAGCGGCTAAAACAATCGTCTTTTTTTGTCGGTCAAGGAAGAACTGACGGTGTTCCAACACAATGCTCATCGACACGAAGTAATGGAAAAAAGAGTCCACGGCACATTCGGTCAGCTCTTCAAACGAGCCGAATGTGGTTACATCCATGACCGGCATCACATTCTGCAAGATTTGCTTCAATCCCAACACAGCCAGCGTATTGGAATCAATGATGGCCAGTTGAGGACGCCCATTGATTATCTTTCCTTCCGTCATAACAGCCGCAAAGTTAAATATTTTTCCTCATAATCAAAAGAATATGGATAGCAAACATTCGTATCTATCAGCAACGTGCCCTATTCATACGACAAAAATGTTGCCTTGATACATGACTGTTCATGCTGAGAACATATTCTCAATGATGTTCTGGAACGATGGCAAAATAACGGACATCCGACGAAGTAAGGTTTTCCATGTAATGATGGTGTCCCATTGGACAATAATGCACTTGTCCGGCTTGCACTTGTTTTGCCTCTCCGTCATCATGACACGTCAACGTTCCTTCTAAGACATAGACCACCTCACAATTATCAACGTGGGTATGAAGTCCGGTCGAAGCACCTGGCTTGAGTGTACTCAACATGATTTTGCACTTATCATCCGCAAAGTTGCGCGTAACAAGTGTGCCTTTACCTCCCTTGAAACCTTCTATGGTTTGTTCGTCTAAATCATTGAAATCTATAACCATAATGTTCTTGTATGTTTTAGTTGTACGGCAAAGATAATTAAATAATGACACACCACAAAGAGATGAGGTCATTTAATCTTCTGCTGGATTTCAAATCAAAAGAGGGCATGCTGCGAAGCACACCCTCTCATGATAAATCTTATTCAGGAATCGTTACTTATTACGAATCCATCTCTTGTCCCAGATATTCAATTGTTTTTTCGTCTTGTAAACAGAAGGAATGCAAACAACATTCACCTTACTGTCCTTGGCAGCCTGAACATAATAGTAGATGTTCTTACCGTTGTACTTGCCTGACTTTTGGTGATTCAAGGCAAATGTGTTCGTGCCATCTGTCAACTCACCTGCACTTTTCACGCCCGAGTACTTCACGTCAATGGTCTTACCCACGGTAGCGTCTTTGATGAGAATATAACGATTGATGTATTTACCATAGTCAGCAGCAAGCTGTGCAAGCGTCACTTCCGTAGGTTTGGGTGCATCACCCTTGGTAACCTTGGCCAATTCGGTTTGCAACGACGTGGCTTCAGGAAGTCCGTTGTATGCATAGCCAGCACCCCACACACGTCCATTGATGACATCACCCACAGCAAGAGTTGAATTGCCACTGTAAAGTAGCAAGCCACCTGTTGCGTCTTCAACGAAAATGTTGCTGCCATTCTTGTAGGTCACCTTAGCATCGGTGAGCATAACGTCGAAGTTCACCTGCTTATTTCTATCAGTACTGGCTGATATGGCAGATGAAATTCCTGCGATACCGCCTGTGGTGACAGGTGTAGTACCCAGCTGAATGATGGAAACTGACAATACAGACTCTTCCTTTCCCTTGGTACTCTTGAATGTAAGTGTGCCCTCACGGTTCTTGCCAGTGGCGTTCTCAGAAGGATTGATGGTAAATACCAAGTCACCCTTCTTGTTGACTGTGTAGCCTGGTTCTATCGTCATCCAGTCGACATCCGACTTGAAATTCAAGCCTTCGCCTTTCTGTGTGATGGTGATGTTGAACGGTTTGGCCTCCTTGTCGATGGTTTTGTTGGTCTCTTTGCTGAGCAAGAGCGCCTTCTTCACTGAGATAAATGTGGCATCCACTATCTCAATAGTCGTGTTATAGGTCGTCCTCGCACCTTCAACAGTGACAAGATCGCCAGGAGCGATGTTAAACTTCTTCCAGTTATAAGCGCCTGATGCGTCCTTTGTACCATAGATATAGAGCTCGTTGCCCTCGTTGTCTACCATGTACCAGTTACCGTATGAGGTGTTAATGATTTTACCACACATACCTGTCACGCGGTAGGTTTTGCTGTCAACCCCCTTCAATACATCCTTCACAGTACTTTCGGGTGTGGGAGAATCGTCAATCTGAGCAACGATGATGTTCTGATATTTGTCACCGGCTTTGATGCGTACGGTGACCGAACGCGTCGCCGTTGTAGCGCCAACGGTGAATGAGATGTCGGTAGTTCCTGCGCCACCACTCAGTTGTGACACTTTGATCCAACTGTTTTCCTTGGTTGCCATCTGACTAGTAGGAACCTGATATTTCACGATACCCTTTTCATCATCCAGCGAATCGGCCTTCACCGGAACCATGAAGTCCATGCTCCAGTCTTCCGTAGCCGTCACGGTAATCTTCTGCGTTCCACCTTTCACGTCGAAGGCCACATAAGAAGAAGACACCTTCAAGTTGTCCAAATAGGTGGGTTCGTTGTCGTCAGCACAGCCTGTAAACATGGCTATGACTGCGATGAACGATGGAATGATATATTTTAGTTTCATATCCTTTTGTTTTACTATTAATTAAATGTATGCTTGACTTTAGTTAAACGTGTACTTGATACCCACCGACATGTACCAGCACTGGCCGATAGAATAGCTCGGTGTGAACGTTTCGGTATTGCCATTGATGGATTTTGGTGTAGAGAACTTAGCCACACCGTCTGTGTCAACACCCTCGTATTTGAGGATACGGGCATCCGAACCGATGGCAGGATTCAAGTATTTGGCCACACCCCACTTTGAGTCAAAGAGGTTGAGCAGGTTCTTAATGTCGAAGCTCAGCTGCAAACCATGCTTTGTCTTACCTACGTTAAGTTTGAAATCGTGCTTGTAAGCGAAGTCAATGCGATGCACCCAAGGCGAGTAAAGCGCGTAAGCCTCGGCATATTCGCCTTGATGTTTGCTCAGATAACCATTGGCATGCACATAGTCCATGAAGCGAGTTTTATCGTCTTCCGATACGAAACGGAATTGCTTGTCGGCCACTTGCTGATCGGTAGGAATGTAGATGGCGTCATAATTGTATCCGTCACCGTTCATATCATTGGTGGTCATGAACGAGTAGTTGGCTCCACCTCTCCATCCTTCATAGAACAAACTATAGTGATTACCACTCTTGTCGTGGATGGTAGCCGATGCCACCAATCGGTCGGGCGTGTTGTATTGCGAGTTGTGCAACTTGATGTGGTTCGGTCCCTCCACAGTTGGAACGTAGGTGAATGCCGACTCTGCGTTAGAACCAGGCATGCCCGTCACACTCTTAGCCACGTTGTGAGTATAGGCAGCCATCAAGCTAACCCACTCTGCCGGCTGTACATTGGCGGTTAAGTTAGCCGTCCAACCATAGCCGCGACTGGTATTCTCCAAGACAAAAGCCTTGGTGTTGGTACGGAATCCCGTAGGATAGATAGGACGGTTGTCCACACCATTCAACCGAGCGAACCCGCCCACAGAAGGAATACTCCAGTCTGAAATGGTGGTTTCGTTGAGCGTCTTATTGTAAATAAACTCACCCGACAAGGTGAATGGGAACGACACCGGTACTTGATAATCGATAGCCACGGATGCTTTCCATACCTGTGGCAACTTAAAGTTTTCTGACACGGCAGCGATAGCAGATGGAACTGTTCCGTCCTCGGGTTTGATGGTAGAAGGATAGCCCAAAGAAATCAGTTTGTCATAGAGCGCTTTCTGCGTAGCCTTGCCATTGGCATCGGTCACCAGTCCGCCTGCAAAGGTATCCATGTCGAAGCCTCGTTTGGCAGCGTTGGCAGCGTTAATTTGTGCCTGATACTGCACCATACCACCGTTGGTAGGCATGTTGGTGAAGAACACCAGTGGCAAGTTACCGGCAAAGAGACCCGTACCGCCACGCACCTTGAGCGACTTGTCACCCAAGACATCCCAGGTAAATCCTACACGAGGTGAGAATATCCAGTTGGCTGAAGGCCACTTACCCGTATCAATGCGACGCCCGTCGTAATCAAGGTCATAGATAGCCTTGTTGGTAATCAAGTCGCTGTTGACGAATGAGAGATTGTCAATGCGCAGACCGTAAACCAACTTGAAGTTGTCCATCACCGACCATTCATCCTGTCCGTATACAGAAATCTTGTTGCTGCGTACACGAGCGGCCGGCGCACTCTCGCCATCATAGCCGTAAGTGAGATTCACAATCTCGGGAGCGGCACCATTGATGAAATCGTCCAGACTGCTATAGCGATAGTAGCCCGTACCATTACGCATGTAGGCATTGTCCGCCATCTTGTATTCGTAGGCCAGTCCACCGGTAATTTTATGCTTTCCTGCATAGTAAGTCAACTCGTCCTTCACGTTCCAAACATCGTTATGAACGGCATTGTTCCATGTAAACAGCTCGTAACCCAACGACAGGTAAGCCTGTCCGCCTTTCAGGATATCAATGAAGGGGAATTCAGAAGAATTAGAACTACGCAAGTCGTCCAGCTTTGAATAGGTTGCCAACAACTGGTTGGAAAGATTCTCTGTCAGGCGACTATTTAAGTCGAACGAGAACGAGTGTACCAGGTTGTCCATCGAATACATGGTATTAGCATACGCCATAGACGCCTGCGACAAACGGCCTTCCGACATGCGTGTGCCGCCATCCATAGACGATGCATTAGGCGAGCGCCAGGTCATGTTCTTGGTGTAGTTGTAACGCAAGGCCAAACGGTGCTGGTCAGTGATGTTCCAGTCTAAGCGTGCCAACAGCTTGGTGTTGCTGATGTCTGCGGGAAAGCTGGTGTACGAACCTGTATTGTATCCATATTTCTTGTTCACAAAGTCAGAAACAGTCTGCAAATCCTTGATTGTTGTACGCGAAATATACTCTTGAGCGTTGGCCACACCGTCCTCAGAGGCTCTCCAACGGTTAGCTACCGTAGGAACCTTTTCTGTTTCACCATTCACGAAGAAGAACAACTTGTTCTTGATAATCGGGCCACCCAACGTAAAACCGTAGGTAGTCTTGCGATCCTTCTCGCGCGCATTGGTAATCTGGAATCCTTCGACAGCATCGCCTCGCATGTTCTCATTTTGGTGATAAATGTACGCGCTGCCCTTGAAAGCATTGGTACCCGACTTGGTAATGGCATTCACACCACCACCGATGAAGTTGGTTTGGCGCACGTCGTAGGGAGCAATTACCACCTGCAACTCTTCAATAGCTTCGATGGAGATGGGGTTGCCACCACCTGGAAGAGCCGATGACAAACCAAAGTTGTTGTTGAAGTTGGCACCATCCACGGTGAAGTTGGCCGTACGACCATCCGTTCCGACAAAGCTCATGCCATTGCCTCCATAAGGAGAAAGACGCGTGATGTCGGTGATACTGCGGCTCACCGTAGGCAGATTCATCATCTGCGAATTGTTGATGTTGGTCGAAGCACCGGTCTTCTCTTGCGCAAACTTGGATGCCGTAGCACTGACAACAACCTCGCCCAGCATGGCGGCGTCTTCCGAAAGGGTGACGCCAAGGTTATACACCTCACCCAACTGAAGCGTGATATCCTTGTAAGTCTTCGTCTGGTGTCCCACGTAGCTCACCGTAACGGCATAAGGACCACCTGTACGCATACCCTGAATGTTAAAACGTCCGTTCACGTTGGTCACTGCCGAATAGGTAGTTCCAGAAGGCTCGTGTACCGCCTGGACGGTCGCACCAATGAGTTCTTCGCCGGTTCCCTCAAGGGTAACCTTACCACTCATTGCGGATGTTGTAACCTGTGCCACGATAGATGTGCACAACCACATCATCATGGACATCAGAAAAACAATTTTTTTCTGCATTTTTGTGTTAATTTTTAATTAAAAAAGAGGCATGAAAACCTGTTATACTTATTTCACTGCAAAATTAACCAAATATTTTCATATAATCGTTACATATTGGTTACAATTTAGTTATGCATTTACCCGCAGAGGAATTTTTTAACAGTAGAGGCGAAATTTATCACGCCCGTAGAGCCATCCGCGTGTCGAAATGTGCTCAATCACGCCTCTACGTATTTCGGAACGTGATGACGAGTGGATGAGCCCAGCAAATAATCAGGCCTTACGAATGTAAAATGTTTTGCTCGAAAAACACCCCAAAAACAGGGTTTCAAAACTTGCAAAATAGAAAAAATCAATAGGCTTACAGGATGCAAAACAGGAGATTGGCAGGGTGGAAAAAACGTATTTTTGAGTAAAAACATAGCGTTGGCCACCCTATATGCATCCTTTTGGTGGCCAATTTGCATGCCATTGACCTGCAAAGGCATACAGATTGGCGTGTTAAAGCAATGCTTTTACCCCAAAATCCGTATCAAACGCATCTATAAACACGCAGAAAATTCACAAATTACTGAATACAAAATAGTTACAAACATGAGCCATGCTTGTCGTATTTGCAACGCTCATCACCGTTGTTTGCAAATAAGCCAAGGAGCTAAAGCCATGTTGTCAAGAAAATTCAGCATCATGCTGCGTCCCTCCTATCCACGTGGTCAATCTATCCTGTAGGTGCATATAACTATTCTGCGGTAAATAACTCCTTAACACCTTGCCCACCTAAACAACAATTATGCCTTCACACTTTCTACAAAAATGAGATCTATGTGCGGATTACGCCCTGTAAGGGCTAAAGCATATAGCCCAGGGTAACGCCCTGGGATAACATGTGGTGAGGGTTTACGCCCTGTAGGGGCAAAAGCGTCCTCTGTCCTGCAAGTTATACGTGCTTTTGCCCTTTCAGGGCGACCACTATGCTACCTATCCACCTCAGGGCGATGCCCTGGGCTATATGCTTTTGGGCTTACAGCCCGATTTTGAGCAAACCTTACCATTTAATATCTACCGCTGAACATCCTGCCCTTAGCATAAGCAAGCCCGCCAATAGCTAGAAATAACATTAAAAAGGTACATTTAATGAAGTTTAAATGTTCAACCGCCACAATCATTAGGATATTTCGATAAAAATAAGTACCTTTGCAAGGTTTATTGTACATATTAATTCAATATTCAGATTATCAATCAGTTAGAAGTTTAGGGTATTTAGGATGAGACAATTAAAAATTCAGAAAAGCATTACCAATCGTTCAAGTGAAGCGTTAGACAAATATCTTGTAGAGATAGGCCGCGCACCCCTGATATCAATTGACGAGGAAATAGAACTCGCACAAAAGATTAAGAAGGGCGGACCAGAAGGCGAAAGAGCCAAAGACAAGCTTGTCACTGCCAACTTGCGATTCGTTGTTTCTGTAGCTAAACAATACCAGCATCAAGGACTATCACTGACAGACCTGATTGACGAAGGCAACATTGGGCTGATTAAGGCAGCTCAGAAGTTTGACGAAACGCGTGGATTCAAATTCATTTCGTATGCCGTTTGGTGGATTCGCCAAAGCATCTTGCAAGCTATTGCAGAACAGAGCCGCATCGTCAGACTGCCCCTCAACCAGGTGGGATCGCTCAACAAGATTAATCACGAAATCAACAGGTTCGAGCAAGAGAACCACCGCCGCCCCTCTATCACTGAGTTGTCGGATGCAACGAACATCGATGAAGACAAAATCAGTCAGAGCATGATGGCCGACGGACACCATGTGAGTATAGATGCTCCTTTCCAGGACGGCGAAGACAACACCATGCTCGACGTGATGCCCAGCGGCGAAGACAGCCGAACCGACAGGCATGTAGACCATGAGTCGATGGCGCAAGAGCTTAATGCGGTACTCGGCAAGGTGCTGAAAGACCGTGAGATAACCATCATCAAAGAATGCTTCGGCATTGGTCGTCCCGAGAAAGGACTGGAAGAAATTGGCGATCAGCTGGGACTGACGCGCGAACGCGTGAGACAAATTCGCGAAAAAAGTATTGCGAAGCTACGTGACAGCGGTAATGCAAAAATCCTGATGAAATATTTAGGATAGATTTTATTGGACAAAAAATGCAGCGGCCTCAAGCATGGATTTATGCTTGGGGCCGTTTTTATATGGCTGGATGATGGCCGAAAACGTGACACGCCAACCGCCATCATCCTGTGTTAAAGAAGCATCTGGCTTGAAAATTCCTACTTATTGGCTACCAAATCTTCCATCACGAAAGCCTCTTTCATACCGATGCCATACTGTTGTAACAGGTCGGCATCCATCGCAAAGACCTCGTTCAGAAAATTGCCGCCACCCGGCCTGCGTCGCTCTTTCTTCGCTTTAGTCACATATTGCCTGAACAAGTCGATGGCCTCTTCCACGTTGGACAGAAACCATTGACAATAACCGGCATTCAAACAATCGGTTGGCATGCGGTGCTTATTGGCCAACAGGCGCTTGTAGATGGGAGCTGCCTGCTGAGGTTTCTGCTGCTGTAGATACCCCCAAGCCAACGAACGCTGGATGGACAAATTCTCGGGATGGTCGTAATTCAACTTGAACAGCAGGCTCATCCCCTCCTCTATCTCGTCATTGTTCATCAGCGACACAGCTAAATTCAGCTGCACATGCTCGTTCGTAGCATCCATTTCCAACAACTTTTTATTGTATTCGACGGCCTGCTCATAGTCTTCCAGATAAAAACC
The DNA here is from genome assembly GCA_934120735.1 of uncultured Prevotella sp. Taxonomy (GTDB): domain Bacteria; phylum Bacteroidota; class Bacteroidia; order Bacteroidales; family Bacteroidaceae; genus Prevotella. The sequence continues at coordinate 51,675 of CAKOVA010000004.1, forward strand.
GGTGAGTGCTTTCCCACGAATGGCCTGCATGTCATCGGCATTCAGCTCCAAAACGTTCGTGTAAGCCATGTCGGCCGACCGATAATCTTTCTCCCGATAATACGCCATGGCAGCTAGTCGCCAATACTCTATGTCTTCACTATCCACATACGCGCCGAGCAATTGCCACAGCTCTCTGTAGAAATGGTGCTTGTAAAGGAACTTTCCTACTTCCGTCATCCTATCCTTCAAGGGCGACTCACGAAAATAAGGGCACATCACGAAGAACGCACTGTTTTCGCTAGCGCTTGTATCAAACGGATTGTGAAAATCGTTTTTGTTGTGGTAGATGCGATAAAAACGGTACAAGTCCTGCAAATACATTCGCCTGATGTAGGCAGAACTGTTTTTCTCTTCCATGCTGACCGAGGTGCCAAGGATGTCTTGACTGTTGAGCATTTCGCGCATGTTTTGAGGTATTTTGTCAATGATTGACGACAGTGCCAGCGCAAAAGAATATTTATCCGAGTCGCAGAATGGCCCACTCTCGAGCAACAACTGCATGAATTTGTTGCCACCCAGTTTGTCGTTCACCTGCCTGAGTTCAGGATGATCTTCGTAGAAAGGTACGAACCAGTTGCTCAATGTGGTGAAGAACGCGAACCGTTTCATTTGTGAGAAGCCACCGAAATAGATGTCCGACCCAGCCTTCTGCATGTTCATCATTTGGTTAAAGTTGCGTTCCATCTCCTCCATGGCCTTGTCTGCTGCCCCCGGGTTGAGCATTTCATCTACCTCATCTTCTTCTTTTTCGACGATGCCCGCACGCGAAATGCTGATGTTACTGCCTTTCATGAGGTTGGGAATGATGTCTTTTTGCAGCTTTTCATTGTCGGCATCGGCGTTCATACAGTAGAACATTTGCATTTGCAACTCCACCAATTCACGGCAGGTTTGCTCATCTTGACACAACGTGTTGATGGTCTGTTGTATCTCGGGATAGATATCTCCCTCGTTTTCTGGCAACGACAGCACGATTCCTACCAACGCCCGTTGCCTGAGATGCGGTTCGGTTGCCTGGCGATAGACCTGTACCAGCGTTTGAAACTGATGGATATCGAACAGTTGGATGGCCGACAACATCACGCCACTCAGCAACAACTGGACGTCAATGGCGTCGATGGTGGGCGACAAAAGCAGCTCTTGGGCGAACTTAGCCGTGCTTTCATTCCATTGCGGAGACACCAGGAGTGCGCTAAAAAGCTTTTTAACATATTGCTGATGACGGTCGTAAAGTTCCTGTTTTCTGGCCTTCTGCGCATCCTGAGGCTCGAGCGAAAGCAACGCTATATCCTGCACGAACGCCTCCAATCGCGTCTTAATCGCATCAAAGTCGGCATCCAGCGACTGCACGTCCATATAGGCTGCTTGGTACGAAGGGTTCTCGTTGAGGAACACAGCCAGCTGCACATCGGCGTTCAGGACATACAGTGTTAGTAACAAACGGTCGTAAACCTCCTCAAACTGGGGGTCATTCAGGCCCTTGCGCATGTAAGACTTCATGAGTTCGTAATCGCTCTCAATGCGACTGATGCGTGCGTCAAAAGCGTGAAGTTTATACGATTTGATAAAAGAACGAAGGCTTTTCAAGGCCTCGCCTACGTTCTGTTCGGATGTAATGACATTCCTTATCTGCTGTAATTCGCTATCTGTGTATTCCAAAATACAATCTATGTTAATGATAAACTACGTTCAACGGCTATTTTAAATAGCGTTGAGCTTTTTCAATATCTTTGGTGTCGGGCTTAGAAAGGTGGTTGAATTTCAGTTTAGGCAAGGCGTTCACCGTTCTTTGATCGGTGTTGCAATACGAACATATCAACGAGGAAAAGTGCTGAACGCCATGCTTGTTAATAGAATCTACAGCCATGTTGTACGCACGGCCGAACGCTTTGAGCTGTGAGGTGCGATGCTGTCCATTGATGGAATCGGTGCGAAAAGCCAACACACCCAATCGAGTGCCCGTCTTCTCGCTCTCCGTCATCACCTGGTGATGATACAGTCGTGCGGTTGTTGCCTGCGGTTCAGTCAGCCACATGGCATCCATCTCGTTGTTGAGTAACATGTGCAAACGTACATGCACATCATTAATCTGTACCCTATAGACCCTGGATTTTGTCTTCACCCCTTTGAGGCTCTCGTCGGTGAGATAGTCGGTTCCCGAAAAACGGGTCATGGCTACCATCTTATCACCCAACTGATTGAGCTGTTTCAAGCGCGCCGTTTTGTTGCTGATGAGCTGCCATTGCAGATTGGTGGCCGTGAGATAATCCAACTTGAGTCCCTTTCGTTTCAGCCGTTCCATGCGCACAAGGTCGGACATGATGCCCTCTACGCTGCCACCGACGATGGCTGTGTCGGCATCCATCTGCGCCGTAAAGGGCTTAAGCCTGACATCTACATGCAGCGTATCAAACAATCGCAACTCTTTGGCCACATATAATGGAAGGCAATCGAGCGTTGGCAGCACGGCAATCTTCAGTGCTTCGGCATTCTCCTGACGCAACTTTTCACGCTGAGCCTTCGTCACTTGTTGGCGCTCTGTTGTGGACTGTTGGCAAGCAACCAGCGAGATGAGCAGCACAGCTAAAAGCAATAACTTTTTCATACCTTGCAAAATTAAACATTAATTTTGATTCTCAGAAAAATATTATTACTTTTGTCTATCAACAATCCCACCACCATGACAAAAGAAAAGATAGCTTATGTGTGTTCTAATTGCGGTCAGGATTCGCCCAAATGGATGGGCAAATGCCCCAATTGTGGGCAATGGAACACCTTCAAGGAGATACGCATCGGCTCTGATACGTCGCAATCAACGGCCCGTTCGGTCGTCAGTGCCTTCAAAGGCAACACGGAAAAGAACAAACCTTTGCGCCTGAAAGACATCTCAACGCTTGACGAACCGCGCATCGACATGCACGATGACGAGCTGAACCGCGTGCTGGGAGGCGGACTTGTTTCTGGCTCCATCACCCTATTAGGAGGCGAGCCGGGCATCGGAAAGAGTACGCTGACGCTGCAAACCATTCTCCAAATGACGGACAAGCGGGTGCTCTACGTCAGCGGAGAGGAGAGTGCACACCAACTAAAGATGCGTGCTGAAAGACTGTCTAAAGCCGAAAGTGACCATGTGGTCATCCTGTGCGAAACCTCTCTGGAACTGATTTTCGAGCAAATCAAGACCGTCAAGCCGGAGTTGGTGGTGATTGACTCCATCCAAACCATTGCGACAGAACATGTAGAAAGCTCGCCGGGCAGCATCTCTCAGGTAAGGGAATGCGCCGCCCTGCTGCTTCATTTTGCCAAAAATAGCGGCATTCCCGTCATCTTGATTGGGCATATCAACAAGGAAGGAACGCTGGCTGGCCCTAAAATTCTCGAACACATCGTGGACACTGTCATCCAGTTTGAGGGCGACCAACATTATATTTACCGCATCTTGCGCGCCATAAAAAACCGCTTCGGCAGCACGTCGGAACTGGGAATCTATGAAATGCAGCAAGACGGACTTAGGCAAGTGAGCAATCCATCCGAACTGTTGCTCACGCAAGATCACGACGGACTGAGCGGCATCGCCATCTCATCGGCCATAGAAGGCGTTCGTCCGTTCCTGTTGGAGACGCAGGCTCTCGTCTCTTCTGCTGCGTACGGCACGCCACAACGATCGGCCACAGGCTTTGACCAGCGTAGGTTGAACATGCTTTTGGCCGTGTTGGAAAAGCGGGTGGGCTTTAAACTCATGCAGAAAGACGTGTTTCTCAACATTGCCGGTGGGCTGCGCGTCACCGATTTGGCCATGGACTTGAGCGTCATTGCGGCGGTCTTGTCCAGCAACGTTGACACCCCCATCGAGAGCGGATGGTGCATGGCTGGTGAGGTAGGCCTCAGTGGAGAGGTGCGTCCCGTCAGCAGAATAGAGCAGCGCATCGCTGAAGCCGAGAAGTTGGGCTTCACGCATCTCATCCTCCCTAAATACAACTTGCAGGGAATCAATCCACAACGATACCAAATAGCCCTCCACCCTGTACGCAAAGTTGAGGAAGCCCTCCGTGCCCTATTCGGATAATTACCGCCATTAACAGGCACGGACAGAAGGCCGATTCATGCATCATTCTCTTGGAAGGTATGGCAATTAGAAGGGCATACCCACCGCGAAATGGAAGGTGAAGTCGCGGCCAAAGTTAGGATGAAGCACGGCAAAATGCTCCCGCTGTGTTTCATAAGCTGGATTGATGGCCTTCATACCCATGTCGAACCGCAGAATAAAAAAGTCGAAGTTCAAGCGTAATCCCAGTCCGTAGGCCACGGCTATCTGCTTATAAAACTCGTGTAACTTGAACTGACCACCTGGTTGTTCCTCATATTGTCGCAACGTCCAAATGTTTCCGGCATCCACGAAAGCCGCCCCATGGAATTTCCAAAACAACTTGGTGCGGTACTCTATGTTCATATCCAGCTTCATGTCGCCCGTTTGGTTGATGAAGTCAATGCGCCCATCGGTACCGCGAAAGCTGCCCGGCCCCAACTCCCTGACGCTCCATCCCCTCACCGAGTTGGCTCCACCCGAGAAGTATCGCTTCTCAAAAGGCAGGATTTTCGAGTTGCCATACGGATAAGCAAGCCCCAAATCTATGTGCAACGCCAGCGAGTTGTGCGTATCAAAGGTAATCAAACGGGTATAGTCAAAGTCGCCTTTGACATACTGTGCGTAGGCCGTATTAAATAAGGTGTACTGTCCTTGCGCGTTTTTACGGAAGGACAGCACTTTAGAAAAGCCCTTCAAAATGTTGCCGGCCGTCTCGATGTTGGCAATCATGGCATGCCGACCATTATTGAATCTCACGCCGAACCCCATCTTCATGACCAGCAAATTCTCATAGTTGTACCGCAAAATAGCATTCCTACTGCTGACGTCGTCCAGGTAATCGCGCTTGAACGTATCAGAGATCCATGGCATATAGACATAGTTGAGATCAATCAAGTCCATGCGATAGGACGAATATCGTTTCGGTTCGTTCCATCGATATCTAAACGCTGCGGACAAAACTCGACGATGAAATTCCGGACGATTCTGCAAGTTGTAACTGAAAGACAACTCCGACGATGCCGTACTGCGCCGCTGAAATGCGCTGGATAGGAAAGGAGCCAGCAGGCGGGGAAATTGCAATTTGGCCTCAGCGTTGTACTCCTGATAATCTTGGTCGTTATATCCTTCCAAGCCTGTAATAGCCTCAAAGGCCCCTCTTAGCTGCACTCGCAGCACCTCACTGCCACGAAAAAGGTTTCTGTTCTCGTAGGTCAGCGATACGGCTGCTCCCAAATCACCGGCTGTGTTGGTGCCTTCGGGCTGAAAGGACAGCGTGTGAGGCTTGTTGTGACTCAACTGTATGTCACAATCCAACAGCGTGGTGTCGGGCAATTCCTTAAACTTGATGTTGGTGTACCTCACGGCTTGCAACCGTGCAAAGTTGTTGTACGTTGTTTGCAGATGTGCGGCCGAGAAAGGTTCTCCCGCCTTGATGGCCGTATTGTATTCAAGCGTCTTGGGACGCAGATGGATTCCCGACTCCTCACTGGAAGAGAATTTCACGTCACGAATGAAATAACGTGGGTGATTGGTCTCAGGCGCATCACTGTTGGCACGGTATTTCAACAGTCTGACCACCAGGTTGATGTCGGTGTTGTTGCGTGCCGAGTCGGCCTCAAAGACGATAAAATCCTTGTGAAATTTATAAAAACCGCTGTCCAACAGCAGCTTGGTTATTCGATTACGCTCTTCGTCCAGGCGTTCCACTGTGAAGCGCGATCCGCTCTGAAGGCCGCGAATAGCATGCTGAGGTTTGTCCAAAGCCAGTATTCGTTTGATGCGTTCGTCCGCAATGTCATATCTCACACGGTTGATACGATAAGGCTCACCAGGATGAAGCGTGTAGATGGCTTTCAGCTTTTTGCCCTTTATTTTTGTCTGCAAGTCTACGTCCGCATGCATGTATCCAGCGTTTTGCAAGGCCTTCTTCAGGTCGTTCATCGACTGATTGGCCTGCACGGTATCAAACAGCACCGGCTCTTCGCCAATCTTTCGCAAGGTACGATTTACCCATTTCGTGGTATCTCGCCCCGAAAGCGAATAAGTTCCCAGCGGAATGTTGAACAAAGAGAACCACTTGGAGTTGGCTTTCTGTCGGATATAGGGCTCCAACGAGGCAGCATCGAAGCCTTTCTGATCAGACTTGATTTCAACCTCTTGCAACAGATATTCGTTCTCCGGGATGAATTTACTCGATGAGCAACCAACCAGGAACAGCAACGTCAGAAAAAAAATCGATAATTTTACTTTCCTCAAAATGCACCTGTTTAATGATGAAAACCACAATGGCACAGAACGCTGTTGCATGCTCACGCAACTGGCTCTTCCGTGTATATCATTGCAAAGGTAAGGAAAAAGATGCTAAATAAGCGGTTGAAGAATCAAGAATTTACTATCTTTGTGCTTGGCTTCAACATTCCACAGCACATCAAAACGAAGAGGATGATTAGTAAAGCAAAACTCAAATACATCAACGCACTGCAAACAAAGAAGGGACGTTTGGCCCATGGCACGTTCGTTGCCGAGGGTCCTAAGGTGGTTCACGACCTGCTGTCGTCGTTCCAACCCGAACTCATCGTGGCCACAGAGCAATGGCTCGAACGGCACGAAGACGAGATTTTGAAGGGCAACCAGGGTGACAGACGACCGCAAATCATCCCAGTATCGCCCGACGAGCTGCAAAAAATCAGTCTGTTGCAGCACCCGCAAGAGGTGTTGGCCGTATTCGAACAACGCCACATGCCCGCTCACATCGACCCAACCCATGAGCTGGTGCTGGCCTTAGATGGCATTCAAGACCCGGGCAACCTTGGCACCATCATTCGCATTGCCGACTGGTTTGGCATCAGGAACGTGATTTGCAGCGGAGACACAGCGGATGTGTACAACCCGAAAGTGGTTCAGGCCACCATGGGAAGCATCGCACACGTCGACGTCACCTACCTGAATCTCTGCGAATATGCCGACACGCTGCCACCATCAACCTCTGTCTATGGCACTTTGCTCGATGGCAGGGACATCTATCAACAGACGCTCACCGCGACCGGCATCATCATCATGGGCAACGAAGGTAACGGCATCTCGAAAGACCTGCGCGCACGCGTCAACCATCCGTTGCTCATCCCCAACTTCTCCACCTTGCCCAACAAGGCCGAGAGCCTCAACGTGGCCATTGCCACGGCCATAGCGTGCAGCGAATTTAAAAGAAGAACGAAAATAACATAAATCAATCAAACGAATATGGAAAACGATCTCTATAAAAACAGAAGCATATCGGGTAGCATCAAGGCCGGATATCTTCTTTTCTGCTCTAACGTCATGACCATCCTGCGTAAAAACTGGCTGTCGCTGCTGGTGTTCTCCGTCATTGGGGGCGCATGTCTGGCCTTTGGCCTCACCAATGCCATGCACACGATGGACGGCAGCTTGCCCACGGGCAAGTCGGTCACGTTCGGTTTGCTCAACGTGCTGCTGCTCTGTGCGTCGGTATGGTACATGGCTCGTACCACCACCCTGCTCAACGAGAACAGCTTTGCCTGCAACCTCAAGCGCAACGCCAAACTTCAGTTGGCCTATGTGGTTGTCATGAGCGTGATTTCCCTGCTGCTACTTGCTGCGACGCTCTCCATTTCTGATGGGCAAAAACCCGCACCAGCGGCTGTCGGCACGGCCGGAATGGGCATGCAGGCATGGCTCGTTCCGGTGGCCTGGCTCATCATTCTCATCGCTATGGCACCCTTTGCCTATTCTTCCATGAGATACATTCAGGAGAAAGAGGCCAAGTTCAAAACGCATGTGCTGGGTGGTTACCGAACAGGACTGCGCCGCATTGGGTTCATCGTTTCCACCTTTTTCTTATATGGAATCGTCATTTTTTTCCTCACCCTCATTCTCCTCATGCCGGTATACATCCTGCTCATGGCCAGCACCCTGTCACAAATGGGCGTGCAGAGTGGTGACCCAAACACCCTTCCAACCTACTTCCCCGTGCTTACCTACGGCACCTGCATCCTCATCTACTTTATTTGCGCCGCGTTCCTGACCGTTGGCATCTACGTCAACTACTATGTGTATGGGTCGATAGAAGCCCGCAGACAAGCCCAATCAAACAGGAAAGCCATCCAAACAGAAGCAGCCGAAGCATAAAACGGGGATGGGCATTGACGAACAGAGATGATGATACGGATAAAATCCGCTACGTCCTGAAAATCAACCACTTAATCCTTTCACAACGAAAGCCATTCAACCCGTCATCCAATTGCATTGAGTTTGGCTGCCAATAACATTGAGTTTGAGTGCCAATAGCAAAGAGTTTGGCAGCCAATAACAATGAGTTTGAAAATAATGCGTTTTTGGGTAAGAAAAGTGTAGGGGCGTGATTCATCACGCTCCGTCAAACAGTACGGTCTTGATTTGACAATCGCAAAGGGGCGGAACGTGATAAATCACGCCCCTACGGCAACCCATTATGCCACGTTCAGAGTTTAAAGCGATGCTTGCGCTTGGCCCTGGATGGCTTCTGGATGCTATAAAAACCAATTCCACCCTTGGCCACACCTCTGTATTGCGCATAGCGGGCACGAATTTTGTTGACATAGTCAACCGTCTCTGAACCACGCATATAGCCGCGCTTGACGATGGGGTCGCGATAGTAACGTGGGTCAGACAACTTCAAAATATATTCTGAAACGTGATTCCAACTATGCGGATTGCCACCATTTTTCTGGGTCAACGCCATCGCATCGCGCACATGATAAGAGCCACCATTGTAGCTGGCCAGCACGAAATACTGGCGTTCCTGCACGTTTCTCACATCCTGAAAATGGGCACTTAGCTCTTGCAAATACTTGGCTGCGGCCGCTATATTTTGCTCCGGATCATGAATGTCGGCCAACGAAAGACCCAGATGCGCCGCCGTTCCAGGCATAATTTGCATCAATCCCAGTGCGCCGGCCCACGAACGGGCTTGCGGGTCGAAGGTAGACTCTTGATAACATTGAGCCGCCATCAAGCGCCAATCCCATCTGGCCATGGGCGCATACTGCTGAAAAAAGTGGTCGTAACGGGAGATAACGCCCTGCGAACGGTTCAACATGGGTGAATAAACGTGACGGGTAACGCTGCGGGTAGACAGCAAGAACGATTCTCGCTGCTTGACTTGGGCAATGAGTTTCGGACTGAACCATTTGTTCAGCGTGTCGGCAAGCGCCTCATTGTCTTTCCTTACCGCCCACTGTGTTTTCAACGAATCAGCCGAAGGCCCCGAGTACAGCAAGCGTTTGTCGGTTCTGGGCAGCGGAAAAGCGATGATGTCGCCGTCACCTTGCTCGAGCCTATTGACCATCTCCGTGGTGTCTTTGCACAACTCTACCCGCAAGGAAACGCCCAACTGTCGGGCAAACTGCTCACACAGCAAATACTGTAATCCCATGCCACGCCCACGATAGTCGTAATAAGTCTCGGGGCCATTGATGGTCAGCATAATCAATTCGCCGTTTCCAATGATGTCATCCAGCGAGAAACCCTGGCTCACGTTGGCCGTATCGGTGCCCAACGTGGTGCCCCAAGGCGTGCGTACCTGTGTCTTTTCATTCTCGCATCCACAGAGCATCAACAGCAACAGGAAGATGAACAAATGGCATGTCAATGGAAGAGGAAAGTAATTTTGGCACTTTTGCATTGGGCAAATGTACGACATTTCTTGCACATCTCCCCACATCTTATTATATTTGCATAACATTTTTAAGAACAAATAAGAAATGCCGTGTGTACGATTCACACCTTACGACACGCAATTTCGGCACCTTTACCCTTT